>JAOPWM010000104.1 GCA_025965695.1 Blastococcus sp.
GGTGGATCGCGGTGTTCTTCGCGAGGATGGTGATCCCGCGCTCGCGCTCGAGGTCCATCGAGTCCATGACCCGGTCCTGCGTCGAGTCGTTGTCCGTGCCCTCGCCCTTGGACCGCCCGAGGGCGCCCGCCTGGCGGAGGAGGGCGTCGACCAGGGTGGTCTTGCCGTGGTCGACGTGGGCGATGATCGCCACGTTGCGCAAGTCGTCGCGGGTGGGCATGCGAAAAGGCACCTCAGAAAGTCATTCGGGGATTCGGCGCTCTGATGCGCCCGTCATGGGAGTAACGGTCGCCGGCCCGGCGACCTTCCCATGCTAGTCGCTCAGTTCCCCGCGGCGTCCGTTCGCAGGCCGTCGGCCACCCCGAACGTCACCCCTGCGGCGACAAGAGTGACCAGACTCACCGCCAACCAGGCCGGGAAACCGGCCCCGAGTGCCAGCACGTGGGCCAGGACGAAGGCCGCGACGTACAGGGCGCCGAGGCCGAGCGCCACCGCCCAGCCGCGCCGCTGCACCCACAGCCAGGCCGCACCCAGCCCACCGAGGGCGAAGACCGCGCCGCCCAGCGCGCGAACACCCGTGCCCTGCGCGATGCCGAAGCCGGCGGCCAGGCCGACGGCCACGAGCAGGGCGGAGGGGAAGCGGGTGCGGGTCAGGGTCGAGGTCGACATGTCTCCCAGTCTCCCCCTGGCGGCCACCATGGCCATTGTGCCCGCTCAGCCGGCGGCAGCCGCGGTGACGGCGGAGGTCAGCCCGGCCGAGGAGAGGTCGGCGAGCTTGTGCCCATCGACGAACACGGTCGGGGTCGCCGTCACGCCGTCCTTGCTCGCCTGGTCGGTGGCCGTCTTCACCCAGTCGCCGTACGTCAGGTTCCGGATGTCGTGCTCGACCGAGCTGCCCGCCGCTCCGGCCTGCGTCGCGTACTGCACCAGCTGGGCGTCGGTCAGCCCGGACCCGCCCTCTACGGGCTGGTTCGCGAAGAGCAGGTCGTGGAAGGCCTGGAAGGCCCCGGGGCCGGCGGTCGCGACGACGACCGCGGCGGCGTTGAGGGCCCGGGTCGAGTACCGGCCGTTGGCGCTCGTGTCGAGGAAGGCCATGCCGTGGTAGTGCGCCTGCACGGTGCCGTCGGCGACGAGCTGGGCGACGGTTCTGCCGCTCGCGTCCTCGAAGGCCTTGCAGTTGGGGCACTGGAAGTCCTCGTAGAGGTCGACCGTGACCGGGGCGTCTGCCGAGCCCACGGAGATGACGGTGCCGTCGACCGTGTTGGCAGGCACCGCGGCGTTGGCCGACGTGGACGTTCGATGCGTCTGCACCACGATCACGGCGACCAGCGCGACGAGGACGGCGACCGCTGCGACGACTCCACCGAGAACTGTCCGCCGACGGCGCTCGGCCTGCGCGCGAGCGGCCGCCTCGGCCGCGCGGCGGGCGGCGAGCCGCTCACGATTGGCCGCGCGGGTGGTCTCAGCGGGCACGGGAGTACTCCTTGCGATCTGTGGTTCCGGCGACCGAACGGCCGCCGAGAGCGAGCCGGGATGCCGGCCACCGGGCGAGCAGGAGCGCGACGACCACCAGCGCAGCGTCACGGAGCACCTCGAGGGGATACGCCGTCTCCCCCGCGGTCACCTCACCACCGTTGCCGAAGCAGCCGCAGTCGATCCGGAGGCCGCGGGCCCAGGCGGAGCCGACGCCCACGAGGAAGACGACGAGCAGGACGGCGGCCGCGATCGACGCCGTGCGGACGAAGACGCCGAGCAGCAGCGCCAGTCCCACCGCGATCTCGATGACGGGCAGCCCGAAGGCCACGGGGGCGACGAGCGACTCGGGCAGCAGCCGGTAGGCCCGGACGGCACGCACGGCCGCCCCCGGGTCCGGGACCTTCAGCGCGCCCGCGACGACGAACACGCCGCCGAGGACGAGACGGGCGGCCGTGCCCAGCCAGGGGCCGGCCGTGGCCGCGTTCCACCTCACGCCTCCGATGGTCTGCTCCGAACCGTGGAGTTTCCGGAGAGCGGCCTGTGCACTTGCTCACAGGGCGCGCCCGCGGCGCGATGGCCCAGGCGCCGCCGTCAGAGGTGTCGAACCAGCCCGGCCGTAGGGCGCGATCACCGGCACGTCGACCGCCGGGCCGAGCGCGGCGTCGAGGTCCGGGGGCAGCCGCCGGGCACCGAGGTGCAGGGCGGCCCGTCAGAGGGGTCCCGACACGCCACGAGGGCCCCGGGGGCGGCATCGCCCGGGGCCCTCGTGGGAGGTAGTGCTGGATCAGGCGGTGCGGAGCACGGCCTCGATCTCGAGCTCGACGTTGATCTTGTCGCTGACGACGACGCCGCCGCCGTCCATCGGCATGTCGATGTCGACACCGAAGGCCTTGCGGGAGATCTCCGTCTTGGCGGAGAAGCCTGCGCGCGTGCCGCCGTATGCGTCCGGACCGAAGCCGTTGAGCTCCAGCTCCAGGGTGACCGGCTTCGTGATGCCCTTGATGGTGAGGTCGCCCTCGACGGTCCAGTCGGCGCCGTCGGTGCGGACGCTGGTGGAACGGAAGGTCATCTCGGTGTGGTTGCCCACGTCGAAGAAGTCAGCGGAGCGGATGTGCGCGTCGCGCTGCTCCTGACGGGTGTCGATCGAGTCCATGTTGACGGTGGCGGTGACGCTGGACTGCGCGGGGTCCTCGGCGGTGACGAGCTCACCGGAGAACTCACGGAAGTAGCCGCGAACCTTGCTGACCATCATGTGGCGGACCGAGAAGCCGACGGTGGAGTGTGCTGCGTCGATGTCCCAGGTGCCGACGACGTAGCCGGGGATCTGAACGCTGGTGGAGCTGGTCATGTGGAAAGCCTCCGAGATTGGTTGAGCGCTTGATCTTCTGCTCGACGGTAGCGTAGTTGAAGCCTGAAGTATTCCGCTAGTACTCTAGGGGCATGAGTGTGCACGCGTCGTCTCCCTCCTCGGGACCCTCCGAGGCCGTGGAGCCGCGCTGGCTCGACCCCGAGGAGCAGAAGGCCTGGCGGGCCTGGCTCTCCAGCGCTCAGCTGCTGATGGACCGGCTCGACCGCGAGCTCACGCATGTGACCGGGATCTCCCACGCGTACTACGAGATCCTCGTGGCGCTGTCGGAGACGCCCGGCCGGATGATGCGGATGAGCGAGCTCGCCGACCGCTGCCTCTCCTCCCGTAGCCGCCTCTCGCACGCGGTCTCCCGGCTGGAGGAGCGCGGCTGGGTCCGGCGGCAGGTGTGCGCCGAGGACGGCCGCGGTCAGCTGGCCGTGCTCACCGACGAGGGCTTCACCGCGCTCGAGGCGGCGGCGCCCGTGCACGTCGCGAGCGTCCGCACCCACCTGTTCGACCAGCTGTCCCCGGAGCAGGTGGCCGCGATGCGCGACATCGGCGAGACCCTCCTCCGCCACCTCGACCCGTCCTGAACCGGCACCGGGAGCGGCTGCCCCCGGTGTGCCGGTGATGAATCGGCCGTTCTGCCGATGGACACGCCGGTCCGCCCCCCGTTGGACTGGCGGGGCCGGCGCCCCGGACGGTGGCCGGTTCCGACCCGTCCGCCATGACGTCTCGGGGGCCGCATGCTCGCGTTCCGCATCCAGCGCGTCGTCCATCACAGCCTGTGGCCTCTGCCGCTGCTCTGCCTGCTGGGCGGGACTCTGCTGGTGCTCGGCACGCTCGCGCTGGACCGCACGTCCGGCTACACGCTCGTGCCGCAGTCGGTCACCGGCACGCCCTCGGACGCGCAGACGATCCTGTCGACGTTCGCCACGGCGATGGCCTCGCTGACCAGCCTCGTCCTGACGGTCACGCTCGTCGCGGTCCAGCTGGCGATGGGCCAGTTCTCGCCCCGGATCGTGGGGGCCCTGCTCGCCGACCGGTTCAGTCAGCTGGCGATCGGGTTGTTCGGCGCCACCTTCGTCGTCACGATCCTGACCCTGCGCGAGATCCGCGGCTCCGATACCGGGACCGTTCCCGGCCTGTCGATGCTGCTGTCCTACGTGCTCATGTTCGCCAGCGTCTCCGTGCTCATCGTGTTCGTGCACCACGCCGGCCAGGGCCTGCGCGTGTCGGGGCTGATCGACCTGATCGGCGACCGCTCGCGTGAGCTGATCCTCCGCAGGCACCCCGGGGAGGTGCCCGTCGACGTGAGCGAGGCGGACGAGGTCATCGCACAGGAGCCCGGGAACGTGATGCGGGTCGACCGGTCGGGTCTGGTCGCCGCGGCCCGCCGTGCGGACTGTGTCCTCGAGATGGTCCCGGTCGTCGGCGACTTCGTGGTCGGCGGCACTCCGCTGTTCCGGGTCCATCCCGGCCTCCCGGCGACGGTGGCCGGCGACGGCCACGCCGCGCCCCGGCTGCGGCCCGAGGAGATCACCAGGCTCGTGATGATCGGTCCGGAACGGGTGCACACCGAGGACCTGGCCTACGGCTTCCGCAAGCTCGTGGACATCGCCGTGCGGTCCATCGCCCAGCCGTTCGACGACCCGACGACCACTGTGCAGGCGGTGCACCGGTTGCACGACCTGCTGCGTCAGCTCGCCCCCCAGACCTTCCCCAGCGGCGAGCACCGCGACCAGGACGGCGTCGTTCGGCTGGTCGAGCGGGCCGTGAGCTGGGAGGGCTACGTACGGCTGGCCTTCGACGAGGTCCGGCTGGCCGGAGCCTCGGAGCCGCAGGTGAGCCGCCGCCTGTGCGCAGCGCTGGAGGACCTGAAGTCGGTGGCTCCCCCTGACCGGCAGGCTCCGCTGGACCGGCAGCTGCGTCTACTGACCGCGGCGGTCCGCCGGGCCCACGAGGACGAGGAGGACGTCGTCGCGGCGCTCACCCCGGACACCGAGGGCATCGGGTCCGGCGCCGACGTCACCACGCCCGTCCGGCTCGATTCCATGGACTTTCGGCGCCGAAAGTTCGGGGGGACCTCCGGACTTTCGGCGCCGAAAGTCCGCTCAGGCGAGGTCTAGCTCGCGGAAGTACTTGTCCGGGGTGATCGGGAGGTCGCGGACCCGCAGCCCCGTCGCGTGCCAGTAGGCGTTGGCGACGGCCGCCGCGGCACCGGTGATGCCGATCTCGCCGATCCCTTTCAGGCCGAGCTCGTTGGCCAGCTCATCCGGCTCGTCGAGCCAGGAGATGTCGAGCTCACCGATGTCGGCATTGGTGGCGACGTGGTACCCGGCCAGGTCGTGGTTGACGTAGTGACCCAGCCGCGGGTCGATCAGCGACTCCTCGTGCAGGGCCATCGAGACACCCATGCTGAAACCGCCGAGGAACTGCGACCGCGCCGTCTTCGCGTTCACGATCGTCCCGCCGTCGTACACGCTGGTCGCCCGGGGCACCCGGACCTCGCCGGTGTCCTGGTCGACCCGCACCTCGACGAGGTGCGCGCCGAAGGCGTGCATCGAGTGGGTCTTCGCGTGCGGCCCCTCGCCCTCCACCCCGCCGTCGACGCTCACCCCGTCGGCCGGGAGCTGCCCGCCATACTCGTCGTCCAGCCGCCGGCGCAGATCCCGGGCGGTGAGCACGATCGCCGAGCCCCACGACGCAAGCCCCGTCGAGCCTCCGGCTCCCCCGGCGCGGGGCAGCCGGCTGTCGCCGATGTGCAGCTCGATCGAGCCCAGATCCGTGGCCAGCGCGTCCGCCGCGATCTGCGAGAGCGCCGTCCAGGCGCCGGTGCCGATGTCGGAGCCGTCGATCTCGACGGTGTACCGGCCGCGCCCGTCGACGGAGATGCGGCACTGCGCCCTGCGCCGGCGAGTCGGGTAGGTCGCCGACGCGACGCCGGTGCCGACCAGCCAGCGCCCCTCGGTGCGCTTCCGCGGGCGCAGGTCACGCCCCGCCCAGCCGAACCGCTCAGCGCCGGTGCGCAGGCACTCGACGAGGTGGCGGCTGGACCACGGCACGTGGCGCTCGGGGTCCTGCGCCGGCTCGTTGCGGATGCGCAGCTCGATCGGGTCCATGCCCAGAGCTGCCGCCAACTCGTCCATCGCCGACTCCAGCGCGAACATGCCGGGCGTCTCCCCCGGCGCCCGCATGATCGTCGGCGGCGGGACGTCGAGCCGGGCCAGCCGGTGCGTCGTCCGCCGGTTCTCCGCCGCGTACATGAGGCGCGTCGGGGTCGCGGTCTGCTCGGCGAACTCCATGATCCGCGCGGTGTGCTCGACGACCTCGTGGCTGATCGCGGTGAGCCGGCCGTCGGCATCCGCGCCGAGCCGGACCCGCTGGATCGTCGGCGTGCGGTGACCGACCAGGGAGAACATCTGCTGCCGGCTCAGCTCGAACACAACCGTCCGCGCTACCACCCGCGCGGCCATCGCCGCCAGCATCTGGTTGGGGTGGGTGAACGCCTTCGACCCGAACGCACCGCCGACGTACGGCGAGATGACCCGCACCTGCCCGCGGTCGAGCCCGAAGCCCTTCGCGAGATCGTTCACGATGGTGTGCGGGCCCTGGTTGGCGTCCCACATCGTGAGCGAGTCGCCGTCCCAGCGGGCCATCGAGGTGTGCATCTCGATGGGGTTGTTGTGCTGGGTAGGCGTCTCGTAGGTGGCGTCGACGGTGACGGCCGCGGCCCCAAGTGCCTGGTCGACGTCGCCGATGATCGAGTCGGTGGCGAAGCCGGCATTCACCTGCTCCGGCGCGTAGAGGTCCTGGCGGTCGGCGCTGAGGACCACGTCGGGCTCCTCCGCCGCGTACTCCACGAGGACGGCGCCGACCGCGGCCCTGGCGATCTCCGAGGTCTCCGCCACGACGGCGGCCACCACCTGCCCCTGGTAGGCCACGTCGAGCGACTGCAGGACCGGCAGATCCGAGGCGAGCCCCTCGGCCAGCCGGGGGGCGTTGTCCGGCGTCAGCACGGTCAGGACGCCCGTCATCGCCTCGGCCCGCGCCGGGTCGAGGCGGGTGACCCGGCCCCGGTTCACGGTGCTCTGGACGACGGCGAGGTGGGCGATCGGTTCGCCCGGGTCCTGCTCGTAGGCGTACGGCGCGGTGCCGCGGACCTTGGCCGGCCCGTCGATGCGGTCCACCCCGGCACCGACCACGCGATCGATCGTCGTCATCGGGAGACCTCCACCAGGTCCAGGAGCGTGCGGACGACGAGGTTGCGGGCGAGCGGCACCTTGAACCGGTTGTCGCGCAGCGGGGTGGCCGCGTCGAGCTCGGCCCGGGCAGCCGCGGCGAAGGCCTCCTCGGTGGCCGGCCCGCCGACCAGCGCCTGCTCGGCGGCCTGCACCCGCCAGGGCTTGTGCGCCACCCCGCCCAGCGCCAGGCGGACGTCGCGGACGACGCCGTCCTCGACCCGCAGCGCCGCAGCCACGCTGACCAGGGCGAAGGCGAAGGAGGCCCGCTCCCGGGCCTTGCGGTAGCGGGAGGGGAAGGCGAGCGCGGGCAGGTCGATCGCAGTGATCAGCTCGCCGTGCCGCAGCGTCGTGTCACGCGAGGGATCGTCGCCGGGTAGCCGGTGCAGCTCTGCGATCGGGACGGCGCGCTCCCCGTCGGGCCCCAACACCCGGACGACGGCGTCGACGGCGAGCATCGCCACCGCCATGTCCGACGGGTGGGTGGCGACGCAGGTGCCCGGTCCCTCGAGCGTCTGGCCGAGGATCGCGTGGTTGCGGTGCACTCCCTCCAGTGCCCCGCAGCCACTCCCGGGAGCGCGCTTGTTGCATGGCTTGGTGACGTCGGTGAAGTAGCCGCAGCGGGTGCGCTGCAACAGGTTCCCCCCGGTGGTCGCCCGGTTGCGCAGCTGGCCCGAGGCACCGGCCAGCAGCGCCTGGGAGAGGACCGGGAAGCGCTCGCGCACCCGCCGGTCGGCGGCGAGGTCCGCGTTGGGCACGCCGGCCCCGATCCGCAGCCCGCCGTCGGGCAGGTCGGTGATCTCCCGGGAGGTGAGCTCCCGGACGTCGACCAGGACGTCGGGGGTGGCGACCCCGAGCTTCATCAGGTCGACCAGGTTCGTGCCGCCACCGAGGAAGGCGCCTCCGGGGGCGCCGGCGAGCAGTGCGACCGCTCCGGCCGCGTCCGGCGCCTGCTCATAGCGGAACTCCCTCATCGCCGCACCCCTTCGGCCTGGGCCACCGCGGCGACGGCGGGGACGATGTTGGCGTAGGCGGCGCAGCGGCACAGGTTGCCGCTCATCCGCTCCCGGATCTCGGCGTCGGTCAGGTCGACGTCCGCGTCGTCGAGGTCGCCGGTCACCGCACTCGGCCACCCGGCCCGCGCCTCGGCCAGCACCCCCATGGCCGAGCACACCTGGCCCGGCGTGCAGTAGCCGCACTGGAACGCGTCGTACTCGACGAAGGAACGGTGCAGCCGGTGCGGCTGCCCGTCGGCGGCGAGCCCGTCGGAGGTGGTCACCTCGGCGTCCCCCACGGTGACGGCGAGGACCAGGCAGCTGTTCACCCGGCGGCCGTCGAGCAGGACGGTGCAGGCGCCGCACTGGCCGTGGTCGCAGCCCTTCTTCGGGCTGGTGTTGCGCAGTCGCTCCCGGAGCGCGTCGAGCAGCGTCGTCCGCGTGTCCACGGTCAGCGGGTGCGCCGCACCGTCGACCCTCAGGGTGATCTCGGTGTCCACACCACGCTCCTGCCCCGGGAGCGGGTGTGGACAAACGATCGAGCGCGCACCTGGTTCACCGCGTACGAGTCTCTCTCCTCCGACCGGGCGCCCGCCGAGGTCAGGACGACGGGACGACGTCGTCCGGGGGCAGCGGCCAGCGCGGCACCCCCGCGACCGCTCCGGGGCCGAGCCCCGTGCCGAAGCGCGGCGGCCGCTTCTCCAGGAATGAGGTGATCCCCTCGGCAGCGTCCGGGCCCGCCCCGAGCTCCATCAGCGCCTGCGACTCGAGCCGGTGGGAGTCCCAGGGACTCGGGGCGCCCAGCATCGACCAGAGCAGCTGCCGGGCCGCCGCGACCGCCACCCCGGAGGTGTTCTCGACGATCTCGGCGGCCAGGGCGCGGGCGGTCGGCAGCAGGTCGCCGTCCGGCAGGACGCGGGAGACCAGCCTCCCGCGCAGCGCTTCGGCGGCGTCGAAGATGCGGCCGGTGGCCACCCATTCCATCGCCTGGCTGATCCCGACGACGCGCGGCAGGAACCAGCCGGACGCGGCCTCGGGCAGGATGCCGCGCCGCACGAACGGGAACCCGAAGCGGGCCGACTCCGCCGCGAGCCGCACGTCCATCGGCAGGGTCATCGTCGCGCCGATCCCGACCGCCGCGCCGTTGATCGCCGCGATCACCGGCTTGCGCAGGGCGGCGAACGCGAGCGAGGCGACGCCTCCGCGATCGCGCGGCACACCGCCGATCTCCTGGGCGAGGGGGCCCGGCGGCCGGTTCTCCAACGGGTTGCGGTGGAAGGTGTCGGGGCCGCCGCTGAGGTCCGCGCCGACGCAGAAGTCCCGGCCCGCGCCGGTCACGAGGACGACCCGGACGTCGTCGTCGGCGTCGGCGGCCCCAGCGGCGTGCGCCAGCTCGTCGGCCATCCTGCCGCTGAACGCGTTGCGGTGGTCCGGACGGTCCAGCGTCACGGTCGCAACGCCGTCGGCCACCTCGTAGCGGATCTCGGTGAGCTTCGTAACCGTCCCCTCTCGTCATCCCTACCGGACTTGTGGCGCCAGAAGTCCGGGAACGGTCAGGCGCGGAGGGCGCCCGCCACCGCGAGCCGCGCGACGGTGTCGAGATGCTCGGCCTCGTCGCCCAGCAGCAAGCGGTCGACCTTCGCCCGCCGCCAGTACAGGTGGGCATCGTGCTCCCAGGTGAAGCCGATGCCGCCGTGCACCTGGATCAGCGTCTCGGCCGCCCGTTCGAACACCTCGGCCGCGTAGGCCTTCGCCGCGGACGCCGCGAGCGGGAACTCATCCGGCGCGGCATCAGCCGCCCAGGCCGCCCACCAGAGCAGCGAGCGCAGCTGGTCGACCCCGACCCACGCGTCGACCAGCATGTGCTTGACCGACTGGTAGGAACCGATCGCCCGGCCGAACGCCTGCCGCTCCTTGGCGTAGGCGACGCCGAGCTGGACGGCACGGTCGGCGGCACCCAGGTCCTCAGCCGCGAGCACGACTGCGGCCGCCTGCCGCGCCCGCGCCCACAGCTCCCCGGCGTCCTCCCGCAGCACTCGGCGGTCGGTGAGCCGGACCGAGGCCAGCCCGCGGGTGGCGTCCATCGGTTGCCCGGCCCTTGCCTCCCCCGCGCCGACGACGAGCGCCCCGCCGTCCAGACCCAGGAAGAGCGTGGCGCCGGCGGCGTCGATCGAGGCGTGCGAGCCGTCGACCGGGCCGTCGAGCACCGCGAACGCCGTCGAGCCGTCGGCCAGCAGCGCCGCCAGCTCGGGGACGCCGGCCAGCAGGACGGCGGCCCGCGCCGCCGTCACCAGGGACGGTCCGGCCAGCACGGCGCCGCCCTGCTCGGCGACGACGGCGAGGTCGAGCAGCGATCCACCCGCGCCGCCGGCCGCTTCCGCGACGGTGATGCCGAGGAAGCCGATGTCGGCCAGCGCCTTGTGCCCCGGTTCGACCGCGCCCCCTTCGAGGGCTGCCCGGGCGGCGGCCGGCGACGCCGAGCCGGTGAAGAAGGCGCGCGCCCCCGCAGCGGCGTCCCGCTGGTCGACGTCGAGGTCGAAGTTCATCGCGTGCCTCCGGAGAAGGGGCCCGACTTGTCGGCCCGCGGTTCCGGTGGCAGGCCCAGCACCCGCTCGCCGAGGATGTTGCGCAGCACCTGGTCGGTGCCGCCGGCGATCGCCAGCCCCGGCATGTACGCCTGCATGCCCTGCCAGGTGTCGTCGCCGTCGGCCGCCGCCCCGTACACGGCGTCGTCGCCGAGCAGCCGCACCCCGGCGTCGGCCACGAGCCGCCCCGCCGCGGTGCCGGCGAGCTTGCCGGCGCTGGCCTCGGGCCCGGGCAGCCCGCCCTGACTGAGCACGGTGAACCGCCGGTACCCCGTGTACCGGGTGGCCAGCGAGGCGACGACCGCCCGCCCCACCGCCTGCCGGGCCAGTACCTGACGGTCGGGACCGAGGGCCGGTAGCCGGTCCCGGGCGTGCGCGGCGAGGGTCTCGACCGGGACGCCGATGTCGCTGCCGCCACCACCGATGGCCACCCGCTCGTTCATCAGAGTGGTCAGCGCGACCCGCCAGCCCTCGCCGGGCTCGCCGAGCCGCTCCGCATCGGGGATGCGCACGTCGTCGAAGAACACCTCGTTGAAGCCCGAGCCCCCGGCCATCTGGCGCAGCGGTCGCACGGTGACGCCGGGGGCGTGCATGTCGACGACGAACATGGTCAGTCCGGCATGCTTGGGACGATCGGGATCGGTGCGGGTCAGCAGGATGCCGTAGTCGGCGACCTGCGCGAGCGTCGTCCAGACCTTCTGCCCGTTGACCACCCAGTCGTCGCCGTCTCGGACGGCGGTGGTGCGCAGCGCGGCCAGGTCGGAGCCGGACGCCGGCTCGCTGAAGAGCTGGCACCAGACGTCGTCGGCGCGCAGCAGCCGGGCGAGGTACCGCTCCTTCTGGTCGTCGCTGCCGTGCGCGATGACGGTCGGCCCGCACATGCCCAGCCCGATGTGATTGATCAGCGTGGGGATGCGCGCCCGGGAGAACTCCTGCCCCGCAATGGCCTGCTGTACGAGCGTGCCGCCCTGGCCACCGTGCTCGCGCGGCCACGGGATGCCGATCAGCCCGGCCTCGGCCAGCACCCGCTGGGTCCGGCGGAACTCCGCCTCGTGGGTGGCCGGGTCGAGCGACTCGCCCGCGCCGCCGTGCAGCAACTCACCGGTGTGCTGCTCGAGCAGCGCCCGCACGTGCGCCCGGTACTCGGCTTCCTCGGGGTTGTCGTCGAAGTCCACGTGCCGTTGCCTCTCGTCGTCCCGCCGGAGCCGGCAGCGTGGCACCGATTCCTCGTAACGGTCAACGGTGACTGTTCACGGTCCCGGCCGCGGCCTACGCTTCGCGCGATGAGCGCCGAGCCGGCCCCGCGCACGCCCGCGGAGGACGTGCCGCCCGCACCGCGCACCCGCTCGAAGCGGACCGCCGACAGCCGCCTGCTGATCCTCGACGCGGCGGTCGCCTGTCTGGTGGAGGACGGCTACGCCGGGGCATCGACGCTGGCGGTCCAGGCGCGGGCGGGGGTCTCCCGAGGCCGGCTGTTGCACCACTTCCCGTCCCGGGCGGAGCTGCTGGTCGCCGCGGCCGAGCACCTGTCCCGGACGCTGCTGGAGGACGCCCGGCGGCGGGCCGCCGCGCTGATGGCCGATCGGCCGCAGGGCCGGGAGCGGGTCGACCGGGCGATCGACCTGATGTGGGCGACCTTCCAGGAGCCGCCGTTCCGGGCGGCGATGGAGCTGTGGACGGCGGCCCGCACCGACCCGGAGCTGCGTGCGGCGCTGCGGGTCGAGGAGCGGCGGCTGCGCGCCGCGATCCGGGGGGTCGCCGACGAGATCTGGGGCCCCGAAGTGGCGGCCGCGCCGCTCTACGCGGAGCTGTGCGAGCTGTTGTTCACCAGCATGCGCGGCGTCGCGATCGTGTACGCCTTCGAGGACCGCCCACCGAGCACCGACCCGCACCTTGCCCTGTGGAAGCGGCTGGCCGTCATGGCCCTGTTCCGGGATGACGAGGGGATCTCGCGACCGCGGGCCGAGGACCAGCCTGCCAACAGCTGACGGAACTGCACGTCGTCCTGGTCGACCGCTGGATCGTCGACCCGGGCAAGGAAGAACGCCAGAAAGATGCTGCGGGTGCGCGCATCGGTCAGCAGGTCGCGGCGTCCACAGATTCCTCCCCGCAGTCGGCAGCAACGGTCGATCCTCCACCGACGGCGGAGTGCATGATGCGGGTCACATTCGAGCCGGAGGAGTGCCCGTGAGCGTCTCGATACCCGTCCTGCGGGGCCGCGGCATGACGATGAGCGACCAGCTCGCCCGGCACGCCCGGAAGAGCCCGGACGCGACTGTCGTCCGCTTCGAGGGGGCCGGCCGCACCTACGCGGAGCTGGACGAGCGGGTCACCCGGTTGTCGCACGCGCTACGGGACCGGGGCGTCGGAGCCGGCGATCGCGTGGCCGTGTTCGCGCTCAACGGGATCGAGGTCCTGGAGGCCTACGTCGCGGGCGTCCGGCTCGGCGCGATCGTCGTCCCGGTGAACTTCCGGCTGGTCGCCGACGAGGTGGCCTACGTGCTTTCCGACAGCGGCGCGGTGGCGCTCGTCGCCGACAGCGCACTGGCCGGGCTCGCGGCGAAGGCCCGAGAGCAGGCACCCGGGGTCCGCAGCGCGCTGGTGATCGGCGGCGGCAACGCCGGCCCCGGTAGCGAGGACTACGAGACGGCGGTGGCCGCCGCGAGCACCGAGCCCCTGGACGTCGTCGTCGACGAGGACGAGCCCGCCTACATCATGTACACGTCGGGGACGACGGGGCGGCCCAAGGGTGCGGTCCTGACCCATCGCAACCTCCAGATGCACGCCTTCAGCCAGGTCGCGCACCTCGGCTTCGCGTCCGCCGACCGCGTGGGCGCACCGGGTGCGCCGATGTTCCACATCGCGGGACTCGCCGGCATGCTGCCGATGCTGCTGCTCGGCGGCTGCGTCGTCCTCACCCGCTCCGGGGGCTTCGACCCGGCAGAGACGCTCGACCTGATCGAGCGTGAGCGGATCACCAGCATCTTCCTGGTGCCCGCGATGTGGGCGGCGGTGGTCGCCGTCCCGGACATCGCCGACCGCGACCTGGCGCACCTGCGGCGGATCTCCTGGGGTGCCGCCCCGGCGTCGACCACCCTGCTCCGGACGATGATCGACACCTTCCCGCAGGCCGAGGTCGTCACCGCGTTCGGGCAGACCGAGTGCAGCCCCGTCACCTGCTTGCTCCGCGGCGAGGACTCGCTGCGCAAGATCGGCTCGGTCGGCACCCCGATGCTCAACGTCGAGGTGCGCGTGGTCGACGAGTCGATGAACGACGTCCCGCGGGGCGACGTCGGCGAGATCGTCTACCGCAGCCCGATGGTGATGAAGGAGTACTGGAACAAGCCGGAGGAGACGTCGATCGCCTTCGATGGTGGCTGGTTCCACTCCGGCGACCTCGTGCGCGAGGACGAGGACGGCTACTTCTACGTCGTCGACCGCAAGAAGGACATGATCATCTCGGGCGGGGAGAACATCTACTGCGCCGAGGTGGAGGACGTGCTCGCCGCGCACCCCAAGGTCGGCGAGGTCGCGCTGATCGGCGTCCCCGACACCAAGTACGGCGAGGCCCCGCTCGCCGTGATCGCCCCGCGCGACCCCGCCGATCCGCCCACGGCCGAGGAACTGTCTGGTTGGTGCCGGGAGAAGCTGGCCCGCTACAAGAACCCGCGGGAGTACTCGATCGTCGGGGCACTCCCCCGCAATCCCAGCGGCAAGGTGCTCAAGACCGCACTGCGCCAGGAGCACTCGGCCGGCTCGTTTCCCCCGATCATGAAGTTCCGGTGACGACACTCCGGTTCGAAACGGCGTGTCACCCCGCCGACTTCATGATCGTTTCGAAGTCCGGTCAGCTGTTCCAGACGTCGGCGATCCGCTGCGCGACCCGGGCCGCCTGGTCGCGCCCGGCCTTCGCCGAGGGCGCCCGCGCGGCGGGGTCCAGGACGTTGCGGCCGATCGCCGTCCGGCTGTCCTTGTCGGGCGAGACGACCGCGACCCGGGAGACCATCCCGGTCACCTGCGCGGCCACGCCGGCCATCGGCCCGACGCCGCGCGAGATCGGCGCGAGGACGACGAGCCGGTCGTAGTCGTCGGCGAGATCGGCATTGGCCGCCGACCGCATCCCGCCGTCGACGTACCGACGCCCGTCGATGGTCACCGGTGGGTAGACGCCGGGCACCGCGCAGCTGGCCGCCACGGCGTGGACGAGCGGGACGCCGGAGTCGCGGTCGAAGGTCCGGAACGCGCCCGTCTCCGCGTCGACGGCGGTGATCACAAGCGCCCGGTCCGGCCACTGCGTGCTGACCAGCCGCGCGCCGATGACGTCGAGCCGCTCCTGCTCCGACGGGGTGACGCCGGCCTTCTCGGCGGCGAGGGCGAGCGCACCGACCCGGCGACGGAACTCGACGTCCTTCCCACGGCTGCGCAGCATCGCCCAGGCGAACTGGGCGAGCGTCGCCCGGTTGAGCCGCGCCGCCTTCTCCGACGTCGCCGGCTCCAGCTGCCGCTCGTACAGCGCCTCGAGCCCGGCACCGCTGGCCACCTGCGCGCCCACGACGGAGCCCGCGGAGGTGCCGACGACGAGGCCGGCCCCGCTCAGGTCGATGCCCCCCTCGGCCAGCCCGGCCAGGAGGCCGATCTCCCAGGCGATGCCGGTGATGCCGCCGCCGCCGAGAACGAGTGCGGTGCGCTGGTCACTCATGGCGACATCCTCACAGACACCCCCGGTTATCTCGACAGCGCGTGTGAGCTGAGCCACGCTGTGTGTCCGTACCCCCGACGAAGTGGATGCGCATGATCGCCACGCAAGCCCCGACCCCTACCGCCGCCAGCTGGCCGCCCGGGCTCCCCCGGTCGCTGGAGTACCCCGACGTCCCGGTCGGGTCGATCCTGCGCGCGGCTGCGCGGCGCTGGGGCGAGCGGCCGGCGTTCATCGACCACGACGTCCCGCTCACCTTCGACGAACTCGGCCGTCGCGCGCACGCGGTCGCCGGCTGGCTGGCCGACCACGGCGTCGGCCGGGGCGACGTCGTGGCGGTGCACATCCCCAACTGCCGGCAGTACCCGCCGCTCTACTACGGGATTCTGCTGGCCGGGGCCACCTTCTCCCCCACCAACCCGCTGCTGCCGGCGCCCGACCTCGCCGCCCAGCTCACCGACGCCGGCGCGAAGGTGCTCATCACCTGGGACCAGGTGCTGCCCTTCGTCCGCGGCGCGCTGGTGCCCACTCCCGTGGAGACGGTCATCGTCACCGGCGAGGCGCACACCCTCGACTTCGCGGCCCGCCTGGAGCTGGAGGACGGCGACGTCGACGCCGCCGACCTGCTGGCCGCCGACCCCACCGACCGGCACCTGGACGCCGCCGTCGACCCAGCCACCGACCTCGCGCACCTGGCCTACACCGGCGGGACGACGGGCGTCAGCAAGGGCGTGGAGCTCCCGCACCGCAACGTCGTCACCAACGTGCTCCAGTCGGCGTGCTGGACGTCGGGCTCGCTACCCCAGCTCGACGAGGCCGGCGACGTGACGCTGCGCCAGGTGGTGGGTGAGGACCAGTACCCGACCCGGCTCGGCGAGGCCCGGCTGGTGAACCTGACCCCGTGGTTCCACGCGATGGGCGCGATCGGCTACCTCAACGGCATGGTCATGGGCGGCACGACCACGGTCATCCACATGCGCTTCGACCCGGTCAAGTACGTCGAGGACGCGGTGAAGCACAAGGTCACCAGCATCGGCGGGGCGCCGCCGGTCTTCGTGGCGCTGCTGCAGGTGCCGGGCATCGAGGACGCCGACCTGTCCTCGGTCCGCGGCGTCTCCAGCGGCGCGGCGCCGCTGCCGGTGTCCCTGATCGAACGCCTGAAGACCCTGCTGCCGAACGCCGTCGTCGGCGAGGGCTACGGGCTGACCGAGGTGACCATGCAGGCCACCGGCAATCCGTCCTTCCTGTCCGGCACGCGCAAGGCCGGCACCGTGGGCGTGCCGGTCTTCGACACCGAGATCTCCATCCGGCCGCTCGGCGGCGGGGACGCGCTGCCGCCCGGCGAGCGGGGCGAGGTGTGCATCCGCGGACCGCAGGTGATGCGCGGCTACGCCCACCGCCCGGAAGCCACCGCGGAGTCGATCGACGCCGACGGCTGGTTCCACTCCGGTGACGTCGGGATCCTCGACGAGGACGGCTACCTGTCCATCGTCGACCGCACCAAGGACATGCTGCTCTACAAGGGCTACAACGTCTTCCCGCGCGAACTGGAGGAGATCCTGTTCGGCGTGCCCGGGGTGGCCGGTGCCGCGGTGGTCGGCCGGCCCGACGAGGAGGCCGGCGAGCTTCCCGTCGCCTACGTCGTCCGCAAGGGCGACGACGCAGGGGCCGCGCTGACCGCCGAGTCGGTCATGGCGGCGGTCAACGACAAGGTGACCCCCTACAAGCGGCTGCGCGACGTCGTCTTCATCGACGCGATCCCGGTGTCCGCGGCCGGGAAGGTGCTCAAGCGCGAGCTCACCGAGCGCGAGCGGGCAGCGGCCGGCGCCTGACGCGAAGCTCCGAAAATCGCTCGACCCCGCCGATCCCCGACCGGCGGGGTTGCGGCGCGCATGGCGGGGCATTGCCGGTCGATCGGGTGTGCCGCGACGGCTCGTGGAAAGAGGCCTGCCCCACCCGATCCGAGGAGGAGCCATGGACATCGGCACCGAGTTCGCCGTCCCGGCGTCCGTCCCGAGCCCGCACAAGCTCGAGGCACCGCCCGGACCGCTGACCCGCTGGCTGCTGGAGCACCGCGTGCAGCCCGAGGGGCCGGGTGGCAGCGAGGAACACACGAAGGGACACCCTTGGTGGCAGGTCATGTGCCTCACCGGCGTGGACTACTTCTCCACGCTGTCCTACCTGCCGGGTATCGCCGCACTCGCGGCCGGAGCGCTCTCACCCTTCGCCACCCTGCTGATCGTGGCGCTGACGCTCCTGGGGGTGCTGCCCATGTACCGGCGGGTCGCGGCCGAGAGCCCCCACGGCCAGGGCTCGGTCGCGATGCTCGAGAACCTGCTGCCCTTCTGGAAGGGCAAGATCTTCGTCCTCGTCCTGCTCGGCTTCGTCGCGACGTCGTGGATCATCACGATCACGCTGTCGGCTGCCGACGCCTCGGTGCACGTCCTGGAGAACCCGCTCTTCCCGGGCTTCCTGAAGGGCCATGCGGTCGCGCTCACGGTGGGGCTGCTCCTGGTGCTGGGCGGGGTCTTCCTCCTGGGGTTCTCCGAGGCGGTCGTCGTCGCGATCCCGCTCGTCTCGGTCTTCCTGCTGCTCAACGCGGTTGTGGTCGGTGTCGGCATCGCCGACGTCGTCGCGGACCCGGGGACGCTGTCGAACTGGACCGGCCGCCTCACCTCCGGCGGCGGCGGGTTCGGCGGGATCATCGGTCCGGCCCTGGCGGCGTTCCCGCTCCTGGTGCTCGGTCTGTCTGGGTTCGAGACCGGCGTGAGCATGATGCCCCTGCTGAAGGCCGAGGGCCGCACCCGCGAGGAACAGTTGGCCTCGCGGATCCGCAACACCCGGGCGCTGCTGACCACCGCGGCGCTGATCATGAGCGTCTACCTACTGGCGACCAGCTTCATCACCACCGTCCTGATCCCCCCGGCGGAGTTCGAGGTGGGTGGCCGGGCGAACGGCCGAGCGCTGGCGTTCCTCGCCCATGAACGTGTCGGCGAAGGCTTCGGAACCGTCTACGACATCAGCAGCGTCCTGATCCTGTGGTTCGCCGGGGCCTCGGCGATGGCCGGTCTGATCAACATCGTGCCGCGGTACCTGCCCGGATACGGCATGGCACCCGAGTGGGGCCGGGCCGTCCGCCCCGTCGTGCTGGTCTACACGGCCATCAGCATCGTCATCACGATCGCCTTCGGCGCGGACGTCAACGCGCAGGCCGGCGCCTACGCCACCGGCATCCTCGCGATGATGGTCTCGGGCGCGGTGGCCGTGACGATCTCCGTGATCCGCCGCGGCCGACGGCTCCCCGCCGTGGGGTTCGGCGCCCTCACGCTGGTCCTGGTCTACGCCCTGATCGCCAACGTGGTCGAGAAGCCGGACGGCATCACCATCTCGCTGTTCTTCATCCTCGGGATCGTCGTCATCTCCCTGATCTCGCGGGTCACCCGCACCACGGAACTGCGGGCGGACCGCATCGAGTTCGACGAGGCCGCCCGCCGGTTCATCACCGACTGCCTCGCCCAGGACGGGCAGTTGCACCTGGTGGCCAACAAGCGTCAGGCCGGCGACCGGGCGGAGTACGACGAGAAGGAGGAGGCGCAGCGCGAGATGAATCCCGTGCCGGGAGGCGCGCACATTCTCTTCCTGGAGATCGACGTGGTCGATCCCTCCGAGTTCAGCGACGTCCTCCACGTCCGCGGGGTGCAGGTCGACGGTCACCAGATCCTGCGCGCGGAGAGCCCTGCCGCGCCGAATGCGATGGCCGCCATCCTGCTGGCGCTGCGCGATGCGACCGGGGTCCGGCCGCACTGCTACTTCGAGTGGGCCGAGGGCAACCCGCTCGGGCACCTGTTCCGCTATCTGCTGCTCGGCCGCGGAGACACTCCCCCCGTCGTGCGGGAGATCATCCGCGAGGTGGAGCCCGACCCTGCCCGCCGTCCCGTCATCCACGTGGGCGGCTGACGGGCAGGCGGCTCTCGACTCACCCGGACGGGTACAGCGTCCCGCGTCCGCAGTGGGCGCTCACTATCGTCCGCGGGGTGGACAGCGAGAGGAGCGGACCCGAGACCGAGCACACCGGGGTCCGGCTGGCCCATCAGGAGGAGTCGCCCGTCCGGCAGGTGTGGCGCCGCGTCCTCATCGCCGCCGCCCTCCTCGCCTTCACCGTGGCGGTCATCTACCTCGACCGCGACGGCTACCGGGACGGCGACAACGTCGGACTCTCCCTGCTCGACTCGGTCTACTACGCGACCGTCACCCTCTCCACGACCGGCTACGGCGACATCACGCCGATCACTCCGGGCGCACGGCTGGTCAACATCCTGCTGATCACCCCGCTGCGCATCACGTTCCTGCTGGTCCTCATCGGAACCACCCTGGAGGCGCTCACCGCGCGCTCCCGGGAGGAGTTCCAGATCCGACGCTGGAGGTCCCGCGTGCGCCAGCACGTCATCGTGTGCGGTTACGGCACCAAGGGCCGCAGCGCCATCCGCTCGCTGCAGGCCCTCGGCACGCCACTGGACAAGATCGTCGTCGTCGACCCCGAGCCGCGGGCCATCGACGAGGCCAACTCCCTCGGGCTCACCGGGATCGTCGGTGACGCCGGCCGCACCGAGGTGCTCCGGCGGGCCTCGGTGGAACGCGCCCGCGCGGTCATCGTCGCGGCCAACCGGGACGACGCCGCGGTGCTGATCACGTTGACGGTGCGGCAGCTCAACCCGAGCGTGCCGATCACGACCAGCGTGCGCGAGGAGGAGAACGCCAACCTGCTCCGGCAGTCCGGCGCCGACACGGTCATCACCACCTCGGCGACGTCCGGCCGGCTGCTCGGCCTCTCCACCGACGCGCCGCGCGTGGTGGCCGTCGTCGAGGATCTCGTGACCGGGGGCCAGGGCCTGGACCTGCACCAGCGCCGGGTGACCTCCAGCGAGGTCGGCCTGGACTCGCGTTCCTTGCGGGACATCGTCCTCTCGGTCACCCGGGGTGGACGCACGCTGCGCTTCGACGACCCGCTGATCGGCACACTGCAGCCGGAAGACGACCTCGTCGTCGTCCGCTCCCACCACTGACCCCCCTCGGACTTTCGGCGCCGAAAGTCCGGTAGGAGGTCCGGACTTTCGGCGCCGAAAGTCCGGTAGAGGCGAGGGTCAGGCGGTCACGCGTTTCCAGGGGGCGAAGGCGTTGTCGCTCTGCCGCAATGCCGGCCGCAACTCGGGGAAGTGCCGCAGCAGCACCGTGCGCATGTCGTTGTCCCGGATCCAGTTCAGCCCGGTCGGCGAGTAGACCTCCGGTCGGAAGTCCTTCGTGAAGAACCGGTCGCTGTTGAGCCGGCGGGACGCCATCAGGATGAAGATGCGGAACGCGGTGTCGCTGAACGCGAAGCCGGTCGGCCGCTTCTCCGCGAACAGCCCCACCATCAGGTCGACCTTCTCGACGTCGCCGTAGAGATCCTCCATGTCCCTCGCGAGGCCGGCGTCGTCGGTCAGCTCGGCGAACGAGGCCGGTGCAAGCAGGTGCATCTGCCGGCGGAACTCGCAGTACCGGGGGACGCCGAGCTCGCGGATCCGGACCAGGTCGGTGGACGCCAGGTCCATCTTCTTCCCGTCCGGCCGCTCGTACTCCTGCAGGAACCTCGGGTAGTTGCGCAGCACGATCGCGCCGGGGTTCGTGGTCCCGAACGAGTAGAAGAGATCGCCGAGGGAGTACGTCGCGAAGATCTCCTTCGAGTGCGGGCCGGCCAGCTTCCGGAAGCCCAACTGCGCCAGCGGGCGGTCGCCGTCCGCCGTCCGGAAGTCGAAGTCGTCCGGCAGCAGCGGGTGCATCCGGTAGACGCTGGTGAACTCCTCGGTGAGCGAGAACGGGACGCCGTAGTGCTCGGTCTCGGCGCCCGGGATGCCGCTGATCACCTCGCTGGTGCTGATCCGCCCGAACGCACGGGCGATCCGCTCCCCCGCGACGCCGAACCAGTTGGCCCGCAGCGCGAACACGGTGGTCGGGTGGCTGATGATCGCCGGCGTCCACTCGACGGTGTGGATCTTGGCGAGCAGGGCCGAGACCACCAGCCGGGCCCGCTGGAACAGCTCCTCGTCGTCCCAGTGCGGGTATTCCTGCGCCAGCCGCTCACAGACCGCGTTGTGCTCGCGCGCGAAGAGGGTGAGAAGCATCGCCATGCCGGTCCACCATCCGGGCCTCATGGTGGGGTCGAGCGCGGGATCGTCGGGGATGGGGATCTGGCCGTCCTCGGTGAGCCGCAGCCGGCCACCCTCGCCGGCACGCACCCGGCGCTGCTCCTCCAAGGACGAGCCGTACAGCGACGAGCCGTCCCACCAGTGGGTCACGTCGTTGACCGTGGTGACGGGTCCCTCCGCCCCCTCCGGCCGGGTGGGGTCGACCTTGATCCGCGGGATGCGCATCGGGTTCTCCCACCAGGTGTCCCCCGGCCTCAGCGGGATGTCCACCAGGCGCGAGGTGTCGCCCTCCCCGTGGGTGAACCAGTCGCGGATCATGAACTGCAACCACGCCGCGGCCAGGGTGTTCACGCTCTCCGCCGGCAGGAACGGGTCGCGGGTGAGCAGCCGCCGGCTGACCTCGCGGGGGTTGGGCTCCATCAGCTGCTCGCGGGTCACCGGCAGCACCTGGTCCAGCGGGATGTTGCGGCCGAACCGGGCGCCGGCCCGGCCCATGTCCGGGTGGTCGAGGTCGTTGTAGGTGCCGTCGACGCTGCGAGCGACCAGGTGCTGCGGCGTCCGCTCCGGCACCCGCGGCGCATCGACGATCGGCACCACCGTCGACGGGTCGTGCAGGTTGTTCTGCCGGAGGATCGTGCGCACGCCGATCAGGACGGCGAGGCCCGCGGGCAGGGGCAGTTTGTCCCAGCCGCGCCGGTGGTCGATCGCCTGCGCGACCCAGTCGTAGATCCGCCAGAAGGGCGTCCGCCGGTAGTCCGCTCCTGGGACCGGCGGCGGCGCCGCCGGTAGCGCGCTCCGGGGATGCCCGTCGGAGTCGACGCGCGGCTGCGGTACGGACGCGGAGGTGCTGGTCTGTCCTGGGGTCTCGGTGCTCATCGGGTCTCCTGAACGGCGGTCGAGCGGGAGGGCTTGCGCGGACGGGGCAGCAGAGCGAGGACGTGCCGCAGATCGGGCCGCTTGGAGACCGATGACGGCGCCGCCGCGGGAGCCGCGGCGTCCTGCGCCGCTGCGTCGGCCAGGATCGCGGCGCTGGCCTTCTCGGCCGCCATGTAGATCGCGGTGACGATGAAGAACCCGGGGATGCGCGGGAACACCGAGGCGTCGACGACGCGCAGCCCCTGCGTGCCGTGCACCCGGAAGTCACTCCCGACGACGGCCCGCGGGTCGGTGGCCGGCCCCATCGCGCAGGTGCACGAGGCGTGGTGCCCCCACGCCTGGTCGCGGACGAAGGACCGCAGCTTCTCGCGGGTGTCCGCGGCCGGACCCGGCATCAGCTCGGCAGCCACGTCGTCCTCGAGGCAGGCCATGATGGACCGGGCCACCTCGATGCCGGTGACCACCGCGTCGAGGTCCTCCCCCGCGGTGTCGCTGCCCTCGTCGAAGTAGCGGAACCGGATGTCGGGGGGATCGCGCGGATCGGCCGACCGCAGCAGGACGCTGCCGGCGCTGTTGACCGTGTGCGCCTTGAGGATCGCCCAGGTGAAGACGTCGGACTGCTGGGCGAGCGCGCCGGAGTAGCCGGGGAAGTATCCGGTGAACCGGGCCGGCAGACCGAAGATGAACAGGTCGGGGCTGGTCAGCTCGGGGCGGGAGCGGCGGATGATCCCCAGCAGCGCCCCGTTGGTCGTGTACACGCCCTCGCCGTCCTGCCACTGGCGATAGCCGGGGTCGGGCTCCTCCCCCTCGCCCGGCGGCCGGAACGTCAGGCCGTCGAGCAGGGCGAAGTTACGCCGCATCTGGCTGACGACGCCGACCTCGTAGCGGTCCTGCAGGTTCTCCCCGACGCCCGGCCGGTCCCGGCGGCAGGGGATCCCGAGCCGGTCCAGCTCGGCCCGCGGCCCGATGCCGGAGAGCTTCAGCAGCTGCGGGGTGTTGAACGCGCCCCCGGCGAGGATCACCTCGCGACGGGCCCGGACCCGGACCGCTGCCGGTGGTTCCCCGGCGACCGCGGCGGGGTCGGCCCGGTAGGCGTGCGGCTGGGCCAGGTACTCCACGCCGGTGGCGACCGGATCCCCGTCCGGGGTCGGGGGATCGTCGAACAGCACCCGGGTGACCAGGGCTCCGGTGCGCACCTCGAGCCGGTCGGGCCGCCGCTGTTCGACGTCCCGGATCCGTTCCCGGGCCCCGTTGCGCCTCCCCGTGCGCACTGCGAGCGGAATCAGCCAGAGCCCCTCGGGCAGCGTGCGTGCCCGCCAGTCGTTCGGGTCGACCGCGCTGTTGAGCCCCTCGAACGGGGTGAGCGGGCGGTGCAGGAAGTCCGCGAGGTTGCGCGCCGCGGCCGACTTGATCACCGAGATGACCTGTGTGTCGCCGAGGGCCAGCGCGGGGTCGGCGAGGTTCGTGTGCAGCCAGCCGTCGAAGCCGTGCCGGCTGCGGTTGACGTACTTATCACTCACGAGCGGCAGCGCCGCCAGCAGCCGGGCCAGCCACGGGTGCCGCGGCAGCATCCGGGGACGGCGCTTGTACTGACAGGCCTCCAGCCGCTCGAACCACTGGCGCATCTGCGTCGCCCGCCAGCTCGGGTCGCCGGTGGCCGCGGCGATGCCGTCCCAGTCGGCGTCGTGCGGGTAGACGGTGATCATGGCGTTGTGGGCCGTGCAGCCACCGAGCGTGCCCGAGCGCGGGTACAGGACGCCGTCCCGCTCGGGCACGAACTTCCCGTCCCGCTCCTGCTGGGCACGGTCGTCGAAGTGGCGGACGTAGAGGGGCCAGCTCATCCCGGGGTGCTCGCTCGCGCGGCCGTGGAAGGCGGGCACCCGGTAGTCGTCGTCCTCCGGGTCCAGCCCGGCCTCCAGCAGCAGCACCCGGTGGCCGGCGTCGGCCAGGTTCGCTGCGACGGGGCCGCCCCCGGCGCCGGAGCCGACGACGATGTAGTCGAAGATCTCGGCGCCGATCGGGGCGGTCACGGCCGGCTCCTCCGCGCGGCCAGGTACGCGGTCACCGCCAGCACGGTGTTCAGCCCCGAGATCAGCGCGAGGGGACGGGCACGCTCCGGGGACAACTGCTTGTTGCGCTGGAGGCCCAGCACCGTCGCGGTGTCAGTGGCGTGGATGATCGGCGCGGCCCAGAGCGCCCGGTCGAGGTCGCGGCCGCGCAGCCGGATCAGGTCGGCCCCGATGAGCACAGTCCGGATCCCGAACAGCCGCAGCCCGTAGATCGCGGCAGGGTTGGCGGTGGGGTTGCTGTCGCCGAAGCGACTGATGATCATCGCGGGGGCCAGCAGGCCTGTCGTGCCGGCGATGATGCGGACGCCGCCGAGAGCGAAGCGGGCCGTTTTCCCGATGGTTGCGATGGCCGACACTGCGGTCCTCCCCGCCCGGCCCCGCGCCGGGCGAAATCATCGGAGGAGTGGGCGCACGGCGCACATTCGACGCGGAAGAGAAATGCAGTTCACCGTCGACGGACGTGCACTGATCCCCGGTCACCGGCAGGCACCGGTTCGACTTCCCCCTGAATGAATGGCGCACCGGATTCTCGATCCGGCGGCGCCCAGATTCCTCCCGCCCCAGCATGATCACAAGGGGGTCGCCCGCCGTTGCCCAGAATTTGCGGACGATCCTGCCGGCGGTCAGGGGAGGCTGTCCGCGGCCCTCATCGGGGCTCCGTCCCGGCCGATCGGGCGGGCGACGTCGGGGCCGGCGAGGTAGTCCTGGCTCGTGTGCCGGACGCTGGGGTTGACGCTCCGCTCCCCCTGCAGCGGCGCGGCGGAGCGGTTGAGCCAGTGCGTCGACGAGGTCGTCGGCCACCACCGTGCCCAGGCTCCGGCCCTCCGCACGTCGGCGACGACCAGGGGCCGCACGCCTTGACAGGAAATGGTGGCGCGTGGACGCTGCTCGGTCATAGCCGGGCAAAAACTCCGAATGCGCCAAGGCCCGTCGCCGACAGCAATTCCTGTCCTCATTCAGCTGAATTCCGGCAGCACGGCACGCGCGCGATCCGCACCGAGGGGGACCCATGGGAGGCGTCCACGTCCGCGCCCACGGCGCGGTGCCCCCGGAACGGTTCGTCGCGGCGCTCACCGACTTCGGTCCCGGGCGCGAGGAGATCTTCGGCGAGAGCGATCCACGCAACCTCACCGTTCATGACCGCGGTGAGACGTGGGCCGAGGTCACCGAGGGATCCGGCGCGGGCCGTGTCTGGCAGCGGTTGCGCTACGACTGGTCGGTGCCCGACGTGGTCACCCTCGACGTGCTCGACAGCAACGCCTTCGGCCCGGGGAGCCGCTGGACCTACCGGGTGGAGTCCGACGGCGCGGGTGGCTGCCACGTCGATCTCACGATCGTGCGGGTGCCGACGACGACGAAGGGCCGGGTGCTCGACGTCCCGCTGGGCCTCGGCGGCGGCGCCTACTTCGGCCGCGATCTGCGGCGGTCACTGCGCCGCCTGGAGAGCCGGTCGCGGACGCCGTCCTAGACCCTGTTGCCGCCCTGCGGGGACGGCCGATCCCGACCACCACCGACCAGGGGAACAGCGTGGCCGACCACAACGACCCGAACTCGGTCAACAGCATCTTCTCCGACGTCGACGTGAGCGCCGCCGACGTCTACGACATGTTCGGCTATCCCAGCGACGCCACCGACGAGGAGAAGGTGGTGCTCGCGCTGACCTTCGCCGCCGTTCCCGAGGCGGGCGTGTTCGACACCGACATGCTGTACCGGCTGCTGGTCAACCCGCACGCGCGCTCGGTGCGCCCGGCGGCGGAGGACTGGAGCCTGCCCGCGCTGACCCGCTACTTCGACGCGAGGAAGGACCACTACCTCGGTCAGCGCGACGCGGCGGAGATCCGGGTGACGGTGGACGGGGGCGGGACGGCCACGGTCCGCTTCACCGGCTTTCCCGGCGGCGACTTCACCCAGCAGGTCCCGACGAACGAGGTCACGACCGTCCGGTCGCCGTCCGGCACGGAGGTCACCGCCTACCTGGGCGGCCGCGACGACGCCTTCTTCAACGACCTGACCGGGTTCTTCCGCTCGATCAACTACGCCCCACAGTTCTACGAGGTGCCACAGGCGCGGCAGGACGTGCGTGAACTGCCGATCCCGAAGACGTTCCTGGAGCTCGACGGGAACACCCTCTTCAACGTCAACCCCGACATCCCCGAGCACGGCCGCGGCGTGAAGCTGGACCTCCCCGAGGGACCGCTCACCTGGGAGGGCGACAGCTTCGCCAAGGACGCCGACGGCAACTACCGGTTCGTCTACAGCGGCGAGGACGCCCAGGCCGGGAAGAACGTCAACGCGATCGTCCTGGAGGTCCCGCTCCGCTTCCTGACCGCGGACCCGGACGAGGACCGGGTGGTCAACGTGTGGGGCGAGAGCTGGGTCCGCAAGGCGGCGGCGAAGATCGAGACCATCCCGGACGACCCGCTCTGGACGGAGAACCCGGTCGCCCTCCTCCGCCGGCGCCGCCTGGACGACGAGCTCCGGCAGTACAAGCTGGTGGACACCGTGGGCCAGCCGTTCGCCGACGCGGGCCTGAGCGAACGGGAGGACAACCGGCAGCTGGGGGCCAACAACTTCTGGCTGGCCCCGGCGTTCGTCCGCCGCCTCGCCCACCTGGGCTGGGGCTTCGGCCCGTCGGTGACCGCGCTCGGGCTGGCCAGCGTCTTCGACCACGACGGGGCGCCCGTGTCGGTGCACAAGACGTACTCGACCGCCGCCGCGGCCTTTCCACGCTGCCGGAAGCTGATCTTCCAGGAACTGCGGATGCCCGACGACTCCTGGAAGAGGTCGAACGTCGACATCCCGCTGCGCCGGCCGTTCGAGATCTTCATCCCGAACGTCTGCGCGATCGACATGGACACCACCGGCACGTGGCCGTTCGGCCGCCGACCGGAGGACCAGGTCGCCACCCGGTTCCTGTCGATGTTCCTCGACATGGCCGCGCCGCTCGGGCCGGGCGGTTACTCGGTGGAGACCCTGAACGACCAGGCACTGTGGGACGCCGCCCCTATCACGCCGAAGACACCGCCCAACCCGCTGACCAACGACAAGCCGTTCCTGACGACGTTCCCCTATCTGGCCGAGCCGTGGTGAACGCGCTGCTGGCGTCCCCAGTCGGCTTCTCGGCCGACCTGGCGGCGGTCAGCCGCCGACGGGCCGAGCGGGAGGCCACGGCCGACCCGGCCAGCCCGTCGGCGGCCGGCGAGGTGCTGACGCTGCGCCACCGCGAGGTGATGCTCACCGGTGGCCGGCCGGAGGAACTGCTGGCCCTCGGCGCCGCGGTGGACCGGGCCGTGGAGCGCTTCCCCGCATGGCCGGACCTGCGCATCCTCCGGGGCGGCCTCGCCCTGGCGGTGCACCGGCCCGACGTCGCCGCCGCGGCGCTGGATGCGGTGCCGGGACTGGCCTCAGTGCCTCCGGGCCGCGTGCTGGCCGCGGACATCGCACAGTTCGCCGGCGACTACCCGGCGGCGAGGGCGGGCTACCGGAAGGCCGCCCGGGAGGACCCGCTCTGGGACACCACGGCCCGGCTGGCGGCGCTGGCGCTCGCGACGGGCGCGTGCGACGAGGCCGACGCCCTGTACGCCGCGGCCGAGGACGACATCACCGCCAAGCAGATGCGCGCTTTCGCCTGGGTCCGCGTGCAGCGCGCCGACCTCGCGCTGGCGCTGGGCGACCTCGACCGGGCCGGCCGGCTGCTCGCCGACGCCGGGCGCGCCTATCCGGACTGGTGGTACGTCGCCGCCCACCTCGCCGCCCTGGACGCCGTGTCGGGCCGGCCGGAGCGGGCGGTGGCCGGGTACCGGAGCGTCCTCGCCGACGTCGACCGGCCGGAGTTCCGGGAAGCCCTCGGCACCGTCCTGCAGGCCACCGGCGACACCGACGGCGCGGCCGCGTGCCACGCGGCGGCCCTGTCGGCCTACCTCGCCTCGGTCGCCCGGGGCGAGGTCCACTACCTCCACCACCTGGCTGCCTTCCACGCCGACGTCCGCCCACACGCCGGGGCGGCTGTCGCCTGGGCGCGACAGGACGCGGAGCTGCACCGCAGCGGCACGACGCTGTCACTGCTGGCCTGGTGCCTGCACCGGGCCGGCCGCCGCGACGAGGCGCTGGCCGTGGTCGAGGAGGCGTTCGCGCTCGGCGCCGGAGATCCGCGGCTGCAGTCGCGGGCCCGCGAGATCAGAAAGGGTGGACAGACATGACGATCACCGACACCGGCCGGCCGGCGGACCTCGTTCTGGAGGGCGGTGGCGTCAAGGGCCTGGGCACCGCGGGCGCCGTCATGGGCCTGCTCGACGCCGGGTGGACCTTTCCTCGCGTCGCCGGAACCTCGGTGGGCGCCCTGGCCGCCGCCTTCGCCGCGGCGGGCGCCGACTCCGCCACCTTCGGCGACGTGCTCCGCCGCCTGGACCTCCGGCGGATCCCCGACCGTCGCGTCCCCCTGCCGCTGATCAGCGAAGGCGTCTCGCTGTTCGTGGGGCGCGGCGCCTACGCCGGGGACTGGATCCACCAATGGCTCACCCGCGAGCTCGAGGGGCTCGGCGTCCGCACCTTCGCCGACCTCCGCCGCGACGACCCGGGCGCCGACCCGGCACTGAGCACCCCCGACCACCGCTACAAGCTGGTCGTCATGGCCACCGACGTCACCAACGGCCGGCTGCTGCGGCTGCCGTGGGACTACCCGCGGTTCGGCCTGGACCCCGACGAGCAGCTCGTCGCCGACGCCGTCCGGATGTCGCTGTCGATCCCGTTCTACTTCGAGCCCCGCACCCTGCGGAACCCGGTCACCGGCGACGAGGCGACGATCGTCGACGGCGGGGTGCTCTCCAACTTCGCCATCGAGATCTTCGATCGCACCGACGGCCTCGAGCCGCGCTGGCCCACCTTCGGCGTCCGGCTGCTGCCCGACCTGCCGGCCGGACTCGGCGACCTCGTGCCGTTCTTCGGACTGCCGATGTTCCCGCCGGTCCGGCTGCTGGAGCAGGTGGTGGCCACCGCCCTGGTGGGGCGGGACCAGACGCACCTGGAACGGCCGGGCGTGCGGGAACGGACGATGGCGGTCGACACCCGGGGGACGTCGATCACCGAGTTCGGGATCGGCGCCGAGAAGCGCCGCGCGCTCATCGGCCGGGGCAGGCAGGCCGCCCGGGAGTTCCTCCGCAGCCGGGAGCAGGAGCTCGTCGGCAGCTGAGCGGGTCAGGCGACGCGGCGCACCCAGGTGGGGGTGGAGACGTCGCGGCCGCGCAGCTCCACCTCGCCGTCGCGCACCCAGTGCGCGCGCTCGTCCGGATCGGCCGCGAGCACGGTCGCCTCGCTGGCCACCGCCCGGCCGGGGTGCTCCTTCGCCAGCTCGGTGAGCCGGGCCGCCTCGTTCACCGGGTCGCCGATCACCGTGTACTCCAGCCGGCTGGCCGCGCCCACCTGCCCGGCCCACACCCGCCCGCAGGCGACGCCCACCCCGACGTCCACCTCGCCGGCGGCACGGACGGCGTCGCCGATGCGGCGGGCCGCCCGGAGTGCGGCGCCGGCCGCGTCCGCGTGATCGGTCGGTGCGCCGAAGACGCAGAGCGCGGCGTCGCCCTCGAACTTGTTGACCAGACCGCCCTCCTCCTCGATCGTCTCGACGACGACCTGGAAGAAGCGGTTGAGCAGGCCCACCATCTGCTCCGGGCCGGTGCGCCGGACCAGCGAGGTGGAGCCGGCGATGTCGACGAACAGCGCGGCGACGGTGCGTTCCTCCCCACCCAGGGAGACGCCGGTGGCGAGGGCCCGGTCGGCGACCGTCGTCCCGACGTGACGGCCGAACAGGTCGCGCAGCCGCTCCCGTTCGGCCAGGCCGGCCGCCATCGTGTTGACCCCTTCTTGGAGGAGCCCGATCTCCCCTGCATCGTCGACGACGACGCTGACCTCGTAGTCCCCGCGCGCGACCCGTCCCACGGCCTGCCGCAGATCGCGCAGCGGCTGCCCGACGGCGCGGGCGATGAGCAGCGTGGCCAGGCCCCCGACCAGCAGGGCGACGACCACGAGGAAGACGACCGCGGCCTCCCCGGGCCCGTCGGGATTGCTCGGATCCACGAACAGCAGGACGACGCCGAGCATCGGCACCGCACTCGTCAGTCCCCAGGTGAGCAGCAGGCGCGGCCGGACCCCGAGGGTGAGCGCGCCCGCGGGCGGGTGCGCGGCCAGCGCGACGGCCGTGACGGCGCGCGCGGCACGGGCGACCAGCAGATAGGTGACCCCGGCGGTCGCGATGCCCCCGAGCAGGGTGGCGATCCCGGTGCGCAGTCCCACGCGGGCATCGGGGAAGGCGACGGTGGAGACGATCCCGATGAGGACGGCGCCGACCGCCCACACGATGCCGGCGATCAGGGCGGTGTCGACCGGCAGCCGCAGCGCGTAGGTGGCCTCGGCGCTCGTGGGTTCCCGACCGGCCATCAGCCACCGGTTGGTGACCCGCTGGCGGCGCAGTCCGACGAGCGTGGCCGTGGGCAGGGCGACCACGAGGTAGCCGGCGACGGCCAGGAGGACCGCGGTGCGCGCATGGTCACCGCCGCCGTCGGAGACGCCGACCAGGAGCAGCGTGACGGTGGCGACCCCGACCAGGTTGGCGACGAGCACCAGCAGCACGATCGCCGGGACGGCGATGCGTCCGCTCGGCGCCCAGGAGGCCCAGACGCCGTCGCGGCGGACCGTCTCCGGGGCGCTGTCCCCGTCGACCCTCATGACCGGCGCAACGACGGGCCGGGGCGGCTGGACACGGCCGGGCGCGTCATCGTGATCACCGCGTCATGATCGCGGAGTGCGGGCGCGCGCGCCCGCGCGACGGGAGAGGTTCGCCCGGGAGAGTGTTCGCACAGCGCACGATGCGCACTACGGTATTCCCATGGCGGACCAGCCGGGTCGCACCGACACCCTGCAGTCCCTGGAGCGGGGTCTGACCGTCCTGCAGGTCTTCTCCAAGGATCACCCGCGGCTCACGCTGAGCGAGGTCGCGCGGCTGGCCGGGATCACCCGCGCCACCGCCCGGCGGATCCTGCTCACCCTCCAGCACCTGGGCTACGTGCGCGCCGACGGGCGGCAGTTCTCGCTCACCCCGCGGGTGCTGTCCCTCGGGTTCGGCTACCTGTCCTCGCTGAACCTCTGGGAGATCGCCCAGCCGTTCATGGAGCAGCTGGTCGAGCAGACCCACGAGTCGTGCTCGGCGGCCACGCTGGACCTGCCCGACATCGTCTACGTCGCCCGCGTGCCCACTCGCCGGATCATGACCATCGCGCTGGGCATCGGCTCACGGCTGCCGGCGCACTCGACCTCGATGGGACGGGTGCTGCTCGCCGACCTCCCGGACGCGGAGCTCGACTCCTTCCTCGCGACCGGGCCGTTCGAACCCTGCACGGAGCGCACCACCACCGATCCGGAGGACCTGCGGACGGCGGTCCGGCGTGTCCGCGAGCAGGGCTGGTCGATGGTCGACCAGGAGCTGGAGATGGGCCTGCGCTCGATCTCCGCGCCGATCCGGGGTGCCGACGGCCGGGTGATCGCGGCACTCAACCTTGCCGCTGCCGCGCCACGGGTCGGGCTGGACGAGCTGCGGGGGCAGTTCCTCCCGCTGTTGCTGAAGACGGCGGAGCAGATCTCGATCGCCTTCACGCACAGCGGCAAGCAATAGGTCAGGAGGCAGGCAGGTTCGCCAGGGTGCCGAACGAGCGGCTGCGCTAGAGCAGCGGCTCCACGTCCTGGCCCTCCGCATGGACGACGTGGCCGATCGCGATGAGGTGGTCGCCGCCGGGCAGCAGGTCCTCCTGGCGGCGCATCGTCCCGCGCGGCCAGGGAGCGGTCCACTCCGCCAGACCGGGACGCGGAGCACCTGTCCGACCTGGATCGTGTCCAGGTCCCGCAGCCGGTTGGCCGCCGCGAGGGTGTCGCCGCACGTCACGCCGGCACCCCCGCGGAGACAGGACCGCTCCGGCTCGTCCGGCCGTCAGGTCGCGCTCCCCCGCGGCGAGGGCACGGGCAGCGGCCGGATGTTCTGGCACAGGTGGAACAGGTTGTCGGGGTCGTAGCGCCGCTTGACCTCCATGAGCCGCCGGTAGTTGGCGCCGTAGTTGTCGGCCACCTTGTCCTGGTCGTCCGGCGACGCGAAGTTGACGTAACCCCCGGCCTGGGAGTGTGGCGCGATCGCGGCGTAGTAGTCGCGGACCCAACGGATGTTGCGCTCGTTGTCGGCCGGGTCGGGCCACATGCCGGCGATGACGGGAGCGAAGTTCGCGTCGCGATGACCGAACGCCGTTGCGTCAGCCGGGACGTCATGGACCGCACCGTCGACCGGGTAGAGGTGCACCGTCGAGTTCACGGTCGGCACCTTGGGGCCGTGCTCCATGTGCACCGCGATGGCCTCATCGGTCAGGTCACGGACGTAGGCGGCCTTCCAGTAGTGCTGCAGGCCGGGCGGGACCAGGCCGTCGAAGGCGCTGTTCAGCGCCGCGTACGGCATCTCGCCGATTCCCTCGGCGACCGGACGGGCAACCGCGCGGAACCCGTCGAGCAGCCGCTCCCCCTCCTCCACCGCTCCCGTCCAGCACGACACCAGCGCGACGAACGGCTCCCCCGCCCGGTTCTCCGGCACGAACGGCAGCGGAGGCGCGATCTGGAACGCCGGGAAGCCGCCGTACTCGCGCGGCGCCGTCGGGATGAAGTCCCGGAAATGCTTGAGGACGGCGGCACCGTCGGACAGCTCGAAGAACATCGGACCGCCGTAGACCGTGGTCACGGGGTGCAGCCGGAAGGTGAACTCGGTGACGACGCCGAAGTTGCCGCCGCCGCCGCGGAGCGCCCAGAACAGGTCGGCGTGCTCGTTCTCGCTGGCGGTGACCAGTGAGCCGTCGGCGGTCACCACGCGGGCGGAGACCAGGTTGTCGCAGGACAGTCCGTGCGCCCGGCACAGGTATCCGATGCCGCCGCCGAGGGTCAGCCCACCGACCCCGGTGGTGGAGATGATCCCGCCGGTGGTGGCGAGGCCGTGCGCGGCGGTGACGTCGTTGAAGCGGCCCCAGGTGGTACCCCCGCCGGCGGTCGCTGTGCGATGCGCGTCGTCGACGTCCACGGACTGCATGGGCGAGAGGTCGGCAACGATCGCATCCTCGGCGGTGCCGAACCCGGGCACGCTGTGCCCGCCACCGCGGACGGCGAGGTCCATCCTCTCCTCGGCTGCCAGGCGGACCACCTGCACGACGTCGTCCGCGGTGGCGCAGCGGACGATAGCGGCCGGCCGCACGTCGACCATCGCGTTGTAGACCCGCCGCGCCTGTTCGTACCCCTCGTCGCCCGGACGGATGACCTGTCCGGACACTCGGTCGGCCAGCGCTCCCAGTGCCTGTGTCATAGCTGCTCCTGACGTCGGAGCGCACGCCCCCCGGGTCGAGCACGCGCGCAGATGGCGGCGCCGAACCTAGGGCGGGGGGTCCGTGGCCCGACACGGCCAGAAGTCCCTGTCGGTCGCCCCGCCCCCTGCTCGCGAGGCCCGTGCAGGTGGGGCCCCATAGTTTCCCTGCGGTGGGTACCGCACGTCAGAGTGCCCACTCTCCAACGGGAAGTGTCCTGGGCAGCGACGGGTTGCTGCTGGTGGGCCGCAGGTCTCCGCGCCCGATCACCGTCAGCAGTTCCCGAAGGAGCACGAGCACATGTCGATCGTCATCACCGGCGCCACCGGTCACCTGGGCCGCCTGGTCGTCGAGTCCCTGCTGAGGCGCGGCGTCCCGGCCGAGGAGATCATCGCGACCGGACGGCGGACCGAGGCCCTCGCCGACCTGGCCGAGCGCGGCGTCGTCGTCCGGCGTGCGGACTTCGACGACGAGGCGTCCCTGCGCGAGGCGTTCGCCGGCGCGGAGAAGTTGCTGCTGGTCTCCGGCAGCGAGGTCGGCCAGCGCGCCCGGCAGCACGGCAACGCGATCAACGCCGCGAAGGCCGCCGGCGTGCAGTTCATCGCCTACACCAGCATCCTGCGCGCCGACACCTCCACGCTGCTGCTAGCCGCGGAGCACCTGGCCACCGAGCACCTGCTGGCCGAGGCGGGCGTGCCCCACACGCTCCTGCGCAACGGCTGGTACATCGAGAACTACACCGGCCAGCTGCCCGTCTACCTCGAGCACGGCATCGCGGGCGCGGCCGGCACCGGCAAGGTGAGCGCGGCGACCCGCGCCGACTTCGCCGAGGCCGCGGCGACCGTGCTGGCCGGCGAAGGACACGCGGGCACGAGCTACGAGTTGGGTGGCGAGCCCTTCACGATGGCCGAGCTGGCCGAGGTCGTCTCCGCGGCGAGCGGGCGGACCGTCACCTACACCGACCTGCCGCTCGAGCAGTACCAGTCGGTCCTGGTCGGCGCCGGCCTGCCCGAGCCGGTCGCGGCCGTGTTCGCCGACGGCGACCGGGGTGTCGCCGACGGAGAGCTGTTCGTCGAGGGCAGCGATCTCGAGAAGCTCATCGGCCGGGCACCGACGACGCCGGCCGACGCCGTCGCCGCCGCCGTGGCGGACCTGCGCGGCTGACCAACCGGCCACCCCGACGGCCGGCCCGACCCCGCGTCGGTCCGGCCGTCAGGGAGCGCCTCCCTGCGCAAGCGGAACGAAGGACGGCCGCTTCCTCGTTCGAAACAGCGCCCTGATCAGTGACCGACGAGGAGTTCGTGATGCCGCAGCCGATGCCGCCCTTCGACCCGTACAGCGCGGCGTGCCCGAGCCGGCAGGCGCTGGACCGGATCGGGGACCGTTGGACGATCCTCGTCTTCGGCGCCCTGGACGACGGGCCGCAGCGCTTCACCGAACTCGCTCGGCGGATCGAGGGCGTCAGTCAGAAAATGCTCACCCAGACCCTGCGGGGGCTGGAGCGCGACGGCCTGGTGACCCGCACCGTCCATGCCACCGTCCCACCGCGGGTCGACTACGAGCTCACGGCGCTGGGCCGAACGCTCAGCGGCCCGATCGCGGCGCTGGAGAAGTGGGCCATGGACCACATGGCCGACGTGCTCGCTGCACGCGAGGCCTACGACACCCGGCGCGCCCAGCCCGTCGCCTGACAGCCGACGGAGCCGCTCCGTCGCCGGAAAGCTGCCACTCAGATGGTTCGGCGGCGCACGACCGTCACGACTTTCTCTTCCGGAACCGGTCCCTCCGCGGGCGCACCGCCGTAACGTGGACCCCGGTGCCCTCGGCCTCCGCCGGGCACTGGCGCCCAGCCCTCGGCGCCGCTCTCTCCACGGGACCGGACCTCCGGGCCCCCGTGGCGCCGCGACGGCCCATCCCCGCCCGCCGAGTCCTCCGTGCACGTGAAGCGCTCCGCTTGCCGGTGGTCGGTCCGTCGTCGAGAGGACCACCCATGACCACAGCTCCCGAAGACAGCACGACCTCCGGCCGGCCCAGGCCTGAGGACACCCCTTCCTCGGACGAGCAGGACGCCGCCGACGGCGCCGCCCTGCTGCGCTCGCTCGCGACCAGCATCGCCCTGCTGCCGCAGGTCCCCGCGGCGGAGGGAGAGGAGCGCCCCGACGGCGCGATCGCGCTGCCCGTCATCGAACAGGCCGGCAGGCGGTACATCCCCGTCTTCACCACCGAGGAGGCACTGCAGGCCGCCGGAGCCGACCCGGGAACGGCGCTCCACATCCCCCTGGTCGAACTGGCCGCGAACTGGCCTTCCGATGACGTGTGGCTCGCAGTGAACCCGGCCAGCGAGGAAGGGCTGGGCCTGCCCCCGGACGTGGTGCGGGCGCTGCCTGTGTTCGCCGGTCAGAAGGGCCATGGCACCGGCAACGGGGTCGGGCCGGATCCTGCGTCTCGGCCGGCCTGATCCGATACCTCGCGGTGCCCGGAGCCGGGGACTCATCGGGGCTGACACCATCGCCACCATGACGACGACCGATCGCGGCATGCCGCCACTGCAGGCCGACGAACGCGCGACGCTGGACGGTTGGCTGGACTTCTACCGGGCCACGCTGGCCCAGAAGTGCGACGGACTCACCGACGAACAACTGCGCACCGCCTCGGTACCGCCGTCACCCCTGACGCTCCTCGGGCTCGTTCAGCACATGGCCGAGGTCGAGCGGAACTGGTTCCGCCGTGTCCTACTGGGCGAGCAGGCCGCACCGATCTACGACCCCGCCGCCGACCCCCAGGGCCCGGACGGTGGCTTCGACCTCTCCGAAGCCACCACCTTCGACAGCGCTCGGGCCACGTGGGAGGACGAGATTGCACGAGCCCGGGCCAATTGCGCCGTGCGAAGCCTCGACGAAACCAGTTCGTTCATGGGCGGCCACGTCACCCTCCGATGGATCTACAACCACATGATCGGCGAGTACGCCCGGCACTCCGGCCATGCGGACCTCATCCGGGAGCGCATCGACGGCGCGACCGGCGCCTGAGCAGACCCCGGAAGCCCTGTGTGCCCGGTCAGGACCGGGCGACCGCCTGGCCCGGGTTCGGCAGCAGTCGCAGCGAACGCAGCCGCTCACGGGCGACGCGGACATGTGCGACGCCGGCCCGACGCCCGAACCCGGTGGCGACGACGGCCACCACCAGCCCGGCAACGAACACCACGCCACCGAGGGCGAGACCGGCACGGGGTCCGAACACGCTCAGCAGACCACCGGCGAGAACCGGCCCGACCAGCCCACCCAGCCCACTCACCGTGCTCCACGCACCCATCACACGACCCCGAACCGCTTCCGGCGGGCGGGTCAACAGCAACGTGCTGCTCGCTGTCGCCGCCACCGACTCGATCAGGCTCATCGCAACCGCTGCGACGAGCAGCGCGACCAACGAAGGGGATCCGGCTGCGCCGACCTGCACGACCGCGCCGACACCGGCGAGCAGGACGACGGTCGCGACCCGTGGCCGCCGGAGCCGACCGGACACCAGCGCGCCCAGGGTCGCACCGATGCCCAGCGCCAGACCGACCGCGCCATAGCCGCTGCTCCCCGCCTGCAACGCGTCCAACGTGAGCGGCGCAAGGGACAGCGACAGGCTCCCGGTCAGCATCGAGGCAAGCACGCTCACCGTGGCGAGCAGCAGCAGACTCGGCTGACCGGCGAGCCAGCGGACGCCGCCCCGCAGGTCGAGTCCACGGTCCCGCGGAGCTCCGCGGCGTTCGGCGATGCCCGGCCGCTGCGACGGGAGCGTCCCGATCACCGCCACGACGCACAGGAACGACACCGCATTGAGTGCGTAGGCCGCCGGGACGCTGAGGGTGCCGAGAACGATCCCGGCAGCAGCAGCACCGGCCACGCGGCCGACGTTGAAGGTCACCGACCCGATGCTGATCGCCGAGGGCACATCATCCGGGGCGACGAGTTCGTTGCCGAGCAGCGCGGACGCCGGGCCGTTCATGGTGCCGACGACTCCGGACGCGACCGACAGCGCCATCAGCACAGGCACGGAGAGAGCGCCTGTTGCGGCGAGGACGCCGGTCGTAGCGGCGATGACGGCCAGGAGCGTCTGCCCGACGGCAGCGACAACGCGACGCGGCCACCGGTCCGCCAGTGCGCCGCCGACCGGGCCCAGCAGCAGGGACGGGAGGGCACTCGCGGCAACGGACACTCCGGCGAGCACCGGTGATCCGGTCAGTGTCAGTACCAGGAGGTTCTGCGCGACGATCTGCAGCCACGACCCCATGGTGCTGACCAGGTTCGCGACGGCCCACCGACGGTAGGCAGGGAATCGCAACGCACGCCAGGGTGAAGCCGCGGCACGGGCAGACCCGCGCCGAAATGTATGCACCACTCATCTTCCGCCGTCCGGGGCCGCCACCACGGGGCTCCCGGTGGGAGTTCGCCCACATGACCGGGCGACGCCGGTCGGGACGACGTCAGCGCGCGTTGTAGTCGTCGTCGCTGACGAGGTCGCCCCACTGCGAGTCGTCGCCTTCCCAGATCGCGGTGTGGATCATGTAGTGGTCCGGGGCGGCACCGTGCCAGTGCCACTCCCCCGGGGGCGTGTAGATGGTGTCGCCGGGCCGGATGACCAGCACCTCGCCGCCGCTTGCCTGGACCAGCCCCATACCGTCCGTCACGTGCAGCGTCTGTCCGAGGGCGTGCGAGTGCCAGGCGGTACGCGCGCCGGGAGCGAAGCGGACCGTGTTGACGCGAACCCGCGAGGGCTCCTCGCCCCTGGCGATGACGTCGAGCCAGACGTCACCGGTGAACATCTGAGCCGGTCCCTTGACCGACGGCTGCTTCTGCAGGATCTCCAACGTCGTCTCCTTTGATCGGTGGTGGAGCCGGCCGCGTCAGGGCCGGACGAGGACCTTCAGCGCCTCGCGGGCGTCCATCGCGCGGTACCCCTCGGGGACGTCGTCGAGACCAACGGTGCGGTCGAACACCTTGCCCGGCTCGATGCGGCCCTCGAGGACGTCGGGCAGCAGCTCCTCGATGTAGGCGCGGACCGGGGCGGGGCCACCGGTCAGCGTGATGTTGCGCCCGAACAGGCTGCCGAAGCCGATCGGCGCCTCCTCGTACTGCGGCACGCCGACCCGGCTGATCACGCCGCCGACGCGCACGACGCCGTAGGCCATCTCGTAGGCGGACATGTAGCCGACGCACTCCAGCACGGTCTGGGTGCCGTCGCCGCCGGTGAGCTCCCGGACCGCGGCGATGCCCTCCTCGCCACGCTCGGCGACGACGTCGGTGGCCCCGAACTCGCGGCCCAGGTCGGTGCGGTCCTCGTGTCGGCCCATGAGGACGATCCGCTCGGCGCCGAGCCGCCGAGCGGCCAGCACGGCGGAGAGGCCGACCGCGCCGTCGCCGATCACGGTCACCGTCGTCCGGGGGTTGACCCCGGCCCTGACCGCTGCGTGGTACCCGGTGAGGAACACGTCGGACAGAGTCAGCAGCGAGGGCAGCAGCGCGGAGTCCTCGCCCACCGGGGCCTTCACGAGGGTGCCGTCGGCGAGCGGCACGCGCACGGCCTCGGCCTGCGCGGTGGAGAAGAACCCGCCCTGCCGGCAGGACGTGTGCAGGCCCTCGCGGCAGAACTCGCAGGTGTTGTCCGAATACGCGAACGGCGCGATGACGAAGTCGCCCCGCTGCAGCGTCGCGACGTCGGAGCCGATCTCCTCGACGACGCCGATGAACTCATGTCCCATCGGGGAGCCCTGCGCCGAGGCCGGCATGGTGTGGAAGGGGTGCAGGTCGCTGCCGCAGACGCAGGCGCGCACCACGCGCACGACCGCGTCGGTCGGGGCCTGCAGCACCGGGTCGGGCACGTTCTCCACCCGCACGTCACCGGCGCCGTACATCACAGTTGCTCGCACGAAGATCGATCCATTCGGTCGGTGTCATCTGACTCCACCCAGGAAACCCGCACCGGCGGCACTGAGGGAGAGCCTGTCGACAGGGGTACTGGCAGAGACCCCCTCAGCACCCCGAGCCGACCTAGCCTCGTCGTCGTGGACAACCGGAACGACCTTCGCCAGTTCCTCGCGTCGCGACGGGCCAGGCTCACGCCGCAGCAGGCGGGGCTGCCCGTCTACGGCGGTCACCGGCGGGTTCCGGGGCTCCGCCGCGAGGAGGCAGCCCTGCTCGCCGGAGTCAGCGTCGAGTACTACACGCGTCTGGAGCGCGGCAACGCGCACGGGGTCTCCGACAGCGTGCTCGACGCGCTCGTCCGCGCACTCCAGCTCGACGAGGCCGAGCGGGCTCACCTGTTCGACCTCGCCCGGGCGTCGAACGCGACGTCCCGTCCTCGTCGCCGGCCCACCCAGCAGCGCGTCCGCCCCGGTGTGCAGCAACTCCTGGACGCGATGACCGACGTCCCGGCCTTCGTGCAGAACGGCCGGCTCGACGTCCTGGCCGCCAACACCATGGGCCGGGCGCTGTACGCCGACATGTTCGACGACGTCGACACGGGACGACCTCCCAACCACGCCCGGTACACGTTCCTCGACCCGCGGTCGGCGGACTTCTACCCCGACTGGGACGGCGCCGCGGCCGTCGGGGTGTCGCTGCTCCGGGCCGAAGCAGGCCGGAACCCCGACGACCGGTTGCTGACCGATCTCATCGGTGAGCTGACCACCCGTTCCGACCGGTTCAGCGCCCTGTGGGCGACGCACAACGTCCGCTGGCACACCACCGGCACGAAACACTTCCACCACCGCGTCGTCGGCGACCTCTCCCTGGCCTACGAGGGACTGGCCCTCGCGGCCGACCAGGGCCTGATGCTGCTCACCTACACCGCGGAGCCCAGCTCACCGTCCCATCAGGCCCTGCGCTTCCTCGCCAGCTGGGCCACGCCGCCCGACCAGGCAACCGCCCACGACCCCGCGAGCGAGCACGACCACGCCTGAGCGGACCGCGAGCTCACTCGGCCGGCTCGGGCCTGGACAGACGCACCTCCTCGATGTCCAGCCTGGTCTGGAACTGGCGCAGCACGATGTCGTCGATGCGCTGTTCGTCGCGGAGCGCGAGCACGGTGGCGCGTTTGCGGGCGAGCAGCGCCAACCGCAGGGCCGCGTAGTGCTGGTCGTGCCGCAGCACGGGCTCGTCGTCGCCGTCCCCGCCGTCGGCACGCACGACCTGCAGGTGCTCCTCGTACTCACGGCGGGTCCGGTCCACGACGTCCGGGTCGGTGCCCATGCCTTCGGCCACCTCGGGCAGCGCCGCAAGGGCTGCCTCGGTGGCGAGCGTCTCGGCGAGCCGGCGCTCCTGCTCGACCGAGCCGTCGCGGGGCAGCCGGGCCCAGCGCACCACGCTCGGCAGCAGGAGTCCCTGGAGCAGGGTGATCGCGATGACGCCGGCGGTCACGAACACGATCAGGTCCCGGCCGGGGAACGGCTCCCCCGACGCCACCGTCTCCGGCACCGCGAGGGCCGCGGCGAGCGAGACCGCGCCCCGGAAACCCGCCACCGCGCTGACCACACGGGAGCGGGCGCCGACACGGCGCAGCCGCTGCTGGGGGCGCCGGTCCAGCAGCCGGATCAGGTACGGGGTGGTGAACAGCCAGGCGAAGCGCACGCCGATGACCACCGCGGAGACGGCGGCGACGGCGAACAGTCCGCGGCTGAGGTCGGTGCTGGTCAGACCCCGGACCGCAGACTGCACCTCCAGCCCGACGAGGACGAACAGCGCGCCGTTGAGGAGGAACGTCGACAGCGTCCAGAACGCCGTCGTCTGCTGGCGGGTGTCGGCCCGGCCCCGGCGGGGGCCGACCTGGCTCATGATCAGTCCACACACCACGACGGCGAGGACGCCCGAGGCGTGTGCGCGCTCGGCCAGCAGGAATGCCGTGAAGGGCGTCAACAGGATGAGCACGTTCTCCAGCAGCGGATCGTCGAGTCGACGTCGAGCCCACGCCGCGAGCCACGCGACCACCACCCCGGCCAACGCCCCGCCGCCATAGGACAGCAGGAACAGCCCGGAGACGGACAGTGCTCCGGGGCGGTCCTCGCCGACCGTGATGCCGACCGCGAGGGCGTAGACCACCAGCGCGGTGCCGTCGTTGATCAGGCTCTCCGCACGCAATGTGGTGACGGTGCGGCGCGGCAACGCCCGGGCGAGCACTCCGACGGCGGTGGCGTCGGTCGGCGCCAGGGCGGCACCGAGTACCCACGCGGGTCCCCACGGCAGCCCGAGGGCGTGCGCCACCGCCGCCACGGCCCCGGCCGTGGCGATGACGAGCACGGTGCTCAGCAGGACGATCGCGCGCAGGTTGCTACGGATCTCACGCAGCGACGTGGTCAGGCTCTCCCAGTAGAGCAGCGCCGGAAGGAAGATCAGCAGCATCGCCTCGGGCGGTAGGTGCACCTCGCGCAGGGCGGGCACGAACCCGAGCAGCACGCCGCAGAGGAGCAGGAGAACCTGCGGGGCGACCCGCAGTCGGCGCCCGACCACGCCCGCGAGGAGCAGTGTCACCCCCAGGACAACGACCAGTTCCAGCCCGAGCATGGGTCCACCTCCCGGTACAGCAAACCGCCACGGTTCCGTTCGCGCCGCCCGGTCTGCCTGCCGTGCCCATCGGTCCGGGAGCGCCAGGCGTCAGTGGGACGCGAGGCGGGCGATGTCCACCGGGACCGGCATCGGTTCGTCGTCGACAGGTGGCAGGGTGCCCGGGGTCGCCGGCAGCGTCGAAGGCTCCGGCCGGGTCGGCCGGAAGTGCAGCGAACAGGCCGTCCCAGTCCGTCGGTGGTGCGCCGGCTACACACGGCGGTGTCCGACAGGAGGCTCCGGACGAGCACCTCGGCCACCTGGTCACGGCCGATCCCCCCGTTGCCGGTGTCCCCCTGCTCGAAAACCAGGCGGTGGTCGCCGGGCGCGGTGTGGTCGAACCACCCGGGTCGGACGACCGTGTACGGGGCTCCGCTGGCGCGGACCAGCCGCTCGGACCGTCGCTTCCAGCCCAGCAGCCGGGAGCATCGTGCGGATCGCAGGTGGGGACTGACCGTTGCCCCGCCCTGCTGTTCGACTCCGCACCGGCCCAGTTCTCGCAGCGTTCGCCCCGACCCCTCCACATCCGCCGGGGAGCGTGGCTGGCGGGATCGCGAGGAGAATCACATCGCCGACTCCGGCATGGCGGACGCTCGACGCCACGGCGGCCTGACCAGTCGCGACACGCCGTCCCCGGTCGGGTGACATCACGTTTCGCTTCATCAGAAGATGCCAATCAGACCTGTGCTGACTGTGCTCATTTGCGGACTTCACGTTTCCGGATGACTCTGGGGTAATCGCTCGAGCGCTCTGCGTGTGCGTATATGACCACCCCCTGATCGAGGACTCGGTCCTCCTGCACACGGAACGGAGGGGCGCCCCGAGCGGGCGCAGTACCCACCTGTGACGATGACACCCACAGCACCATCGGGTCGGCACGATCGCGGATCGGCCGCCGCGGCGGCGCCCGTAGCGGCCGTCTCCGGTCCTGAGCCGCAGACCGACCAGCACCCTGCCATCGCCGATCCGCCGCCCCCGTTGGCCGACGAGAAGGGCTCGCTCGACCGCGTGGTCTTCACGGTCTCCGCGGCCCTCGCCCTGGCGTTCGTCGCCTGGGGATTCCTGAGCCCCAGCGGCCTGGGCTCGACGAGCGGCACTGCGCTCACCTGGATCGAGGGCAACCTCGGCTGGCTGTTCGTGACCCTGGCCTCGGCATTCGTCGTCTTCGTCCTGTGGCTGGCCGGCAGCAAGTACGGCCGCATCCCGCTGGGTCGCGACGACGAGGCGCCGGAGTTCCGCACCATCTCGTGGATCGCCATGATGTTCAGCGCCGGCATGGGCATCGGCCTGATGTTCTACGGCGTCGCCGAGCCGCTGGCGCACTACGTCTCCCCGCCGCCCCGTACGGTCGAGGCGCAGACCCCCGAGGCCATCCAGACGGCGATGGCCACCACGCTGTTCCACTGGACGCTGCACCCGTGGGCGATCTACGCCGTGGTGGGTCTCGCGATCGCCTACGGCACCTTCCGCCGCGGCCGGAAGCAGCTGATCAGTTCGGCGTTCGAGCCACTGTTCGGCAAGCGCCGCACCGAGGGCCCGGCCGGCAAGGTCATCGACGTCCTCGCCATCTTCGCCACGCTCTTCGGCTCGGCGGCCTCGCTGGGTCTCGGCGCGCTGCAGATCGGCAGCGGCCTGGAGATCCTGGGCTGGGCGGGCAGTGTCGGCAACGGCGTCCTGGTCGCGATCATCGCGGTGCTGACCGCTGCCTTCGTCGCCTCCGCCGTCTCTGGCATCGCCAAGGGCGTCCAGTGGCTGTCCAACATCAACATGGTGCTCGCCGTCGTCCTTGCCGCCTTAGTGTTCGTTGTCGGCCCTTCCGTGCTGATCCTCAATCTGGTGCCCGGCGCGATCGGCA
>JAOPWM010000110.1 GCA_025965695.1 Blastococcus sp.
CGCTGCTCCGCGCGTTCGGGCCGCCCTCGAGCGGGCAGCGCGGCCTTCAGGACCCGCCCGCCGGCCGGCCGGGACGCCGCCGCACCGCCTCAGGGCCGTGGTGGAAGTCCGACGCCCGCAGCGACCCCTGGCGCGATCCCTACGCACCCGCAGGGCTCGGCGCCCCCGCCGTCTATGACGAGGACGCACAGCAGGGCCCGGTCGTGGTCGACGCACAGGGCCGCAAGAAGCTGCGGCTGCGTGACGTGTCGATCCGGCTCACCGTGCTCACGCTGCTCGCCGTTCTGCTCGTCGGCGCCGTCGGCGGTGGTCTGGGCTGGTACCTCACCCGCACTGCCGGGGAGAGCCCGCTGCTGGCTCCCGGGACGCAGTTGTCCAAGGTGGACCCGGGCGTGACCCGCGCGCCCGGTTCCGTGTCGGACATCGCGGCGAGCGTGACGCCCGCGGTGGTCTCGGTCGAGGTGCGGGTCGGTCAGGCCGGCGCGACCGGCTCCGGCGTCGTGATCGAGGGCGGGAACGGCTACATCGTCACCAACAACCACGTCGTCTCCGGCGCCGACGGCGTCCAGGGCGCCGAGATCCGCGCCGTCTTCTCCGACGGCAGCGGCTCGGCGGCCCGCATCGTCGGTCGCGATCCGGCCAGCGACATCGCCGTCCTCAAGGTGGAGAAGCCCGGCCTGGTCACCGCCTCCCTGGGCAGGTCCAAGGACGTCGTCGTCGGTGACCCTGTCGTGGCCATCGGCTCACCGCTCGGCCTGGCCGGGACGGTCACGAGCGGCATCGTCAGCGCCCTGGGCCGACCGGTGCGCCTCGCCGGTGAGGGCAGCGACACCAACGCCGTCATCAGTGCGGTGCAGACCGACGCCCCCATCAACCCGGGCAACTCCGGCGGCGCGCTCGTCGACGCCAGCGGCGCGGTCATCGGCATCAACACCGCAATCGCGTCGACCGGCGGCGGGTCGATCGGCCTGGGCTTCGCGATCCCGATCGACACCGTCCGCACCATCGCCGAGCAACTCATCGCCACCGGTTCGGCGGTGCACGCCACGCTGGGGGTCGCCACCCGGTCGGTGACCGACGGCGCCCGCGACGGCGCCCTGGTGCTGAACGTGGAGCCCGGCAGCGCGGCGGCGAACGCGGGCATCCGTGAGGAGGACGTCGTGATCGCCGTGGAGGGCAAGCCCGTAGGCAGCTCCGAGGAACTCGTCGTCGCCGTCGACGCCCACGCCCCCGGCGACACGATCACCGTGGAGGTCGTCCGCGGGGGCAGCTCGACCGAGCTCAAAGCGACCCTCGACACCGCCTGAAAAACACCCCCTGCCGCCCGCCACTCGCAAGCTCGCGGCGGGACCCGGCAGGGGGACGCCACCTACGCTGGCACCAACGGAGGAGGGAGCGGCGGTGTTCGACTCGATCGGCTGGGGCGAGATCATCGTGCTGGGCCTCGCCGCGCTCTTCATCTTCGGCCCGGAGCGGCTGCCCACGCTGGCCAAGGACGCCGCCGCGGGCCTGAAGCGGGTGCGGGCCGCGATCACCGGCGTCCGTGAGCAGGTCAACGAGTCATTCGGTGACGACCTGCCCGAGCTGCGCGACCTCGACCTGCGCAAGTACCACCCGAAGACCTTCATCCGCACCCAGTTGCTCGGCGACGACGACGACACGCCGACCGTGCACCGGGGAAGCGCGACCGGGTCGGCCGGGCTCGCCGCGGGGGCCGCGACGGGTCCCGCCGGCGGGCTGGCCGCCCGGCCCCGGGATCACGCGACGCCGCCCCCGTTCGACCCCGACGCGACGTGACCTGTCGTCTTCAGGGGCGTTTCTCGCGCTTCGGGAGTCCTGCAGGACTGCAGGGGCGCGAGCAACACACCAGTAGCTGGACTCAGGCGTTTGTGGCGTCCGACTCGGCCGCTTTCTTGAGCCGCTCGAGCGTCTCGGTGATCCCCTGGCGGTTGCGTTCCGGGAACTTCGCCCAGCGCACGACGGCGTCGGTCACCCGGTCGGCGCGCGAGGTGTCGAAGGTCTCGATGACCGTCGTCCCGCCGTCGGCGGTGGGCGTCAGCTCGTAGCGCCAGCGGTTCGCGGTGAAGTGCCGCCAGGCGATCAGGCGATCAGGCTCGAACTCCACGACCCGGTTCCGGATCACGTAGGGGACGCCGAACAGCTGCATCCGCACGGTGAAGGTCTGATCAGTACTACTGATCCGGTCGGGACCCGAGAGAACTGAGCCGACCGATCCCGACCCGTCGATGCGGGTGTGCTGACGCGGTGCCGCGAGGATCCCGAACACCACGCCGGGCGGGGCGTCGATGGTGATGCTCTCGCTGACCTGCGCGTCGCTCATCGCCAGACCGTAAGCGGACCGGCCTGAACGCGCTTCTGGGGGGCTCCTCGCGCTGGTGGAGTCCTGCAGGACCCCAGAAGCGGGCGATCAGACCAGGTCAGCGGCGGACCGGGGTGAGCCCCAGCGACATCCCGGAGAGCCCTCGCTGCCGGGTGGCCAGGCCGTCGGCGATCTTCTCCAGCGCCTGCGCGGCGGGGGAGTCCGGCTCGGCGAGCACGATCGGAGCGCCGGCGTCGCCGGCCTCGCGCAGCCGGGTGTCGAGCGGGATCTGACCGAGCAGCGGCACGCGGGCGCCCAGGGTCTTGGTGAGCGCGTCGGAGACGGCCTCGCCGCCACCGGAACCGAAGACCTCCATGCGCGAGCCGTCGGGCAGCTCGAGCCACGACATGTTCTCGACGACCCCGACCACCTGCTGATGGGTCTGGGTGGCGATCGCCCCGGCCCGCTCGGCCACCTCGGCAGCGGCGAGCTGTGGCGTCGTGACGACGAGGATCTCGGCGTTCGGCACCAGTTGGGCCACCGAGATGGCCACGTCACCCGTGCCCGGGGGGAGGTCCATGAGCAGGACGTCGAGGTCGCCCCACCAGACGTCGGCGAGGAACTGCTGCAGTGCGCGGTGCAGCATCGGCCCACGCCACACGACCGGGGTGTTGCCGGGGGTGAACATGCCGATCGAGATGACCTTCACGCCGTAGGCCTGCGGCGGCATGATCATGTTGTCGACCTGGGTCGGCTTGTCCTCGACGCCCAGCATGCGCGGCACGGAGTGGCCGTAGATGTCGGCGTCGACGACACCGACCGACAGGCCGCGCCGGGCCAGGGACGCCGCGAGATTGACGGTGACGCTGGACTTGCCCACGCCACCCTTGCCGGAGGCGACGGCGTAGACACGGGTCAGCGAACCGGGCTGGGCGAACGGGATCACCGGCTCGGCGGAGTCGCTGCCGCGGACGGTCTTGCGCAGCTCCGCGCGCTGCTCGTCGCTCATCACGTCGAGCACGACCTGCACGGCGGTCACGCCGGGGACGGCGGACACCGCGGTGGTCACCCGGTTGGTGATGGTCTCGCGCATGGGGCAGCCGGCGACGGTCAGGTAGACCTCGACGCGGACGGAGCCGTCGGCGGCGATCTGCACGTCCTTGACCATGCCCAGCTCGGTGAGCGGACGGTTGATCTCGGGGTCCTGGACGGTGGCCAGAGCGGCGTTGACGGCGTCCAGCGCCGGCGAGCCGGTCAGCGTGTCGGTCATCGTTGCGTGTCTCCTTCGACGGGGGACCCTGGTCCGGCGGTCGGTCTGAGGACGGCGGCGACCTGCACGATCGGGTCGCCTGCCACTGTACGGCGGACGACCCGAGGTGCCCTCCGGCGGAGGGTGATCTGCCGCGCAGCGGGCGGCCGTTAGCCTTCCCGGAGTGTCATCCCCCGAGCGCTCGGCCACGCTGCGCGACGCCGTGGGGCTCGGCCTGGCGGTGGGTCTCTACGGCGTGGCCTTCGGGGCGGCGGCCGACGCGGCCGGGCTGAACCTGTGGCAGGCGATGAGCCTGTCAGCGCTCATGTTCACCGGCGCCTCGCAGTTCGCGCTGGTGGGCGTCCTGGGTGCCGGGGGCAGCGCGGTGGCCGCCGTCGGGAGCGCCCTGCTGCTGGGAACCCGGAACACCGTCTACGGCGTCCGGCTGGTGCCTCTGCTGCAACCCCGGGGCGGGCTCCGCCGGATCGGGACGGCGCACTGGGTCATCGACGAGACGACGGCGATGGCCCTCGCCGCGCCGAATCGCGCGCTGAGCAAGCTGGCCTTCCTCGTCACGGGTGCGTCGATCTACCTGACCTGGAACGCCATGACCGCCGTCGGTGCTCTCGGGGCCGCGGGACTCGGTGGCACGGCACGGGCGGCCCTCGATGCCGTCGTCCCCGCTGCCTTCCTGGCCCTGCTCTGGCCCCGGCTGCGGAAGGTGTTCCCCGAGGCAGCGACCCAGCGGCGGGTGGCCGTGGGGGGCGCGGTCGTCGCGCTGGCGCTGACGCCGGTCGTCCCCGCCGGCGTCCAGGTGATCGCCGCCGTCGTGGCCGTCGCGCTGGCCGGGCGCCCGCGAGCCACCGAGCGGCCCACGGCGTCGGAGGAACTGGCATGAGCGGCACCGGGCTGTGGGCAGCGGTCCTCGCCGGATCGCTGGGCTGCTACCTGCTCAAGCTCGCCGGCCTGTCGGTGCCGTCCGCGTGGGTGGAGCAGCCCTGGGTCGCCCGGATCGTCGACTTCGTGCCGGCCGCGCTGCTCGCTGCTCTGGTCGCGGTGCAGGCGGCCACCAGCGGGCAACACCTGGTGCTCGACGGGCGGCTGGTAGGCCTGGCCGTCGCCGCGCTGGCGCTGGCACTGCGGGCACCGTTCATTGTCGTCCTCCTGCTCGCAGGGGCGGCAGGCGCGCTGGTGCACGTCCTCGCCGGGTGAGTGCTGACGGCCTAGGGTCTGCTGCGTGACGACCCGCTCCGCATGGTGGCCCCGCCCCTAGGCGGACTGTCGTTGCACGCATCCAGACCGCTGCTCAGGGAGCCGGTCCGGACCCTTCTCGTCCCGCCTGGTTCCGGAGCCGACCCGAGGACGGCCGTGAACGAGATCCAGGACCCGCTCGCCGAGATCCGCGCGAGCATCGACCGACTTGACGACGACATCGTCGACCGGCTTGCCGAACGAGAACGGCTCGTGCGGCAGGCCGGTCGGCTGAAGCCCGATGCGACCGCGGTGCGGGCTCCCGACCGCGTCGAGGCGGTCATCGCCCGTGTCCGGGAGTCCGCACGTCGGAGCGGCGCGTCCGCCGGGGTGGTCGAGCGCATCTACCGAGCGATGATCGCCGCCTTCGTCGAGCTCGAACTGGCCGCCACCGGGCTGCCGGACCGGCCGGTCATACGGGCCGCCGTGCCGGCCGACGCCGGAGAACTCCTCACCCTGCAGCGCGCCGCGTACACGAGCGAGGCCCTGCTCTACGGAGATCCGGGACTGCCCCCGCTGGTGCAGACGCTGGACGATCTCGCCGCGGAACTGCGCACATCGATCGCGCTCAAGGCGACCCGGGGGGACCGCATCGTCGGCGCCGTCCGCGGAAGGCCGGCGGACGGCGTCCTGCACGTCGGCCGGCTGGCCGTGGCCCCGGATCAGCAGGGTCAGGGAATCGGCACCGCGCTCATCGAGGCCCTGGAGGCCGCCGCCCCGTCGCAGATCCGGCAGGCAACGCTGTTCACCGGGCACCGGAGTCTCGCGAACCTGCGGCTCTACCAGCGTCTGGGCTACCGCGAGGCGCGCCGGGAGCGGCTCACGCCGCAGGTCGAACTCGTCCACCTGATCAAGGAGGTGGTTGGCGATCATGTCGTCGAGTGAGCCCGCTGGCGCCGGGCCGGGCGTGTAGCGGCATTCACCCGCCGTCGGTTCCGCCACCATCTGGTCTCGATGACCGAGACCGGCACGCGGACGCTCCTGCGCCGGAAGCCGCCAGGAGGGGCGCGCTGGCACTCCTCGGCGTGCTCGCCGGCATCGCCGTCAAGGCGGCCGACGAGTCGAGGATCAGCTGGGCGGCGCCCCTGGGCAGCTATCCGGCGGTCTGGGTGCTCGCCGTGGCGCTGCTCGGACGGTTCGCCCCGACGTGGGTCGCCGCGGTGGTCCGCTCGGCCGTTCCTTCGCCGCGATGTCGGTCGCCTACTACGCCTGGGCGGCGGAGGTCCTCGACGTCGGCTGGAACGTCCATCTGCTCACCACGTGGCTGTTCCTCTCGGTGACCGCGATCCCGGCAACGGCGCTCGCGGTGTGGTGGGCGACGCGGCGGGCGGATGTGCTCCCGGGCGCCCTGCTCGGCGGCGCGGTCATCCCGGCAGGTGAGATCTGGACCGGCGCGCAGCCCTACCTCGTCCGCCGGCCCGTGCAGGCCGCGGTCGACATCGTCGTCGCGCTGGTACTCGTGCTCGGACTGCCTCGCCACGGCCGCACCCGGCTCTGGGCGCTGGTGCTCACCGTGCCGCTCACATGGGGCCTGTGGCTCTCCGGCCTGCTGGACCAGGTCCCCTGAGCCGCGTCAGGCAACCGGGTCGCGACGCCGCGGCTTGTCCTTCTTCTCCTTCTTGCGGTCGTCACCGTCGCCCTCGCCGGGAACGAGGCGGCTCAGCTCCGTGCGGATGAAGTCCCGGGTGGCCAGTTCGCCGACCGCGACGCGCAGCGAGGCCAGCTCCCGGGCCAGGTACTCGGTGTCGGCGCGGACAGACGCCGCACGCGCGCGGTCCTCCTCGGCCTGCACGCGGTCGCGGTCGGCCTGCCGATTCTGGGCGAGCAGGATCAGCGGCGCGGCGTAGGCGGCCTGCGTGGAGAAGGCCAGGTTGAGCAGGATGAACGGATAGGGGTCCCACCGGAGCCTGACCGCTGCGACGTTCAGCGTGATCCAGACGATCACGATGATCGTCTGGACGGCGAGGAACCGGCCGGTGCCCAGGAAGCGCGCGATGCCCTCCGCGAACTGACCCACCGCGTCGGGGTTGAGCCGCAGGAAGCTGGCGAACCCGCGGGTGCGGCCACGCGGCACGTCGAGCCGCGGCCCCTCAGCCACGACGGGACCGATCGCGCCAGTCGTCGGGCAGCAGGTGGTCGAGGACGTCGTCGACGCTGACCGCCCCGACCAGCCGGCCCTGCGCGTCGACCACCGGGGCCGCGACCAGGTTGAACGTGGCGAAGTAGCGGGTGACCTCGGCCAGCGGTGCCTCCGGCCGGAGGGGATCTAGATCGTCGAGGATCCCGCTGACCAGACTGGACGGCGGCTCGCGGAGCAGTCGCTGGATGTGCGCCAGCCCCAGGTAGCGGCCGGTGGGCGTGGCCGACGGCGGCCGGCAGACGTACACCTGGCTGGCCAGCGACGGGGTGAGCTCCGGCTCGCGGACGCGTGCCAGCGCCTCGGCGATCGTGGCGTCGGGGGAGAGGATCACCGGCTCGCTGGTCATCATCCCGCCGGCGGTGTCCTCGGAGTACTTGAGCAGCTGACGGACGGGCTCGGCCTCGTCGGGCTCCATGAGCTCCAGCAGCCGGTTGCGGTCGACGTTGGAGAACTCGGCGAGCACGTCGGCGGCGTCGTCGGGATCCATCGCCTCGAGGACGTCGGCGGCCCGCCGCTCCTCGAGCGTGGCCAGGATGGTGACCTGGTCGGCCTCGGGCAGCTCACCCAGGACGTCGGCCAGCCGCTCGTCGTCCAGGGCCTCGGCGACCTCGTGCCGGCGCTTGTCCGGCAGCTCCTGCAACGCGTGCGCGAGGTCGGCGGCGTTGAGCTCCCGGTACGTGGCGAGCAGCGTCTCGGTGCCCTGACCCGACTGTGGGAGCGACAGACCCTCTACCTCGTCCCAGCCCAGCTGGTGCAGCTGCCCGCGACGGCCGAGCCGGCCCGGTTCCTGGACGGCCAGCTTGGACAGCACCCAGTCGCCGGTGCGGGTCTGCTCCATGCCGGCGTCGACGACGTGCGCGGGGCGGCCGGACTCCTTGATCCGCACCGTCCGGTCCAGCAGCTCGCCGAGCACGAGGGTCTCCCCGGCCCGCTGCTGGAAGCGCTTGAGGTTGAGCGTGCCCGACGCGAGCATCACCGCGCCCGACTCGATCGCGGTGACCCGGCCCATGGGCACGAAGATCCGACGCCGCGCGACGACCTCGACCACCAGCCCCAGCACCCGGGGTGCTGCGTTGTCGACCCGCAGCGCGACGACGACGTCGCGAACCTTGCCCACCCGATCGCCGTTGGGGTCGAAGACGGTCAGCCCGGCGAGCCGCGATACGTACGCCCTCGTCACCGTGGTCACGGGTACTCCTCGCTGACGCTCGTCGGCCCCGCGACCGGGGGTGCCGTGTCCGTGCGTGACCTCGCGGGCTCGGTCACGGGTACTCCTCGCTGAGGCTACCGTCGGCGCCGTGGTGGGCCCCGGGATGCTGGAGTACGAGGTCGTCGACGTGTTCGCGCCGCGGGCGTACGCCGGCAATCCGCTGGCCGTGGTGTTCGACGCCGACGGGCTGAGCACCGAGCAGTGCCAGGCGCTGGCCTTCGAGTTCCACCTGTCGGAGACGTCGTTCCTCAGCGCGCCCACCGAGCCCGGCGCCGATTACCGGGTGCGGATCTTCACCCCCTACGCCGAGCTGCCGTTCGCCGGGCACCCGAGCGTCGGCGCAGCCCACACCCTGGTGCGCACGGGTCGGCTGCCCGCCGGCATGGTCCGCCAGGAGTGCGGCGTCGGGGTCCTCGACCTCGTCGTCGACGAGAGCGGCGCAACGCTCTCCGGAGGCCGGCCCACCCTCGAGGACGGGCCCGCGCCGTCGGAATTGGCCACCGCCCTGGGGCTCAGCGCCGCCGACACCACCGGCCTGCCCGCCGACGTCGCCGGGTGCGGACTGCCCTTCGCCTACCTGTCGGTCACCCCGGACGTGGTCGACCGGGCCGTGCCGGATCCGGCTGCCCTCGACGCACTGGGTGTGGGGGAGGGGGTCTCGGTCCTGTCCTGGGACGCCACGACGTCCACCGCTTACGCCCGCGTGTTCGCCGGCGACCTGCACTGGGACGAGGACCCGGCCACCGGCTCCGCCGCCCTGGGCGCCGGCGTCTGGTTGGTCGCCACCGGCCTGCTCGGCGACGAGGGGGCGTCGTCCTACGTCGTCCGCCAGGGCGAGAAGCTGGGCCGTCCGTCGCTGCTGACCTGCACCGTGACCGCATCCGGCGGCCGGGCGGTGTCGGCGACCGTGCAGGGCGCCGTCGTGCCGATCGCGGCCGGGCGGATCCGGGTGCCGTCCTGAAAGAGGACCCCGTCCCCCTCACCCCTCGCTCCGCTCGGCGCGAGCCTCTGGACGGGGCCGCTGCCTGGGCGCTGCACCGGCCGGGCGGACGTGACCTCGCACTCATGGGGGTCGCGGTCGTCGGGATCTCGCTGTCCGGCCCGCTGACCGCGCTGGTCGTCGCGCCCGTTCTGGCGATCGCGTTCTGGCGCAACGCCGCGGGCGCCGTCGTGCTGCTGCCGGTGCTGCTCACCCGGGAGCGGGCGACGCTGACCGGGCTGCGGTGGCGGGACCTGCGCAGCTCCTGTGTCGCCGGGCTGTTCCTCGCCGCGCACTTCGCCGCGTGGCTGCCGAGCCTGTCGATGACGACGGTCGCGGCCTCGATCGCCTTGGTCACCACCACCCCGATCTGGACGGCGCTGGCCGCCCGGATCGCCGGTGTCCGGCTGCCTGCCGCGGTGTGGTGGGGCCTGCTGCTCGCGGTGCTCGGGGCGGCCCTGATCGCGGGGGTTGACGTCACGGTCAGCCTTCGCGCGGTCGCCGGGGACGGGCTGGCCCTGCTGGGCGCGATCTCCGCCGGCGGCTATGTGCTCGCGGGGGCGCGGGCGCGCGAGCGGCTGGCCACGTCGGCGTACACCGTCGTCTGCTACTCCACCTGCGCGCTGGTCCTGGCCGTCGCCGCACTCGTGGTCGACGTGCCGCTGGGCGGGTTCAGCGCCCGCGACTGGTGGTTGATCGCGGCCATCACCTTCGTCGCCCAGTTGCTCGGGCACACGCTGCTCAACCTGGTGCTCTCGTCGGTGGGGCCGACGGTGGTCAGCCTCGCCGTCCTGCTGGAGGTGCCGGGGTCGCTGATCGTCGCGCTGGTCCTGCTGCACCAGGCACCCCCGCTGCTGGCCCTGCCGGGGATGGCCGCGGTCGTGGTGGGCGTCGCGCTCGTCGTCCGCGCCAGCCGGCCCACGACGCTGGTCGAGGCGGCGACCTGATCATCGAGCCGTGATCATCGAGTTGTGGCCGGGGACACGGCGTGACCGCCGCCGCGAGGGGCAACAACTCGATGATCAACGCGGGTCTGCGCCCGGAATCGGGCATCGCTACCCTCCGGTAACCGACTTTCCCGACCGATCCTCAGCGGAGGCACCGTGGCCGAGCTCCGATCCCGTCGTTCCAACCTGGCCGTCCCCGGCAGCAACCCCCGGTTCCTCGAGAAGGCCAAGGGGCTGCCCGCCGACCAGGTCTTCCTCGATCTCGAGGACGCGTGTGCACCGCTGGCCAAGCCCGGCGCCCGCAAGAACATCGTCGCGGCGCTGAACGAGGGCGGCTGGGGCGACAAGATTCGCACCGTCCGGGTCAACGACTGGACGACGGAGTGGAACTTCCAGGACGTCCTCGAGGTCGTCGGCGGGGCCGGCGCCAACCTCGACGCCATCATGCTGCCGAAGGTGCAGGACGCCGCCCAGGTGCAGGCACTGGACATGCTGCTCACCCAGATCGAGAAGGCCAACGGCCTCGAGGTCGGGCGGATCGGCATCGAGGCGCAGATCGAGACGGCGCAGGGCCTGATCAACGTCAACGACATCGCCTTCGCCAGCCCCCGGATCGAGACGATCATCTTCGGCCCGGCCGACTTCAAGGCCAGCATCAACATGAAGTCGCTGGTCGTCGGAGCCCTGCACCCCGACTACCCCGGCGACCCGTTCCACTACATCCTCATGCAGATCCTGATGTCAGCCCGCGCGCGTGGCGTGCAGGCCATCGACGGGCCCTTCCTGCAGGTGCGCGACGTGCCGGCCTTCGAGGAGGTCGCCAAGCGCTCGGCGATGCTCGGCTTCGACGGCAAGTGGGTGCTGCACCCCGGCCAGATCGACGCGGCCAACGAGATCTACGCGCCGTCGCAGGAGGACTACGACCACGCCGAGCTGATCCTCGACGCCTACGACTGGGCGACGTCGGAGGCCGGTGGCAAGAAGGGCTCGGCGATGCTCGGCGACGAGATGA
>JAOPWM010000136.1 GCA_025965695.1 Blastococcus sp.
CGCCGAGGTCGACCTGCAGCAGGACGTCGACCGGCCGGCCGGCCTCCTGCCCGGCCCGGTCGAGCACGCCGGCGAGGGACTCCCGGTCCACCGAGTGCACCACTGCGCCCAGCCGGGCGACGGCGGCGGCCTTGTTCCGCTGCAACTGGCCGATGAAGTGCCAGCGCACAGAAAGGTCGGCGAGCCCGGCCGCCTTCGCGAGCAGTTCCTGGGCGCGGTTCTCGCCGAAGTCGGACTGACCCAGCGCGGCGAGGGCCCGCACGTCCTCGGCAGGCCAGGTCTTGCTCACCGCAAGCAGCGCGACCGACGACGGGGCGCGACCGGCCGCACGGGCGGCGGCGTCGATCCGCGCCCGCACCGCGCGCAGGTTCTCCGCGAGATCGGTCATGCGGGTGATCATCCCGTTTGTCATGGCCTCCCTGCAGGGCCCCACCGCGAGCGTGCGAGCTGTGGGGGGCAGGGGGTCCTCTCTCAGCCGAGCCAGACCAACCCGGCCTGCCGGCCGGTCACGCCGTCCCGTCGGTGGGAGAACAGGAATCGGTCCTCGACGGTGCACCGCGGGTCGTGGACCACCTGGGCCACACCTGCCCTGTGCAGCCCCTCGGCGAGCCCGGCCCGCAGATCCAGCCCCGGGGTCCCCTTGCGGGTCAGGACGGCGGCAGCGGGGGCCACACGGGCGACGTCCTGCTGCATGGCAACCGGCACCTCGTAGCAGGCACCACAGACGGCGGGGCCCAGCAGCGCCGTCACGTGGCGCGCGCGGGCACCCAGGCTGGCCATGGCGGACAGCGTGGCCGGCAACACGCCCTGACGGACCCCTTCGCGGCCCGCGTGCACCGCGGCGACCACCCCGGCGACGGGGTCGGTGAGCAGCACGGGGACGCAGTCGGCCACCAGGACGCACAGGACCAGGCCGGGCGTCGAGGTGACCAGCGCGTCGGTCTCAGGCACCGGCCCGTCCTGCGGCCCGGTGACGACCGCGACGCCGGTGCCGTGCACCTGGTTCATCCAGACCAGCCGGTCCTCGGGCACCGCCAGTTCGCGCGCCACCCGGGCGCGGTTCGCGGCGACGTCACCGGGGTCGTCACCGACGTGATCGCCGAGATTGAAGGAGAAGTACGGGGAACGGGACCGGCCGCCCCGCCGGTCGGTGACGACCCTGCGGGGCCGTACCGCCGGCGGAGCGGCCGGGGTGGAACTCACTGCTGCACCGTCGCTGCTACTGCTTCAGGAACTCGGGGATGTCGAGCTCTTCCTCGAAGTCCTCGTTCGACAGCGGACGCCGTCCGGCAACCGGGCCCGGGATCGGCGGCAGCGGGGGCACGGTGATGCCACCCCCGCTGGGTACCTGCCCCGGACGGACCGGGGCCTGAGCCGGGGTGCCGCCGCTGCCCTGCGACACCGGCTGCGGTGCGGCGGTCTGCGGGACGACGCGACGCTCCCCCGCCGACTGGTGGACCGGCGGTGCCGTCACCGGGCGCCGGTACGGCGGGAGCCCACCCGCCGCCGACGACGTACTTCCCTCCGCCGCCGGGGCCCCGGCGTCCTTGCGGGTGCTGGGCCGACCGCTGTCGAAGCCGGCTGCGATCACGGTGACCCGCACCTCGTCACCCAGGGCGTCGTCGATGACGGCGCCGAAGATGATGTTCGCGTCGGCGTGCGCCGCGTCGGAGACCAACGAGGCGGCCTCGTTGATCTCGAACAGTCCGAGGTCCGAACCACCGGAGATCGACAGGAGCACGCCGTGGGCGCCCTCCATCGAGGCCTCCAGCAGCGGGCTCGCGATCGCCTGTTCGGCGGCCAGCAGCGCCCGGTTGTCACCGCGGGCACTGCCGATGCCCATCAGCGCCGACCCCGCCCCGGACATCACCGACTTGACGTCGGCGAAGTCCAGGTTGATCAGACCCGGCGTGGTGATCAGGTCGGTGATGCCCTGGACGCCGGACAGCAGCACCTGGTCGGCGGTGCGGAAGGCATCCATGACGCTGACGTTGCGATCGCCCAACTGCAGCAGCCGGTCGTTCGGGATCACGATCAGCGTGTCGCACTCGTTGCGCAGTTCCTCGATGCCCGTCTCGGCCTGTACCGCACGCCGTTTGCCCTCGAAGGCGAACGGGCGGGTGACCACCCCGATGGTCAGCGCGCCGAGCTTGCGCGAGATCGACGCCACGACGGGCGCGCCACCGGTGCCGGTGCCACCACCCTCGCCGGCCGTCACGAAGACCATGTCGGCCCCCTTGAGGACCTCCTCGATCTCCTCGCGGTGGTCCTCGGCGGCCTGCCGGCCGACGTCGGGCTGCGCGCCCGCGCCCAGCCCGCGCGTGAGCTCACGACCGACGTCGAGCTTCACGTCGGCATCGCTCATCAGCAACGCCTGCGCGTCGGTGTTGATCGCGATGAACTCGACCCCCTTGAGGCCGACCTCGATCATGCGATTGACCGCGTTCACCCCGCCGCCGCCGATGCCGACGACCTTGATGACCGCTAGATAGTTGTGCGGAGGTGTCATGCGGCGCTCCCCAA
>JAOPWM010000137.1 GCA_025965695.1 Blastococcus sp.
GCGGCCGCGGCCGACTCGCCGGCGTGGCCGAGGCCGTCGACGACCGGGCCGGTCACGACCGGGCCGCCGCCGAACTCCTCGCTGACCCGCTCGGCGACGTCGTTCAGCCCCTCGTTCCGGCCGAGGACGACGACCAGCTGGTCGGCGTGCACGCCCACCAGGACCTCGCTGCGCAATGACCGCGCGACCCGGCGGACGGCCGCGTGCGGGTCGTCGACGTTCTCGGGGGTCGCGCCGACGAGGACGACGACCGGTGTGCTCGTGGCCCAGCCCAGGGCCGCGGCCCGGCCCGAGAGCTCGTCGGACCGCTCGCCGCGCACCAGGGCGTCGACGACCAGCGCCTCCAGCCGGGCGTCCCAGGCGCCACGGTTCTCGGCGAAGCTCGCGTAGACGTGGGCGGTGGCGAACGCGACCTCCCGGCTGAACTGCAGGACGGCGACGTGCAGCGCGTCCTCGTCGCCCGGCTCGGCGACCAACGCGACGTGGTCCTCCAGCACGTCCACGACGATCTTGATGAGGTCGACGGTCTGCTTGAGGGCGACCACCCGGACCAGCTCCCGGGGAGCCGCCCCGAACACGTCACCGGTGAGCCGCGGCGGCGCTCCCGGGTCGCGGCACCACTCGACGAGCGAGGCGATGCCGTTCTGCGCGACGAGCGTGACCCAGGACCGCCGGTCGGCCGGCATGTCGCGGAACCAGGGGAGCTCCTCGTCCATCCGGGCCACGGCGCGTGTGGCCAGTGCCCCCGACGAGCGTTCCAGCCGCCGGAGCGTGGCCTCGGTCGGCGGGCGGTTGCTCACCCGACTCCTCACGCCCGCCAGCGTGTCACGCGGATCGCGCTCGGGGAGAGTGGGGCGGTGACTGTTCCCCCGGACGGCAACTCGGTCGTCACCCGTCCGCGCGCCGTCCGGTCTGCCGCAGTCGGCGCGGCTGCGTGCCTGGTCGTGCTGGCACTGCTCGGCGCCGGCGTGCACACCGGCTTCGGCCCGCAGCTGCGGATCGATGCCGCCGTCGCTGACTTCATGTACGCCGGGGACCACCGCGCCACTGCCCTCGACCGGCTTCTGGAGGTGCTCACCGCGCCGGGCCTCTCGGCGGTCCGGCTCGTGGTGTTCCTCCCCGTCGCACTCCGGCTGGTGCAGCGTCGGCTGTGGTGGACGGCGGCCTGGATCGTCACCGCGGTCGTGCTCGTGGGTCCGCTGACGACGTTGCTCAAGAACTTCTTCGGCCGGGTTCGCCCACCGTTCCAGAACGGCGGCGCCCGCTACGAGTCGCTGAGCTTCCCGAGCGGCCACTCCTCGGGCATCGCCACGCTGGTCACGGTGGCGTTGGTGCTCGCCTGGCCGCTGCTGTCGGCGCGGGCGCGGCGGTGGTCGCTCGTGGCGGGGGCGGTGCTCGTGCTCGTTGTCGGCCTGACCCGCATGTGGCTGGGCGTGCACTTCCTGTCCGACGTCATCGGCGGATGGTCGTTCGGGATCGCCTGGACCCTTCTGACCGCGCAGGTCTTCGGCGCGCTGCCCGGTGGCCGGGCATCGTTGCGGCCGGCCGCGTGACCGGCCTCGACCAGCGGATCGTGCTGGCCCCGACCGACGGTTCCCTCGGGCCGCTGCTGCGGATCGCCGACGACCGGCTGGCGCCTGGCACGGGGTACGGCCGGCACGAGCACCGTGACGTCGACGTCGTCGCGGTCGTCCTCGCCGGTTCGCTGCGGCACAGCTGGGCTGACGGCGCCGACCTCACCACGGGCGATGTCGCCGTCCTGCGGGCCGGCTCGGGACTGACCCACGACGAGATCGCCGGGGACGACGGGGCGCGGGTCCTGCAGTGCTACCTGCGCAGCGCCGAGCCCGGGGTGCCGCCGGCGCACGAGGTGTACCGGGCCGCGGCCGGCTGGGTGGACCTGCGCCGCCCGGACGCGCGGCTCTGGCTGGCCTGGGTGCGGCCGGGGGAGACCGTTGCCGTGCCGCCGGGGCTGCTCGTCGTCCGCGGCGTGGACGACGTGCTGGTCGAGCAGCAGGCCGGCCGCCCCGTGGAGGGGCCGGGGGTGGTGCTGGTCTGGCAGCTGGACACCGAGCGGCCGGCCTGGGCGGACGGCTGAATCACCCGTGATCATGGCGCCGTGACCATCTCCGACCGGCGTGTCGCGGTCCGGGCGCCATGATCGTGGCGGGCAGGTGCGCGCGTCCCCCGGAAGCCTGGGAGAGAGTGGGGGCATGCCGATCAGCGCCCCCGAGCTGCTCTCCGCCGCGTACAGCGACGCCGACCGCACCATCGACCTGCGCCGCCGGCTGCACCGTCACCCCGAGATCGGCCTGCACCTGCCGCAGACCCAGGCGATGGTGCTGGAGGCGTTCGCCGGCCTGCCGATCGAGCTGACCACGGGGACGACGACGAGCTCCGTCGTCGGCGTCCTCCGGGGTGCCCGGCCCGGCCCCACCTACCTGCTGCGCGGCGACATGGACGGTCTGCCCGTGCACGAGGACACCGGGCTGCCGTTCGCCTCCGAGGTGCCCGGCGCGATGCACGCCTGTGGTCACGACACCCATGTGGCGATGCTGCTCGGTGCCGCCCGGCTGCTCGCCGAGCGCCGCGACCTCCTGGCCGGCCAGGTCGTGTTCATGGTCCTGCCGGGGGTGGATGGTTTTCACGGCGCCCGCTACATGCTCGAGGAGGGGCTGCTCGACGTCGCCCCCGAGGCGCCGGTGAGCGGGGCGTTCGCCCTGCACATCTCCTCGACCCTGGAGAGCGGCAGCGTCAACGTGCGGCCGGGGCCGATGATGGCGGCGGCCGACCAGTGGCGGATGGTGGTCCGCGGCCGCGGGGGACACGCCTCGGAGCCGCACGGAGCCGCCGACCCGATCCCGGTCGCGGCCGAGATCGTGCTGGCCCTGCAGTCGATGGTCACCCGCCGCGTCGACGTCTTCGACCCGGCGGTGGTGACGGTCGCGCACATCGAGGCGGGGTCGACCTACAACGTCATCCCGGACACCGCCTTCCTCGAGGGCACGATCCGGACGCTGTCGGCCGAGCGCCGCGCCGACGTCGTCGCCGCCGTGCGGCGGGTGGCCACGCACATCGGGGCGGCCCACGGGCTGACCGTCGAGTTCGAGCACGAAGAGGGCTACCCGGTGACGGTGAACGACACCGGCGCGGCAGCCCGGGTGCTCGGCGCCGCCGCCGAACTGCTGGGGGAGCGGGCGAGCTGCCTGTCCCCGGCGCCGCTCATGGGGGCCGAGGACTTCTCCTACGTGCTGCAGCGGGTGCCTGGAGCCATGGCGTGGCTCGGCGGCTGCCCGCCCGGCCTCGATCCGGCGACGGCACCGGCCAACCACTCCAACCTGGTGGTGTTCGACGAGGAGCCGCTACCGGCCGGGGTGGCCCTCTACGCATGGATGGCGCTGCAGACGCTGGCCGGCTGAGCGGCCGTGTCTCACAGGTTCGTCCCAGGTGCTTGTGAGTGACTATCGGGCGACCTTGCCTTCACGAGCCGGAGGAACCGTGCCCGAGACCGTCTTCGGACTACCCACCCACGCGATCGTCGTCCATGCGACGGTGGTCCTCCTGCCGCTGGCGGCTCTGGTGGTGCTGCTGCACGCGTTCTGGCCGGCCGCCCGCCGCCGCCTCGGCGTCGTGACCCCGCTGCTGGCGGGCGTCGCGCTGGTACTGGTCCCGCTGTCCACTCAGAGCGGCGAGAACCTGGAGCACTCGGTCGGGCGGAGCGCCCTGGTCGAGCGGCACGCCCAGCTGGCCGACGGCATGCTGCCGTGGGCCCTCGGGCTGTTCGTGGTCGCCGCAGGTCTCTGGCTGCTCGACCGGCGCCGCTCTCGGCCGGCGAGCACCACCGAGCCGCGCTGGCTGCCGATCGTCGTGTCCGTGCTCGCCGTCGTCGCCGTCGCCGGGACCGTTCAGCAGATCGTCCGTGTGGGCCACGCCGGAGCGCAGGCGACGTGGGACGGCGTTCTCCAGACCGCGCCGGCCGGTGGCGGCGGCCAGCGGGGCGACTGACCGCTGATCGGGTCGCCGGGTGACGGAAACCGTCAGCCAGGCGACTCAGGTCAGTGCAACGACGTCCCGTGCGCAGCCCCACGGTGTGCCCGGCTCGCGCGAGTTCCAGAGCGCAGGTCGACCGACGACCCCGCCACCGACGACGGTGACCCGGAGACCCGGGTCACCGTCGTGTGGCCCCCTCCGGGGCGTCCCCGAGCTCGCGAGGGGATGCGGGAGGGGGGCCTTTCTCACGCCTCGGGCTGCTGCTCCGGGCTGGTGGTGGTGTCTGCCGGGGCGGCCTGCACGTCGCGGATCTGGTACTTCTCCACGGCCTGACGGACGACGTCACGGTCCAGCTGGTTCCACTCGGCGAGCGAGGCCAGCGTGCGGACGACGATCGACTCGGCGTCCACGTGGAAGTGCCGGCGCAGCGCCGGGCGGGTGTCGGACAGCCCGAACCCGTCGGTGCCCAGCGACCGCATCCCGTGCGGCGCGTACGGAGCGATGAGGTCGGGAACCGCCCGCATCCAGTCCGAGACCGCGACGACCGGTCCCTGCGCCTCCAGCAGCCGGGAGGTGACGTAGGGAACCTGCGGCTCCTCCTCCGGGTGCAGCAGGTTGTGCTCGGAGGCCTCGTCGGCCTGGCGGCGCAGCTCGACCCAGGAGGTCACCGACCACACGTCGGCCGAGATGCCCCAGTCCTGGGCGAGGAGCTCCTGGGCCCGCAGCGCCCACGGCACCGCGATCCCCGAGGCCAGGACCTGAGCCTTCGGGCCGTCGATCGCCGGGCCCTCGGCGTAGCGGTACATACCGGCCAGCAAGCCCTGCACGTCCAGGTTCTCCGGCTCGGCCGGCTGGTGGAACGGCTCGTTGTAGACCGTCAGGTAGTACATGACGTCGGCGGAGCGGTGCCCGCCCAGCGGGGCGCCCGGGTCCTCGCCGTACATGCGGACCAGCGCGTCCCTGGTGATGTGGGCCACCTCGTAGGAGAACGCCGGGTCGTAGGACACCACCCCGGGGTTGGTCGCCGCCAGCAGCAGCGAGTGCCCGTCCTCGTGCTGGAGACCCTCGCCGTTGAGCGTCGTCCGGCCGGCCGTGGCACCCAGCAGGAAGCCGCGGGTCATCTGGTCGGCGGCCGCCCAGAAGGCGTCGCCGGTCCGCTGGAACCCGAACATCGAGTAGAAGATGTAGATCGGGATCATCGGCTCGCCGTGCGTGGCGTAGGAAGAGCCGACGGCGGTGAACGACGCCGCGGACCCGGCCTCGTTGATGCCCTCGTGCAGGATCACGCCCTGCTCGGACTCCTTGTAGGCGAGCATCAGGTCGCGGTCGACAGACGTGTAGCGCTGGCCCGCCGGGTTGTAGATCTTGTGCGACGAGAACAGGGCGTCCAGGCCGAACGTGCGGGCCTCGTCCGGGATGATCGGTACGAAGCGCGGGCCGAGCTCCGCATCCTTGAGCAGCTCCTTCAGCAGGCGGACGAACGCCATCGTCGTCGCCACCTCCTGCTTGCCCGATCCCCTGCGCAGCACGTCGAGCGCCTTGTCCTCGGGAGCCTTGAGCAGCTTGTGCTCCGACCGGCGGCGCGGTACTGCACCGCCCAGCTGCTGCCGGCGCTCGAGCATGTACTGCATCTCGTCGGACTTCGGGTCCGGGCGGTAGTAGGGCGGCAGGGTCTTGTCCAGCGCCGAGTCGGGGATGTCGAGGTAGAGCCGGTCGCGGAAGAGCTTGAGGTCCTCGGCGGTCAGCTTCTTCATCTGGTGGGTGGAGTTGCGGCCCTCGAAATGGCTGCCCAGCGTCCAGCCCTTGATGGTCTTGGCGAGGATCACCGTGGGCTGGCCCTTGTGGTCCTGCGCTGCCTTGAACGCGGCGTAGACCTTGCGGTAGTCGTGGCCGCCACGGGAGAGGTCCCAGACCTCCTTGTCGCTCATGTTCTCCACGAGCTTGCGGGTGCGCGGATCACGGCCGAAGAAGTGCTCGCGGACGTAGGCGCCGTCCTCGGCCTTGTAGGTCTGGTAGTCACCGTCCGGCGTCTGGTTCATCAGGTTGACCAGGGCGCCGTCGCGGTCGGCGGCCAGCAGAGCGTCCCACTCACGGCCCCAGATCACCTTGATGACGTTCCAGCCGGCGCCGCGGAAGAAGGACTCCAGCTCCTGGATGACCTTGCCGTTGCCGCGGACCGGGCCGTCGAGGCGCTGCAGGTTGCAGTTGATGACGAACGTGAGGTTGTCCAGCTCCTCACGGGCTGCCAGGCCGATCGCGCCGAGGGACTCGGG
>JAOPWM010000154.1 GCA_025965695.1 Blastococcus sp.
AGGACCGGCCGTCCGCCGCGTCGACGGACGGAGCACCCGCGGCGGCGCGGGGCACCGGCGCCGCGACGGCGGCGACGATCTCGCCGGGGCGCCGCTGACCCGGGGCGGGCAGCGAACGGGTGCAGGGGGTAGCGCCGTCGTCGGACGGCGGGCCGTCGACGGCGGACGCGGTCGGGGTTCCGGCGCCCAGGCCGTCGAGGACCTCCCGGGCGAGATCAGCGACCGGACGGCCCTGCGAACGGGCATCGCCGCGCAGTGACTCGAAGGCTGCACGAGCGGTGATCCCGTGCCGTTCGGCGAGGACCCCGATGGCCCGTTCGGTGGAGACGCGCGCGGCCAGGGCGTGCTCGAGCTGGGCGACGGTGCGCTCCAGCGCGGCCACGCGGGCGTCGACCGGGTCGGACTCCTCGTCGGGAGCGCGGGAGGGGCCCCGCGCCGAGCGGCGGGCGGTGCGGTCGGGCTCGGTCAGCGCACCGAGCTCCTCGGCGACCAGGTCGGCCAGGGAGAGGCCTTCGACCAGATCGGCGGTGTCCTCGCTGCCGGCAGGTGAGAAGACCGACCAGCCGCGCGACGTGCGGGTGAGGGAGACCGGTAGGCCCGGGGAGGGGCACGCCTCGGCCGGGCCGGGGCGCGGTGCGTCCGAGGTCACGCCGGGGACCTCCGGGGGCGGAGCCGGCCGCAGCGGCCGGACGGTGTCGTGGCCGCGGTCGCGGCCCCCTGAGGGGCGATCATGCCCCTTCGAGGGCCGGGGACCGGGGATCACTGGGTTCTCACGCCTCCGACAGCTGGCCGAGCTGGGACTTCACCTGGTCGATGCTCGGATTGGTCAGGGCGGTGCCGTCGGCGAACAGCAGCGTCGGCACCGTGCGGTTCCCGCCGTTGGCCTGCATGACGAGCTCGGCCGCCGTGGCGTCGTTCTCGATGTCGACCTCGGCGAATTCGATGCCCTCGCGCTGCATGAGCTTCTTCAAGCGCACGCAGTAGCCGCACCACTGGGTGGTGAACATGGTCACGGGGGCGCCGGGAGTCGCAGTCATCGGTTGAGATCCTCCATGGTTGTGCCGAGACGGTCCACCCCCAACAGGGTGGAACCGCGGTCCAGGAGGGGAACGCGGACCTCCTGGGGATGCTTCCCGGGATGGTCGGTATCGGCTGAGAGGATGGGGGCCCACGGGCACGACGCGGAGCGCCGCGACGGCCACCGCGCGGACAGGGAGGGAGCCGGCGATGTCACTGATCGGTGCAGAGGCCGGAACCATGTCCCGCGCGGAGGCCGTGCTTGCCGCACTCGACGAGGAGCAGCGGGCGGCGGCCCAGGCCGTGTCGGGTCCGGTCTGCATACTCGCCGGTGCAGGTACGGGCAAGACCCGCACGATCACCCACCGCATCGCCTACGGCGTGCACACCGGCGTCTACGTCCCCGAGCAGGTGCTCGCCGTGACTTTCACCGCCCGGGCGGCCGGGGAGTTGCGCGGCCGGCTGGCCGCCCTCGACGTCGGCGGGGTCCAGGCGCGGACGTTCCACGCGGCCGCGATGCGCCAGTTGCGCTACTTCGCCCCGCGGGTGCTCGGCGGCCCGATGCCCTCCCTGGTGGAGAACAAGCTGCGACTGGTGGCGACGGCGGCTTCGCGCTCCCGGCTGTCGACCGACCGCGCGAGCCTGCGCGACCTGGCGAGCGAGATCGAGTGGGCGAAGACGACCCTCGCCACCCCCGAGGATTATCCGGCCCGCGCGAAAACCGCGGGCCGGGAGCCGCCGTTCGAGGCGGCTGCGGTCGCGGCGGTGTACGCCAGCTACGAGTCGGCGAAGCAGCGCGACGGCGCGCTCGACTTCGAGGACCTCCTGCTGGTCACGGCCTACGCGCTGGAGGAGCACCCCGCGGTCGCGCGGGAGGTGCGCGGGCAGTACCGGCACTTCGTCGTCGACGAGTACCAGGACGTCAACCCGCTCCAGCAGCGGTTGCTCGACGCCTGGCTCGGTGGGCGGGCCGAGATCTGCGTCGTCGGTGACCCCAACCAGACGGTCTACTCCTTCACCGGGGCCAACCCCGACTATCTGCTGGGCTTCGCCGACCGCTACGCCGATTCCGCGGTGGTCAAGCTCGAGCGCGACTACCGGTCGACACCGCAGGTCGTCGCGCTGGCCAACCGGCTCATCGGGCAGGCGACCCGGCGCAAGGGCCTGCCCGGGCTGCGCCTGCTGGGGCAGCGTCCCGACGGCCCCGAGCCGACCTTCGTGGAGCATGCGGACGAGCCGGCCGAGGCGGCCGCCGTCGCTGCCCGCTGCAGGGCGCTGATCGACGGCGGCACTCCGGCGGCGGAGATCGCGGTGCTGTTCCGCATCAACGCGCAGTCCCAGGTCTACGAGGCGGCGCTCGCCGACGTCGGCGTGCCGTACGTGCTCAAGGGCGGCGAGCGGTTCTTCGAACGCCCCGAGGTCCGCGACGCGGTGCTCCTGCTTCGTGGCGCCGCGGCCGGCGGCAGTGAGCCCGGCGCGCTCGTCCCCACGGTCCGGGACGTCCTGGCCTCAACCGGCTGGGTGGAGCACCGGCCGCCCGCCGGAGGGGCGGCTCGTGACCGCTGGCAGTCCCTCGCCGCGCTGGTGGACCTCGCCGTCGACCTGGTGGCCGAGAACCCCATCCTCGACCTGGCGGGGTTCGTGGGGCATCTGGCCGACCGCGCGAACGCGCAGCACGCCCCGACGGTGCAGGGAGTCACGCTCGCCTCCATGCACGCGGCCAAGGGCCTGGAGTGGGACGCCGTCTTCGTGGTCGGCCTGGTCGACGGCGTCGTCCCGATCGCTCAGTCGCTGTCGCGGCCGGAGGCGGTCGAGGAGGAGCGGCGACTGCTCTATGTCGCCGTGACCCGGGCCCGCGAGCAGCTGACGCTGTCGTGGTCACTGGCCCGCAATCCCGGGGCCAAGCGGGCCCGGCCGCGGAGCCGATTCCTCACCGGTATCGCGCCGGAGTCCTCACCGAACGCGCCCGGCCCCCGCCGGCCGGGAAAGAAGCAGAAGGTCGTCCTGGAAGGCGAGGCCGGGGAGCTCTTCGAGCGGTTGCGGGCCTGGCGCAGCCAGGCGGCCCAGTCGGCGTCGGTCCCGGCGTACGTGGTCTTCACCGACGCCACGCTGCAGGCGATCGCCGAGACCCGACCGGCGAACCTCATGGAGTTGTCGTCCCTGCCGGGGATCGGCGCGCGCAAGCTGGATCTCTACGGCGAGGACGTGCTCGCGACCGTCGGCGGTTGACCACCGAAGGGCACCGCGGGGGGTCCCGGCGACGTCCGCCACACGTCCGGAGGATGTCGCCGTTAATTCGTTTGACCCCGCTTCCGCGAAGGTCATAGTGTTCCCGCACACAAGAGCTGCACCCCGCGATCCCGGCCGTCCTGGCCGGGAACGAGTCCGGAGAGGAGGGGGCATCTGATGATCACCACGACCTGGACGAAGGCCCCCGCCGATCTGCTCGGCCGGGGCAGCTCCGACGTGCGCGGGTGCACGGGCTTCGACGCCCGTTCCGGCATCGCCGTCAGCCCAGCGCCGCGAGTTGCCCCGGTCCTGTGGACCGGTGTGCCCGCCGACGGCACCGCTGTCCTGCTGCCTCCTGTCTTCCGGCAGGCCCGCGCCCAGGCGTCGTTCGGGGCCCTCACCCACAACTCCATCGGTGCCGACGACGGCACCACCCTCGGGAACTGTTCCTCGAGGAGACCGCTGAGCTAACGCTCGACCGGTCCTCCACGAGGCCGCGGAACCCGAACCCGGGATCCGCGGCCTTTCTCTTTGTCCGCGACACCCGGCACACCGACCAGCGGTCGGCGGGTCTCCGCCGGCCGTCGCAGACGAGGAACAAGGAGGAGCGGCAGTGCAGCAGACGATCGACCGCCCGACGTCCCACCGCCGGGCCGAGCTCCCCTGGACCGGGGGTTTCCCACCGAGGCGACCACACACTCCCGTGGCCCCGGCTCCGGTACGGCGTCCCCTGCCGTGCCGGGTCGAGGACCCGGAGCTGTGGTTCGCCGAGACGCCGGCGCAGCTCGAGGTCGCCAAGAGCTTCTGCGCCGACTGCCCGGTCCGGGACGCCTGCCTGGCAGGTGCCCTGGACCGGGGAGAGCCCTGGGGCGTCTGGGGAGGCGAGATCTTCGAGCGCGGCGCGGTGATCGCGCGCAAGCGGCCGCGGGGACGTCCCCGCAAGGTGGTCGCCGCGTGAGCCCCGACCGCGTCCACACCGCTGTGTCCCCACTCAGTAATGGGAGACCGAACATTCATCCAGAAGGAATCGCCATGTACCTGCTCGAACACGAACTGGCCCGGAGCCGGATGCATGAGGACCAGGCTCACGCCGAGGCTGCCTCACGCGCCCGCCGGCTCTACGTGGCCCGCCGTGCGGCCCGTCGCGCAGAGCGCGCCGTGCGCCGCGCTGCGCGGGCCAGCGCCGCCGTCTACTGACGGTCCGATCGGCATAAGCCGAGGAGAGGCGGGCTGTGGACGCTCACCGGGAGCGTCCCCAGCCCGCCTCGTCCACGTCATCTGCGGTCCGGAGGGTTCCGCGCGGGCGCGACGGTGGGGCTTCGCGCAACGGGGGGACGGCACCTGGCAGCGGGGTGGTCCGGAGGACCACAGATCACTCAGCGAAGCCGGGGAGCCATTCCTCGAGGATGCTGCGGAAGTTCCCGGCCGCGACGAGCCGGCAGAGCACTCCGATAGAGCCGATCGTCACCCGGTGGATGAGCAGATACGCCGGCGGGAGGTTCAGCTGGCGGCCGAGCTTGTTGACCTCGGTCCGCGGGTCGGCGATCCGTGCGGCCTGCTCCTGCATCCAGGCGCGGGTGAAGTGGAAGTACTGGTCCTCGAGCGGCTCCAGCAGCGGTCGCAGGTAGTCGAGCACCCCCTGCGCGTCGACCTCCACGTTCGGTCGGACGAACCCTTCGGCCCGCAGGTCGGTGAGCACCTGGTCGGCCTTCCCGGCGAGCGCCCAGCGCAGCAGCCGGCCGATCGGCTCGGGATGGCCGTCGGGGAGCCGCGCGGTCGCCCCGAAGTCGATGACGCCCAGCCGGCCGTCGGCGAGGATCCGGAAATTGCCCGGGTGCGGGTCGGCGTGCAGCAGTCCCGCGCGCTGCGGACCGGAGAAGTGAAGGACGGCGAGCAGGTGACCGGCGTGGTCCCGCTGCTCCTGGGTGCCGTCGGCGATGATCCGCGACAGGGGCGTGCCCTCGAGCCACTCGGAGACGATCACCTTGGGTGCGCTGGCGACCACCCGGGGGACGACGATCTGCTCGTCACCGGCGTACGCCGCGGCGAACGCCCGCTGCGAGTCGGCTTCCAGCCCGTAGTCCAGTTCCTCGACCACCCGGGCCTTGAGCTCGGCGATCAACGGCTTGACGTCCATGCCGGGGAAGAGAGCGGCGAACAGCCGGGCGAACCGGGCCAGCTGGTTGAGGTCGGCCATGAGCGCCGTCCCGGCGCCGGGGTACTGGATCTTGACCGCGACGTCCCGGCCGTCCCGCCACGTGGCGCGGTGCACCTGACCGATGCTCGCCGCGGCGGCCGGAGCGTCGTCGAAGTCGGAGAAGCGCTGCCGCCAGGTGCCACCGAGCTGCTGGGCGAGCACCGCGTGGACGGTGCGCACCGGCATCGGCGGGGCCTCCTCCTGCAGCTTCACCAGGGCCTCGCGGTACGGGGCGGCGACCTCCTCGGGCACCGCGGCCTCGAAGACCGAGAGCGTCTGGCCGAGCTTCATCGCACCGCCCTTGAGCTGACCGAGGACGGCGAACAGTTGCTCGGCGGTCCGCTGCTGGAGCTCGGCATTGACGGCGTCGGCCGGTCGCCCCGACAGCCGCTTGCCCAGTCCCAGCGTGGCACGACCGGCAGCCCCGAGCGGGAGCGATGCCAGGCGCGCGGTCCGCGAGACCGAGCCTCGCGGCATCACCGGTCCGTCGTCACTCACACGTCCTCCTCGCCCGGCCCCCGCGCCCGGAAGGGCGTTGCCGTGTCGTCTCGGGTGAGCTGGTGAGCTCGGTCAGCCGCCCATTGTCCCTGTCGGGAGCCGGTTACGCCGGGAGGAGTCGCCCCGGGTTCGCCCGCGAGAGTGGCCGCTTGGTCCCCCTGAGTGTTCTCGTACCCGGCGCCGCAGCCGCAGGCGGGGTGCGCCGGCCACCTGCGGAGGCGCGGTCGGAGGTCCGGTGGTCGCAGTTCCACGGTCGCGCCCAGCGTGGCCGGGGCAGCCGTGCCGTCCAGGTAGGCCAGCACCTGCAGGGCCGCCGTGGCGGCAGTGAGCAGGCAGGTGACGGTGGCGCCGCTGGGCGGTGGGTCGGCGGCGGTGAGCTGCGCGGCCAGGCGGGGCCAGCGCGGGTCGGCGTCCCGGCGGTGCAGGTCGGCGCACCGCAGGCAGCTGGTCACTCCGGGCACGACCAGCGGCCCGATGATGCCGACCTCCCCGCGGACGGTCGCCACGAGGTGCGGCACCTGCGCGCGGTGGACGGCGGCGGCGAGCGGATCCGAGGCGGCCCACGGGCGGGCCAGGACGACGAGATCGGCGGCGTCGTCGGACACCGGACGCAGATCAGTGAGCGGACTGGCCCTCCGGACCGCATCGGCCGCCGCCAGGGCCCGGGGCCGGCCCTCGTCGGCCGCGGTCAACCCGCCGACCACGGCGTCGCCGGCGGCGGCCAGGCCTGGATCGCGCACGCTGACCCGTCCGACACCGCTCGCGGCCAGTACCGCGGCCAGGGGGACCCCCACCCGGTTTGCGCCGTCGACGACGACGGCCGCCGAGCGGCGGGCCCGCCAGACCGGCCTGCCGACGGCGCTGAGTGCTGCCGGGAGCTCGGCCGCCGTGCGGGCAGCGGCTGCCGGCCCGGCGTCGGCCACCAGGAGATCCGCGGCGTCGACGTCGAGGAGCAGCCCCGCGGCGCGCAGCCCGTCGAGCACGCGCACGACGGAGGCTCGGTCGAGGCCGTCGCGGTCGGCGTCGCTCAGGACCGCCCGCTGCGCCCGCCGTCCGTCCAGGCCGCGAAGCAGCGCGGCCAGGCCCGTGCCGTCCGGGCCGATCAGAACGCCGGCGCCGGAGTCCACTCCGCCGACCTGGACGGCGGCCGCGCCGTCGCGCAGCAGCGGTGTGGCGGCAGGGAGCAGGGGATGGGCGGCGTCGGTCACGGGGGCAGCGTCGCAGCGGGCCGGTCCCCCGCGCAGGCGTCGTCCACAGGCCCTGGGACGACGAACGGCGGCGTCCCCGAAGGGACGCCGCCGTTTCCGGTCGGTGCGGCTCAGGCCTTGCCGAGGATCCGGTTCATCTTGGTGCCGCACACCGGGCAGGTGCCCTGGGCCATGCGACGGCCCGACTCGCTGACCTTGACCTCGCCGTCGAAGTCGCGCTTCTCCTTGCACTTCACGCAGTAGCCGTTGTAGCTCTCTGCCACGGGATCTCCTCGTTCTCGGGGCGCCTCGGCACGCGCGCCGGTCGCCGTTGCGCAGGGACGCTACCCGTGCGCGTAACCGCCGGTACCACGGGCGGCTCACTGACCAGCACGGTTCGGCGCCGAATTGCCCACAGCCTGTGGACAGACCTGTGGAGCGCGTGGGGACGGTTCGGCGTGTCCCTGTGCGCGGAGGGGGGACGGGCCGGGGACAACGGACCCGTCGCAACGTCCGACGGTGTCCCGACCTGCACGTCCGTGCGAACGCGAGCTGTGGACCGGCTGCGAAGCGCAACCCTTGTCACCGGGTGGGGCGCCCTCATGTCCACCGTCCGTGCGACCTGTACCCACATGGGTGCCTCCGCGGAGGCACACGGTCACCGGCGTGGCTTACGGTGCCTTCGTGCCCGGACCGACTCCCGACGCTGCTGCGTCCGCCGACGGCGCCGTCGAGGTCCGACGCAGCGCCCGGCGCCGCCGAACGGTCACCGCCTACCGCGAGCAGGGCCGCACCGTCGTGCTCATCCCGGCCGCGTTCAGCCCGGCCGAGGAGCGCCGCTGGGTCGCGCAGATGGTCGCCAAGCTGCAGACCCGCGAGGAACGCCGCCGCCGGTCGCTCGGGGGCGACGACGAGCTGATGTCCCGTGCGCGGACGCTGTCGGCCGCGCATCTCGACGGGCTCGCCGAGCCGGCCAGCGTGCGGTGGGTGGACAACCAGCACCGGCGGTGGGGGTCGTGCACGCCGGCCGACCGCAGCATCCGGCTGTCCAGCCGGCTGCGGTCCATGCCGGACTACGTCGTCGACTACGTCCTGGTGCACGAACTCGTGCACCTGCTGGAGCCCGGGCACGACGAGCGTTTCTGGGCGCTGGTCGCGCGCTACCCGCGGGCCGAGCGGGCGCGTGGGTTCCTCGAGGGCGTGGAGCAGACCACCCACGCCGGGGACCCGCCCGCCCCCGACAGCGTGGACTGAGCCGGCTCAGGCCCGGCCGTCCTCCTCGTCGCCCGGACGCTCCGGGGTCGACGTGTCGTCATCCCCGGCGTTCCGATCGTCAGGCGCGGACGGCTTCTCGGCGTCGCTCGCGGTGAGCGCGGTCAGTTCGTCGTCCAGGTCCTGACGGGCGACGAAGTCCATCGGCTCGTCGAGGTCGTCGGACGTGGGCAGCAGGTCGGGGTGTGACCAGAGCCGGTCGCGCCCGGCGCTGCCGTAGCGCTGGCCCATCGCTCCCCACACCGTCGCGGCGTCGCGCAGCCGGCGCGGGCGCAGCTCGAGGCCGACCAGGGTCGCGAACGTCTGCTCCGCAGGCCCACCCGTGGCACGGCGCCGGCGCATGGTCTCGGCGAGCGCGGAGTGGCCGGGCAGCCGATCGGTGGCCGCCGCCGCGACGACGGTGTCCACCCAGCCTTCCACGAGCGCCAGGAGGGTCTCCAGGCGGCGCAGCGCCATCTGCTGTTCCGGCGTCTCCTCGGGCTCGAGGACGCCGCTGCTCAGCAGTCGCTGGATGCTCTCCGGGTCACTCGGATCGAGGCCGCCACCCTCCGCGCCTCCGGACATCGCCTCGTTGATGTTCCGCTCGATGGCCTCACGGTCGATCGTGATGCCCCGGGCGTAGGCGTGCACCGCGTCCTGCAGTTGCTGGCGCAGCCACGGGACGTGGGCGAACAGCCGCTGCGAGGCTGCCTCGCGCAGGGCGAGGAACAGCCGGACCTCGTCGGCGGGGCGGTCCAGCCCCGCCGCGAAGTCGGCCACGTTCTGCGGCACGAGCACGCCGGTCCCCGCGGGAGCGAGCGGGAGCCCGACGTCGGTGCTGGTGACCACCTCGTCGGCGAGCTTGCCGAGCGCCTGGCCGATCTGGGCGCCGAACATCAGGCCGCCCATCCGGCCCATGATCCCGGCGATCGGGCCGAAGGACATCGCCGCTTCCTGGGGCAGCGCGCTGGTCATGGCGGCCACCACCTTCTCGGCCAGCGGGTCGATCAGCGCACCCCAGGCCGGCAGGGTCTTCTCGACCCAGTCCACGCGGGACCACGCGGCGGTCCGCTCGATGCCCGAGGGCAGTTCGGTGACCTGGTCGAGCCAGAGGTCGCCCAGCCGCAGCGCCTCGGCGACCGCGGTCTGCTCGGCCTGCGACGTCGGCTGGTGGCCGGCCGAGAGCTGGCTGATCGCACCCTGACGGGCGAGGTCCCAGTTCACCGGGCCGCCCGACCAGCTCATCAGCTTCTGCAGCTCGGCGAACAGCGGCATCTTGCCCAGCAGGTCCTCGGGGGAGCCGCCCCCGGCGATACCGCCGAAGAGGGCGCCGAGTCCGAACGGATCACCCGCGGGGTCGCCCCCCTTGCCCGGTTCCCGGCGCTCGGGATCACGGTCGGGCAGCCCGAAGCCGAACGGCGGCACGTCACTCATGCGTCCACGGTAGACGCGTGATCTTCGTGCGGGGATCCCTTGTTCGCGACCCGTTGCGCCGTGGGCGGACGCCGCCATGCAGAGAGGCGACATAGGCTCGCCCGTCGTGACCCGTCGGATCGCCGTCCTGACCGCCGGCGTCGTGCTCCTGGTGCTCTTCGGGCTCCTCGGGACGACGCTGCCGGTGCCCTACGTCGCACAGGTGCCCGGGCCCACGTTCAACACCCTCGGCGATATCAAGGGCTCGCCGATCATCAGCGTCGAGGGACGTGAGCGGAATCCCGTCAGCGGCAACCTCAACCTGACCACCGTCGGCGTCAGCCGCGGCGGGCTGAGCCTGGTGCAGGCGGTCCGCGGCTGGTTCGACGACAAGGTCGCGGTCGTCCCCGAGGAGTCGGTGTACCCGCCCGACCGCTCGGAGGAGCAGACCCGGCAGGCCAACCGGGATGCCTTCCTCACCTCCGAGCAGGCGGCCGAGACCGCGGCCCTGGCCCACCTCGGCTACCCGGTGAAGGTCGTGGTCCAGGACGTGCCCAAGGGCTCTCCGTCGGACTCCGTGCTCGTCTCGGGCGACACCATCGACGCGATCGACGGCCGGCCGACCCCCGACTCCAACACCCTCCAACAGGCTCTCAGCGACATCCCGGGCGGCACGACGGTCACTGTCGACACCACGCACCTCGGGCGGTCGGGCCAGGTGCAGATCACCACGAAGGCGGCCGAGGACCGCCAGGGATCGCTGCTCGGCGTCAGCGTCCTCGAGCAGCCGTCGGCGCCGTTCGACGTCCGGATCGACGTCGCGGACGTCGGGGGTCCCTCGGCCGGGCTGATGCTGACCCTGGGCATCCTCGACCTCGTCGGGAACGACGACCTCACCGGCGGCGCCGTGGTGGCCGGAACCGGCACGATCGATGCGAAGGGCGACGTCGGGCCGATCGGCGGGATCACGCTGAAGATGGCCGCCGCCCAGGACATCGGCGCGAACCTGTTCCTCGTGCCGGCCGACAACTGCGCCGAGGCCTCGCGGGTGGCCGATCCCGGATTTCCCCTGGCCCGCGTCGCCAGCCTGGACGACGCGCTGAAGGCCCTGTCCGACTTCGAGGCGGGCCGCACGCCGGCCGGCTGCTGACCCGGTCCGCCACGCGGTCCCGGTCCGGGCTGCCCCGCCGGTGCCACGCGCCTCAGGTGGGGGAAGCTGTCGGGGAACGGACGGTCGGGGAACCCGGCGCAGTCCGGAGCGTTGTCCTGATGGACCGGGGCTCGCGTCGGCGGCACCCGTCCTCCGCAACTGAAGACTGCAACTGAAGGAGACCGCTCGTGGCCATGCGGCCCCCCGTGCCGGTGCCGACGCTCTCGCGGCGCGCCAAGCTGGTTCTCGGCGCTGTCGCCGTGCTGCTCGTGCTGTTCACGGTGATCGGGACGTTGACCAACGTCTACGTCGACTATCTGTGGTTCGACGAGACGCGGTACACCGAGGTCTTCTGGACCGAGCTGCAGACGCGTGCGCTGCTGTTCGCCGTCGCCGGAGTCGCCACCGGCGGCCTGGTCGCGACGGCGGTCTACCTCGCCTACCGCTTCCGGCCGACGTTCCGCCCCATGTCGCTGGAGCAGCAGAACCTCGAGCGCTACCGGCAGTCGCTGGAGCCGCGTCGCGGTCTGGTGCTCACCGCGGTCGCGGTCGTTCTCGGCCTGTTCGCCGGCTTCACCGCCCAGGGGAGCTGGCAGACCTGGCTGGAGTTCCGCAACAGCACCGAGTTCGGCCGCACCGATCCGCAGTTCGGGATCGACCTGTCCTTCTTCGTCTTCGACTACCCGTTCTACCGGCTGGCCCTGGGCTTCGCCTTCGCCATCGTGCTATTGGCGCTGATCGGCTCGCTGCTCACCCACTACGTGTTCGGCGGCCTGCGCCTGCAGACACCGGGGCAGAAGCTCACCGGTGCGGCTCGCGTGCAGGTGTCGGTGCTCCTGGGCCTGTTCCTGGCGCTGAAGGCGGTGGCCTACTGGCTGGACCGCTACGGGCTCGAGTACTCCAACCGCGGCGAGGTCTTCCCGGGCGCGAGCTACACCGACGTCAACGCCCTGCTGGTGCCCAAGACGATCCTGGTCTTCGTCGCGGCGGTCTGTGCGCTGGCCTTCTTCGCCAACATCCTCGTCCGCAACTTCCTGCTGCCGGCCGCGGCGCTGGTGCTGCTGCTGATCTCCAGCCTGGTCATCGGCGTCGCCTACCCGGCGATCGTCCAGCAGTTCGTGGTCCGCCCCAGCGCCGACCAGAAGGAAGCTCCCTACATCAAGCGGGCCATCGACTCGACGCTCGCGGCCTACGGGCTCGACAACATCAACTACGTCGACTACGCGCAGAGCAGCACGGGCAACCAGGTCGACACGCAGGCGGCTCTCGCCGAGCTGCGCAACGACACCCAGACCATTCCGAACGCCCGGCTGCTGGACCCGAACGTGCTGTCGGAGACGTTCACCGCGCGCCAGCAGATCCGCAACGTCTACGGCTTCCCGCGGAAGCTCGACATCGACCGGTACACCCTTCCCGACCCGGTGACCGGCCAGCCCCAGACCCGTGACTACGTCGTGGCCGTCCGCGAGCTCAACAGCGAGGGCCTGTCGGGGAACCAGAGCAGCTGGATCAACCAGCACACCGTCTACACCCATGGCAACGGGTTCGTGGCCGCACCGGCGAACGAAGTCGTGGCCGGCCAGGAGGGTGGCGAGCCCAACTTCACGACCAAGGACCTGCCGACCACGGGGAACATCAGCGTCGACCAGCCGCGCATCTACTACGGAGAGCTGATCAAGCAGGGCGGTCAGGACGTCTACTCCGTCGTCGGGGCGCCCCCGGGCTCGAACCCGCGCGAGTTCGACCAGCCCGAGGACGGCTCGGCGCAGGGCCAGATCAACAACACCTACGACGGCGCCGGCGGGGTGTCGATCGGCAGCTTCTTCCGCCAGCTCACGTTTGCCATCTATTACCGGGAGCGGAACTTCCTGCTCTCCAGTGCGGTCAACGACAACTCCAAGGTGCTCTACGTCCGTGACCCCCGGGACCGGGTGGAGAAGGCCGCGCCGTTCCTACAGGTCGACGGCGATCCGTACCCCGCGGTGATTAACGGTCGGGTGACCTGGATCCTCGACGGCTACACGACGTCGGACAGCTACCCCTACTCCGAATCGATGGAGCTCGGCGCGGCGGCGCAGGACTCATTGACGGGCTCCGGCACGACGGCGCTGCCCAATCAGCAGTTCAACTACATCCGCAACTCGGTGAAGGCCACCGTCGACGCCTACGACGGCAAAGTGACCCTCTACGCATGGAACGAGGACGACCCCGTCCTGAAGACCTACATGAAGGCGTTCCCGGGCGTGGTCCACCCGCGCAGCGAGATGTCCGGCGAGCTGGTGGGCCACATCCGCTATCCGGAGGACATCTTCAAGCTGCAGCGGGACATCCTGACCCGGTATCACGTGACCAACCCGGTGGACTTCTACAACCAGAACGACCGGTGGCAGGTGCCCAATGACCCGACCCAGGACACCCAGGACGCGCAACCGCCGTACTACATCCTGGCCCAGCGGCCGGGGGACGACCGGGCGAGCTTCCAGCTCACCAGCGCGCTGAACGCGTTCAACCGGGAGAACCTCTCCTCGTTCATCTCCGCCTCCAGCGACCCGGCGAACTACGGCGAGCTGCAGGTCCTCCGATTGCCCGGCAACACCCCGTTCCGTGGGCCCCAGCAGGTGCAGCAGTCGTTCATCACCAACAACCAGGTCAGACCGGACCTGACGCTGTTCAACAGCCAGGAGTCCCGGGCGGTGTTCGGCAACCTGCTCACCCTGCCGATCGGCGCGAGCGGGCTGCTCTACGTCGAACCGCTGTACGTGCAGGGGAGGGGGCAGAACTCCTTCCCGCTGCTGCAGAAGGTGCTGGTCAACTTCGGCGACCGGGTCGGCTATGGCAACACTCTGACGGCGGCTCTGGACCAGGTGTTCGGCGCCGGGGTGGCCGAGTCGGCCACCAGCGGCGGGACGACGCCGTCGACAGGCGGCACCACGGCGACGCCGACGCCGTCGAGCCCGACGACCACTCCGCCGAACGGCGGGGCCGGCCCGGCCACGAACCCGGCGATGGACCAGGCTGTGACCGCCATCAAATCCGCCCTCGACGCCCTGCAGACCGCGCAGCGCAGCGGGGACTTCGCCGCCCAGGGACGCGCACTGGCCGATCTGCAGGCGGCGGTGAGCGCCTACCAGAGCGCGCAGCAGTCCGCCGCGGCGGCGAGCCCGACAGGATGAGCTGTGGGGGAGGGTGCGGTACCCCCGCGCCCTCCTCCGCCAGCACCTGGTACCGTGGGTTCTACCGACGCGGGGTGGAGCAGCTCGGTAGCTCGCTGGGCTCATAACCCAGAGGTCGCAGGTTCGAATCCTGCCCCCGCTACGATGTGATGTCTCAGGTCATCGCGGACGCCCGAACCCACGAATTGTGGGTTCGGGCGTCTGTCATTTGCGGGCTGGACCGGGTGGTCGGCCGGTGGGCTGGTAGTCCTTGCGGGGATC
>JAOPWM010000194.1 GCA_025965695.1 Blastococcus sp.
ATCTTGGCCATCAGCTTCGACGTCCCGATCCCCACCGAACCCGTCACGCCACCGGTGGCCTCGGCGATCCGCTCCTTGAGCGACTGCCCGATCGCCGTCACGCCGTCCACCGACAGGTCGTGCCCGGTCCCGGCCGCGAGGTCCACGTACGCCTCGTCCAGCGAGGCCGGCTCGACCTGTGGTGAGAGCTCCCGCAGCAGCGCCATGACGACCTCGGACGTGCGCCGGTAGGCGGCGAACCGGCCGCCGAGGAACGCCGTCCCGGCCGGGCACCGCCGCCGGGCCTCCGCGGTCGACATCGCCGAGCGTGCGCCGAAGGCACGCGCCTCGTAGGACGCCGTCGCGACCACGCCCCGGCCGCCCACCCCGCCGACCACCACGGGGCGGCCACGCAGCGACGGCTTGTCCCGCTGCTCGACGGCGGCGAAGAAGGCGTCGAGGTCCAGGTGCAGGATGCTCGCCTCCCGCCGCATGCCCACCCCCTGATGATCGCCCGGGACGCCGACACCCCGCCGGGCCGGTGGTCCGTTCCTCTGGCCGGGGGACTTCCTTGTTGGACCGGTCCCGCAACTGACAGGCTCACCGGGACGACGGCGTCGAGGACGGGGAGCAGGGTGGCAGCGGTCTTCCTGCTGGTCGGCGCCCTGGGGATCGGCGTCCTCCTGCTGTCGCTGTTCGCCGGCGAGATCGGCGAGTTCGGCCATCCCGACGCCGACGGCCCGTTCTCCGTCCCGGCCATAGCCGCCCTGCTCGGCGGGGTCGGCTTCGGCGGCGCCGCCGCATCCGCCGTCCTCCCGGAGGCCCTGCCCGACGCCGTCACGGTCCTGCTGGCACTGGCCGTCGGCCTCGCGGTCGCGGTGCCGCTGGCCTGGGGCGCCGTCCGGCTGTCCCGCGCGCTGAAGGACATGCCGACCCAGGAGACGCTCACCCGCCACCACCTGATCGGCGCCCAGGGCGTGGTCATCTCCGCGGTGCCCTGCCCGGGGTTCGGTGAGGTCCGGCTGTCGCTGGCCGGCCAGCAGCTCAAGTTCGCCGCCCGCAGCGATGTGCCGCTCCCCACGGGGACGCCGGTCTACGTCGTCGATGCCCTCAGCGACACCGCGGTCGAGGTCGTCTCGACCGCCCCGGATCTGCCCCATCCCCTGCCCGAGCCCGGAGGCGACCACCCATGACCCTGCTCTACGCGATCGGCGGCATCGCCGTCCTGGTCATCCTGCTCGTCCTGCTCGTCCTCTCCCGGATCAAGGTGGCCGGGCCCAACCAGGCCTTCCTCGTCACGGGGCGGCAGGGCCGGCAGGTGACGAGCGAGTCCGGCGCGATCTCGCGCGACTCCTCCGGGCAGAAGGTCGTGATGGGCGCGAGCGTCTTCGTGCTGCCCGTCGTCCAGAAGCTGCACACGATGGACCTCTCCAGCCGCCGGATCCCGGTGGGCATCCGTGGCGCGGTGTCCAAGCAGGGCGTCAAGTGCGACCTCGAGGGCGTGGCGATCGTGAAGGTCGGGGGCAGTGAGAACTCCATCCGGGCCGCCGCCCAGCGCTTCCTCAACCAGCAGCAGGGCATCGACACGTTCACCTCGGAGGTGCTCGCCGGCGCGCTGCGCTCGATCGTCGGCCGGCTGACCATCGAGGAGATCATCCGCGACCGTGCCGCCTTCGCCTCAGCCGTCGCCGAAGAGGCCGAGTCCTCGCTGACCGGCCAGGGCCTGGTGCTCGACACCTTCCAGCTCCAGGACATCCAGGCCGAGGGCTCCTACCTCGCCGACCTCGGCCGCCCGGAGGCGGCGCGGGTGCTCAAGGAGGCCAGCATCGCCGAGGCTCGCGCCCGTCAGGCCGCGCAGCAGGAACAGCTGCTGGCCGACGAGGCGATCGCGATCTCGCAGCGGCAGCTCGCGCTGAAGCAGGCCGAGATCGCGGCCGAGACCGACGCCGCAAAGGCCCGGGCCGCCGCGGCCGGCCCGCTGGCTCAGGCCGCGCAGGACCAGGCCATCCTCGCCGAGCAGGAGAAGGTTGCCGTCCGGACGGCGTCGCTGACGGAACGGCAGCTGGACACCAAGGTCCGCCGTCCCGCCGATGCAGAGCGTTACCGCGTGGAGCAGGAGGCCGAGGGCCGCAAGAACTCGGCGATCCTGACCGCGGAGGCTCAGCGGCAGGCGACCATCGCCGCCGCCCAGGCCGCCGCCGAGCAGGCCAAGCTCTCCGGTGAGGGCGAGCGGGCCCGCCGGTCGGCGCTCGCCGAGGCGGAGGCGATCGAGGGCGCCAAGCGCGGTGAGGCCGAGAAGCTCCGCCGCGAGGCGATCGCCGACGCGGTCGAGCGCGAGGGTGCGGCCGAGGCCGCCGCGATCCTGGCCCGCGGGCAGGCGGAGGCGAAGTCGATGGACGCCCGCGCCGAGGCGTTCGGCACCTACGGCGAGGCGGCCATCCTGGAGATGCTGGTCAAGGTGCTGCCCGAGGTCGTCGGCGCCGCTGCCGCGCCGCTGTCGGCCGTGGACAAGATGACGGTCATCTCGGCCGACGGCGCCGGCTCGCTGGGCCGGTCGGTGGCGGCGAACGTCGCCCAGGGGCTGCAGCTGTCCGGCGACCTCACCGGCATCGACGTCGCCGCGCTGCTGCGCCGGCTGGGCGGCGCGGCGAACGCAGGGGTCGCCGACGGCGTCACCCACGTGCCGGTCGTGTCGGTGGACGGAGAGGGTCCGCCCAAGGCCTGACGCTCCGGCGCTCGCCGCTGCGGCCCCGCGTGCGGCAGCATGCCCACCAGGGCGACGGAGGGGCGGGCGCATGCGCACACCGGCGACGCGTTGGCCGGCCCTCCCGCTGGCGGCCTGGCAGGACACGCGCGACACCCTGCAGCTGTACACCCAGGTGGTCGGCAAGGTCCGCATGGCGAATGCGCCGATGATCAACCACTGGTGGAACGTGACGCTCTACCCGACCGCCCGCGGGCTGACGACGTCCCTGATGCCGCACCCCACCGGTCCTGCCTTCCAGATCGACTTCGACTTCCTGGCCGACCGCCTCGAGATCGTGACGGTTGCCGGGGAGGAACGCACCCTGCCGCTGCAGCCGCGGGCCGTGGCGGACTTCTACGCGGCGGTCATGGACCTGCTGGACGAGCTGCACGTCGGCACGCGGATCTGGCCGATGCCCGTCGAGATCCCCGACGTGGTGCCGTTTCCCGACGATCATGCACACGCCGCCTACGACGCCGACGCGGTCCGTCGGTTCTGGCTGGCGCTGGTCGAGACGACCCGGGTGTTCACCGTCTTCCGCGGTCGTTTTCTCGGCAAGGCCAGCCCGGTGCACTTCTTCTGGGGAGGTCTCGACCTGGCCACCACCCGCTTCTCGGGCCGGACCGCCCCTCGCTATTCACGGGACGTGCCGAACTGCGGGCCGCACGTGATGGAGGAGGCCTACTCCCACGAGGTCAGCAGCTGCGGGTACTGGCCGGGCCCGCCGGGGGAGGAGGGCGTGTTCTACAGCTACGCCTATCCGGAGCCTGCCGGCTTCCGGACGGCGTCCGTCCTGCCGGACGGGGTGCGCTGGGACGACGACCTCGCGGAGTTCATGCTGCCGTACGAGCGGGTCCGGACGGCGGAGGACCCCGACGCAGCGCTCCTTGCCTTCCTGCAGAGCACCTATGAGGCCGCGGCGACGGCGGCGCGGTGGGACCGGGCGGCACTCGAGCGCAACTAACTCCTCAGCCGTCGGTCAGGGCTGCGGCCGGCAGCCAGTCGGCCTCGAGCAGTTCGGCGATCTCCTGCAGGGACGACGTGTCGGCCCCGGCTGCGGAGCCACTGACCGCCAGCCGCTCGACCATCACCCGGGCCACCTGCTCCTCCACGGTGTCCTCGGCGAAGGCGATCCGCCACGGCGACGTCCGCCCGTCGCGGTGGGTGCGGCCGGTGACCTGACGGGCCTGGATGCCGGAGAAGCGCGGCTGGTGGAACAGCCCGACCCGGGGTGTCTCGGAGGCGCTGCGGCCGTCAGGCAGCAGTTCCCCGGCGTGCAGGCTGATCGACGCCGTCACGGTGAAGACGCAGACCATCGCCTCGCCGCGCTGGAAGCGCAGCCGCTCGCCCTCGACATCGAACCGGTCGCGGCCGTAGATGCCCGCGACCGGGATGCCGGAGTCGAGCAGCGCCTCGCGGATCGGGTCGGCGGCCGTCTCGACGAACTCGACCGACACCGCGACCTGCCGCTCCGCCTCGACCTGGGCCTTCACCCAGTCGACGGTTGCCTGCACGCGGATGAGTCCGGCCTTCTGGCGGAACCGCATGAGGGCGGCCCGGCCCTTGGCGCTCTGCCGCGCGCGCCGGGCCAACTGCATCTCGGCCCGGAACTCCGACCACTCCGACTCGTACGCGGTCCGCTCGGCGGGGGTGAGAGCCACGGGGGTGCCGGTCACCGAGACCGGCCCCCACGGCGCCGGCCGGTGCAGCGTCGCCGGCGGGTCGGCCTCGGCCAGCCAGCTCTGCAGCCGGCTGAGGTCCGCGCGGCGCTCGTCGGCGTCCTCGGTCCACTGCCAGCCGTAGCGGCCACGTTCCACGTGGAACCCGTGCGCGGCGAGCTTCTTCGGGAGGTCGCTCCAGTCACGGAGCGGCTCCCCGTGCCGGACGGCGAACTCCGGCGCGAGATAGGGCAGCTCGAGGGGCGTGTGCGCCGGTGTCGCCGTCGCGGCCAGGACGAAGGGCGCGTCCTTGACCCGGCCGGCGCCGGACACCGCCTTCCAGTGCTTCCACCGCTGGGTCGTCGTGTGCCGCACCATGTGCGCCTCGTCGGCGACGATGACGTCGAACGCCAGCTTCGAGACCTTGGCCAGCCGGTCCCACGTGGTGACGCACCAGCGCAGGTCACCGTCGCCGAACCCGGCGATCGACCGCGTCCAGTGCGGGATGGTGATCGCCGCCGGGCGGTCGGCCACGACCAGGACGGTCCGGACGTCGCGCTGCTCCGCGATCGCCTTGACGGCGAGGATCGCCGTACCGGTCTTGCCCACGCCCGGATCGTCGCCCAGCAGGAAGACCCGCCCGCCGGCGGCCGCATGGGCGGCGACCACGTCGGCGCCGTCGCACTGCTGGTCGCGGGGCGTCATCGGCCGCGCGAGGGGAAGGGCGCGGGGCTTGTCGTTGAGCTCGTCCTCGAGGAACCGCTCGAAGGAGTAGGGCGGCGGGTCGTAGGCGGCCAGTTCCGGCGGCAGGTCTGCGCCGACCCAGACGTGCGCCTGCAGGTCGGCGCGCCACACCGCGCCGGGCGCCGGGGCCCGGAACGGGACGGCGAGCACCCACACCCGCTCCCCCGGCCCGGCGGTGGGCAGGTCGGGCGCGGGCTTCTTCGTGGTACGGCTCGGTGCGGCCTTCGTCGTCCGCTTGCTGGTGGTGGTCGTGCTGCGGCCGGCCGTGGCCCGGCGCCGTCGTCCCGGCATGGTTGTCCCCCTCGTCCCCGGCACGGTAAGGGGCGGCACCGACGGAACGTCTGATGGAATCGCCGTGTGACGGAAGAGGGCGGCAGCGACGAACGTCTCGCCTCACGCACCCTGGGCGAGGCGGGGTCGCGGGTGGTGTTCGTCCACGGCCTGTTCGGTCAGGGCAAGAACTGGACGACGATCGGCAAGGGCCTCGCCGATACGCATCGCGTGACGCTGCTCGACCTGCCCAACCACGGGCACTCCCCGTGGACCGACCGCGTCGACTACCTGGACATGGCCGAGCTGGTGGCCACCGAGCTCGAGCAGTTCGGCGAGCAGGTGACGCTGGTCGGGCACTCGATGGGCGGCAAGGTCGCGATGCAGCTGGCGCTGCGCCGACCGGAGCTGTTGCGGGCGCTCGTCGTGGTGGACATCGCGCCGGTCGAATATCCGCCGTCCGGCGGCCGGACCGACGACCCGGACGAGGAGGCCTCGCCCTTCGCCGCCTACATCGACGCCATGCGGGCCCTCGACCTCGAGAAGCTGACGACCCGGGACGACGCCGACGAGGCGCTGCAGGCCGCCGTCCCCAGCCGGATGGTGCGCAGCTTCCTGCTGCAGAGCCTGGTCCGGGAAGGGCTGGGAGCCGACGGCGGCTGGCGCTGGCGGCTCAACCTCGAACTGCTGGACCGGGACCTCGGCGAGCTGCGCGGCTTCCCGGTGCCACCGCCGGGCGCCTCCTTCGACGGGCCGGTGCTCTGGATCGCGGGGGCGAACTCCACGTACGTGCTGCCAGAGGACCGTCCGCACATGGACGCGCTGTTCCCTGGCACCCGCCTGGTGCGGGTCAAGAACGCCGGCCACTGGGTGCACTCCGAGCAACCGGAGGTTTTCCTGGAGACGCTGCGGAGGTTCCTGACGGCGGTGGAGAAGGGCTGACCGTTGGGGATGGGCTGTTTCCGGGACGACGCAGGAACTCATGCTCGGTACGTACCGCGGAGAGCCGCGGCCGCGCTGAGGCCAGGGCGTCGTCAGCCGGCGGCGTCGTCGTCCCGGTCGGTGGCGTCCGTCAGCCACTCCTCGTGGAGGTCGGCGAGCACCTCGTCGTGCGGGTTCCTGCCGTCGGGCAGCTCGAAGACGACGGAGTACAGCGGCGGGTAGGCGTCGTGATGATCCAGCGGGTTGTCCACGATGCCGTGCCGGAGCAGCACCGTGCCGGTCATGTCCCGCAGATACCCAGGGGTCCGTGGATTCCCGTTCGGCACCTCGGTGCGTACCCGGACGCGGTCGCCCACACGGAACCTGCCCGGGCCCTCGCTCATCCGTGCCTGCCTCAGGCCGGGGGGCGGGGCGGCTCGATGACGGCTGCTCCCACCAGACTGTCGGCTGTCACGAGAGCCGCAAGGGCATCCTCGTCGAGGTCGTCCGTGCCGGGCGGTCGCTGCGGCAGCACCATCCATCGCACGTCAGAGGTGGAGTCGTGCACGCGCACCTTCACGTGACCGGATAGCTCGAGCCCGAACATGTCGCGGATGGTCTCGCGCGGCTGCGCGACGATCCGCTGCTTGTACTCGTCGGTGCGGTACCACCACGCCGGGTTGCCGAGAAGGTCGTGGGGATAGCAGGAGCACAGGGTGCAGACGACGATGTTGTGCACCTCGTCGGTGTTCTCCGCGACGCCGAGCCGGCCCAGCTTGCCTGGGGGGATGTCGAGCTCCCGCACGGCCGCGCGACCCGTCGTCAGGAGGCGCTGCCTGAACTCCGGGTCGAGCCAGGCGCGCGCCACGATCCGCGCGCCGTTGTGGTGGCTGATCGTCTCCAGCTGCTCGCGCCGCTGTCGGATCTGCTCCCCGGTGACGCGACCGCGCGCCAGCAGGGCCCCGGTGAACGCGTCGAGGAGGCGGTGCGCGTCGGTGAGCTCGGCGTCGAGCGCCGCCAGCCGCTCGGCGAGGCTGCCCTGTCCCAGGCCTCGTGTGGTGATGCGGAAGAACGAGTCGTAGTCGCCCCGCTCCTTGCGGGTGTCGTCGATCGCGATCGGCGCTGCGCCCGCGTGCGGAACGGTGACCGCGGCGATGCCCCGGACGAGGCGGTCCAGCTCGTCCTCGACGTGACGGATGGGACCGTCGGCATCGGCCCAGGCTCGTTCCTCCCAGGCCGGTCCCACCGGTCCGGCGTCCGCGCGCAACAGGTCGGCGAACGTGATGACGCCGCGGCGCAGGAAGTGCAGCACCCGCGACTCCAGGCGCTTGCGCCGGAAGTACTCGAAGTCCGTCTCGACCGCGGTGACGTGCGCGTCCGGAGCATGGATGTGGACGTGGCCGGGCGCCGCGTGCAGGTGTTCGCCGGCTGCGTTCGGTCCGTGGTCGTCCACTGAGGTGCCTCCGGTGCCGTGTGCCGCTGCCATCCCCCTGTCTGCTTGACATGGGGCCGCCCGGCCGGACGTTGAGGCAATCGATTGCGCAACTGTGCTGTGAAGGCCCCCGCGATGCAAGGGTGGTCGCGCAGCCGCCCCGCCGGTCCCCTGTCCGACCTCGTGCTGGGTGGGCATCGGCGAGCGGTAGGGCTCCTACGGGTCGCGCCACCATGGGCCATGGCGCCAAGATCGACCCCATGAGCGACCGTGCCGGACAGCCCGCGCAGCCCCGAGACCTGGTGGACGTCGCCTCGCTCGTCACCGCCTACTACACGTTGGAGCCCGATCCGGGTGAGCCGGCGCAGCAGGTCGTGTTCGGCACGTCCGGGCACCGGGGCTCGAGCTTCGACGCCGCCTTCAACGAGGCGCACATCCTGGCCACCACCCAGGCCATCTGCGAGTACCGGGCCGAGCAGGGCTATGACGGTCCGCTGTTCATCGGCCGCGACACCCACGGCCTCTCCGAGCCGGCCTGGGCCACCGCGCTGGAAGTGCTCGCCGCCAACGACGTCACCGTCCTGGTCGACGCCGGGGACCGCTACACCCCCACCCCGGCGGTGAGCCACGCCATCCTCGCCGCCAACCGCGGGAAGATCACCGGCCTCGCCGACGGCATCGTCGTCACCCCCTCGCACAACCCGCCCCGGGACGGCGGCTTCAAGTACAACCCGCCCAACGGCGGACCGGCGGACACCGACGCGACGGGCTGGATCGCCGGCCGGGCCAACGACCTGCTGCGCGCCGGGCTGAGCGGGGTCCGGCGCGTGCCCTTCGACCAGGCCCGCGCCGCCGCCGCCCCGTACGACTTCATGGGCACCTACGTCGACGACCTGCCGAACGTGGTCGACCTCGACGCGATCCGAAATGCCGGCGTCCGCATCGGGGCGGACCCACTCGGCGGCGCGAGCGTCGATTACTGGGGTGCCATCGCCGAGCGGCACCACCTCGACCTGACCGTGGTCAACCCGGTCGTCGACCCCACCTGGCGGTTCATGACTCTGGACTGGGACGGCAAGATCCGGATGGACTGCTCGTCGCCGTCGGCCATGGCCTCGCTGGTCCGCCGCAAGGACGAGTTCCAGGTCGCCACCGGCAACGACGCCGACGCCGACCGGCACGGCATCGTCACCCCCGACGGCGGCCTGATGAACCCCAACCACTTCCTCGCGGTGGCGATCGCCTACCTGTTCAGCCACCGCCCGGGATGGGCGAAGGACACCGCCGTCGGCAAGACACTGGTGTCGAGCTCGCTCATCGACCGGGTGGTCGCCGACCTGGGCCGGACGCTGATCGAGGTGCCGGTCGGGTTCAAGTGGTTCGTCCCAGGTCTGCTCGACGGGTCGATCGGCTTCGGTGGCGAGGAGTCGGCCGGCGCCTCCTTCCTGCGCCGCGACGGCGGCGTATGGACGACGGACAAGGACGGCATCCTGCTGGCCCTGCTGGCCAGCGAGATCCAGGCCGTGACGGGCCGGTCCCCCTCGAAGCTGCACCGGCAGCTGACCGACCACTTCGGCGAGTCGGCCTACGCGCGCATCGACGCCCCGGCGACGCGTGAGCAGAAGGCGGCGCTGGGCAAGCTCTCCCCCGAGGCCGTCACTGCCACCGAGCTGGCCGGCGAGCCGATCACCGCGAAGCTGACCCGCGCCCCCGGCAACGACGCCGGGATCGGCGGCCTGAAGGTCGTCACCGAGAACGCCTGGTTCGCCGCCCGCCCGTCGGGCACCGAGGACGTCTACAAGGTCTACGCCGAGTCCTTCCGTGGCCCGGAGCATCTGGCGCAGGTGCAGGAGGAGGCCCGCTCCGTCGTCACAGAGGCCCTCGGTGGCTGACGTGACCGCCGGGGACGTCCCCCTGGACGTCATCGCGCTGGTCCGGGAGCTGGTGCGACGGCCCACGATCTCCGGGGACGCCGCCGCTCAGCGCGATGCCCTGGGCGTGGTCACCGACGTCCTCCGCGAACGGGCGCCGCACCTGGAGGTGACCACCGGTCGCGACCCCGACCACCCGTGGACCCTGCTGCGTACGCCGACCGACCCGGCGCGGCCACAGCTGCTGTTCGCCTGTCACGTCGACACCGTCCCTGCGGCCGACCCCGGCGAGTGGCAGCGTGACCCGTTCGGTGCCGACCTGGACGAGGGGCGGGTCTGGGGCCGGGGCGGCAGTGACATGAAGGCGGGGCTGGTCGCCGCAGTGGCCGCCCTCGGCGCGGCCGACCCGCAGACGCCGGTCGCCCTGCTCCTGACCAGCGACGAGGAGATCGGGTCGCAAGGAGCGGCGGCGGCGGCCGCGGCGGTGGCGGAGCAGCGGATCGGGGCGGTGGTCGTCCCGGAGGCCACCGGCAACCAGGTCGTCCTCGGGCACCGCGGGGCGCTGTGGCTGGCCGTGCGCACCGCGGGCCGGGCGGCGCACGGCAGCACACCCGAGCGCGGGCACAACGCCGTCCTCGATCTCGTTGCCGTGCTGGGCCGCGCCGCGCGGAACCTCCCGCTGGGCACCGACCCGTTCCTCGGAACGGAGACGTGGAACCCGGGGCAGGTGTCGGGCGGGACGGTGCCCAACGTGGTGCCCGACCGCGCGGAGGCGGTGATCGACATGCGCACCGTGGGGGACGGCCGCGCGCTGCTCGACTGGTGGCGGGGTCAGCCGGAGGTGGCAGACGTCGTCGTGCGGGTCGACCTACCCCCGGTCGGCACCCCCGCCGACGATCCCTGGGTCGCGACCCTCCCCGCCCCGGTGCTGTCGGTGCCGGCCACCTACTTCACCGACGCCTCGGTGCTCCGACCGGTCGTGCGGGGTGCGCCGATCGTGGTGTGGGGACCGGGGACACCCGCCGTCATGCACGCGGTGGACGAGTACGTGGAGCTGGCCGAGCTCGAGCAGGCTGCAGCCGTGTTCGCCGAGGTCGCCGTCCGCTGGAGGGGCTGACCGCGAGCGGTGTGGCGAAGGACGCACGATTTCCGATGCACATGTGTATCGGATGCACCCGCGCATTGAATACAGTTCTGCATCGTGACCGTCCAGCAGACCGAGACGCGCCCCAAGCGCCGCCGCGCGGAGACCGTGGAGCGGCTGCTGGACGCCGCGCTGGAGACGTTCGCCGAGATCGGGTTCGCGGCGGCCAGCGTCGAGGACATCTGCCGCCGCGGCGGCTTCACCCGTGGCGCCTTCTACTCCAGCTTCCGCACCAAGGACGAGCTGTTCGGGGCCCTCTTCGCCCGTGAGACCGCGCGCAACCTGACCCTCGCCGAGGAGGTCCTGGCCGGTATCGAGGCCGAGACGGATCCGGTCACCGCGGCGGTCGAGCGCTGCCTGTCCACCTTCCGGGCCGACCGCACCTGGGTCCTCGTCCTGACCGAGTACCGCCTGCACGCCGCCCGGCATCCCGAGGCCGCCGCGGCCCTGCGGGAGCACTCCGCCGGTCTGCACACGCGGCTCACCCACTTGATCGAGGTCGCCACCGTCCGCGCCGGACTCCGGCTCACCGTGCCGCCGGGGCAGCTGGCGCGCATCGTCCTGGCCCTGCACGACGGCGTGGTGGTCCACTCCGTCGTCCCGCAGGAGCCCGTCACCAGCGGGCGCGACGACGCGCCCGACCTCGAGCGCACCGCGCTGCTCCTCCTCCTGCGCTCCGCCGTCACGTCCTGAGCGCCTTCCCACCGATCCGGAGAACGCCTTCCATGAGTTCCTTCCTCGCGCGGCTCGGCCGCGCCTCCTTCCGGCACCGCGGGCTCGTCTCGGTGGCGTGGCTGGCCGTCCTCGCCACGGTCGTGACCCTGCTGATCACCGTCGGCAGCGCCTTCGACGACCGGTTCACGATTCCGGGCTCGGAGTCGCAGGACGCGCTCGACCAGCTCGCCGCGGCCTCGCCCGGTGCCACCGGCGCGAGTGCGCAGATCGTCTTCGTCGCGCCCGACGGCTCGACGGTGACCGACCCGGCATATGCCGCTGCCATCGAGGACGTCGTCGCGGCTGCCGGGCGGGCACCACAGGTGGACGCCGTCGTCAGCCCGTTCGACAGCTCGGCCCTGAGCCCCGACGGGCACGCCGCGCTCGCCACCGTCCGGTTCGGTGTGGCGCGCGAGCAGCTCGACAGCAGCAGCCTCGACGCCCTGCAGGCCACGACGCAGGCGGCGAGTGATGCCGGCCTCGAGGTCGCCGTGGGCGGCGACGTCTTCGGCGCCACCGGCGTGACCATCGGGGCCACCGAGTTCGTCGGCGTGATCGTCGCGGTCCTCGTGCTGGTGCTGGCCTTCGGTTCGCTGCTGGCCGCCGGGATGAACCTGCTGACGGCGATCATCGGCATCGGCGTCGGGATGGGGGCACTGCTGCTCACGTCCAACGTGGTCACGCTGTCCTCGACCGCTCCGACGCTGGCGCTGATGATCGGCCTCGCGGTCGGGATCGACTACTCGCTGTTCATCCTCTCCCGGCACCGCACGCAGCTGGCCAACGGCATGGACCCCGAGGAATCGGCGGCCCGCGCCACCGGCACGGCCGGCTCCGCCGTCGTCTTCGCGGGTCTGACCGTCGTCATCGCCCTCTCGGGCCTCGCCGTCGTCGGCATCCCGTTCCTCACGGTCATGGGCGTGGGGGCCGCCGGCACGGTGCTGGTCGCCGTCCTCGTCGCCCTCACCCTGCTGCCCGCGTTGCTCGGCTTCGCCGGGACGCGACTCGCCCCCAAGCCCGGTTCGCGGGCGGCCCGGCGCGAGCAGGCCGACGCCCGGGAGACCACCGGAGCGGGCGGGTCGATGGGCGCCCGCTGGACCCGGCTGGTCACCCGCCGGCCCCTCCTGACGGTCCTCGTCGTCCTCGCCGGGCTCGTCGTCCTCGCGATCCCGGCGCCGCAGCTGCGGCTGGCCCTGCCCGACAACTCAACCGCCGCGCCCGACACCCCACAGCGGCAGGCCTACGACCTGATCTCGGACAACTTCGGCCCCGGCCTCAACGGCCCGCTCGTCGTCCTCGTGCAGAACCTCGACCCGGCGACGGCCGAGCAGACTGCCGGCGCGATCGCGGCCACGATCGGCGGCGCGCCCTCCGGAACGTCCGGGGAGATCACCGGAGGCCTGGACGACGTCGCCTACGCCGCGCCGTCCCTGCTGCCCGGAGGCACGACCGCCCTCGTCACCGTGATCCCCGAGAGCGGACCCCAGGAGGAGGCGACCAACGCGCTCGTCGGCGACATCCGCGACCTGGCTCCGGTGCTCGAGCAGCGGACCGGCACCCGGATCGCGGTGACCGGACAGACGGCGGTCGCGATCGACGTCTCCGACCGGCTCGGCGCCGCGCTGCTGCCCTTCGCGCTGGTCGTGGTCGGGCTCGCGCTGATCCTGCTGCTGCTCGTCTTTCGCTCGATCCTCGTGCCGATCAAGGCCGCGGTCGGCTTCCTGCTGTCCGTCGGTGCCTCGTTCGGCGCGGTCGTCGCGGTCTTCCAGTGGGGCTGGCTGAGCGGCCTGCTCGGCGTGCCGGCCACCGGCCCGGTGATCAGCTTCCTGCCGGTCATCCTCATGGCGGTGCTGTTCGGCCTGGCCATGGACTACGAGGTCTTCCTGGTCTCCCGGATGCGCGAGGAGTACGTGCACGGTGCCGCACCGCGCGCGGCCGTGGTCACCGGCGCGCGGCACGCCGCCCGCGTGGTGGTCGCCGCTGCGCTGATCATGTTCTCGGTCTTCGCCAGCTTCGTCACCATCGAGGACGTCATCGTGAAGGCCATCGCCTTCGGTCTGGCCGTGGGCATCCTGGTGGACGCGTTCCTGGTCCGGATGACGCTGGTGCCGGCTGTCCTCGCGCTGCTGGGCCGGTCGGCCTGGTGGCTGCCTCGCTGGCTGGACCGGATCCTGCCGGACCTGGACGTCGAGGGCGCCCGGTTGGGTGTCACGGCGACTGTTCCAGCCGACCGGGAGCCGGTCGCGGCGGCACGCTGACACCGTGTTCGGCTACGGGGGTCGGTCAGCGGGCCCGGCGGCGCCGCGCCTTGTCGGCGTACATGGCGTCGTCGGCCTCGCGGACGACGCGCTCGTAGACGTCGCCGGGCTCGAGGCCACCCGCCACCGAGCCCATGCCGACGCTGAGACCGACCGTGACCGTCGTCCCGCGGAGCGGCAGTGGCTCGGTCACCGAGGCACGCAGCCGGTCGGCGAGGACGTCGGCGTCCGCGGGCTCGGTGTTCTCGCAGACGATGCTGAACTCGTCGCCGCCCAGGCGGGCGGCGGTGTCGCTGGCCCGCAGGACGGAGCGCAGCCGCTCGGCGAAAGTCACCAGAACCAGGTCGCCCATCGGATGACCGAGTTCGTCGTTGATCGCCTTGAAGCCGTCGAGATCGGTGATCAGGACGCAGGTCGGGGTGTTCTCTCGGCGGCCGCGCTCGAGAGCGTGCCGGAGCCGGTCCTGGAACAGCAGGCGGTTGGGCAGACCGGTGAGCGGGTCGTGCAGCGACCGGTGCACCAGCTGGGCCTCGAGCGCCTTCCGCTCGGTGATGTCCTCGACGATCATCACCAGGTGGGCGGCCTGACCGTCCGATGTCTGCTCGACCCACGATGCGGTGACCTGCACGGGGACGTCGGTGCCGTCGGCCCGCAGCAACCGGGTCTCGTGCCGCATCGGGCGGGTGGGGGCGGCCAGCAGCGCCTGATGGGCCTCACGCGCGGCCGCGACGCCCTCGTCGTGGACGAGGTCGAGGACCGACCGGCCGTAGAGGTCCTCAGCGGTCCGGCCGACCATCCGGCAGAGGGCGGGGTTGCTGTCGACCAGCACCCCCGCCGGGGTGGTCAGGGCGACCCCCATCGGCGCGTTGGCGAAGGCGCTCCGCCGGTCCGCCGGAGGTGGTGCATCGACCATCTCGATCGCGTGCCACCTCCCGCCCGTGCTCCCCGTGCTCCCCGCCGTCCGGGCCTACCGCGTTCATCTTCCGTGACCGGCACCCGGATCGACCCACCGGACACCACGGAACCGTTTCGGGTCGCCCCGTCGGGGGACCGGCCGGGGGTGCAGGATGCGGGACGAGCCGGGCAGCGGCGGACGGGGCAGGGTGGGACCCGGCAGACCTGACCCGGCCGGGACGAGGAGGCACGCGTGAACGAGTTCGACCTGGTGCTGCCGGCGACGGTCGACGTCCGCGAGGTCGGGATGCGCGACGGACTGCAGCTGGAGGCGGTCGTTCCGCTGGAGGCCAAGCTGGACATGCTCGAGGCCCTCGTGGCCACCGGCGTCCGGCGGATCGAGGCGACGTCGTTCGTCTCGCCGAAGGCCGTGCCCGCGCTCGCCGACGCCGATCAGGTCGCCGCCGAGCTGTCCCGCTGGGGCGGGGTGCTGTGGTCGGCACTGGTCGCCAACGCCCGGGGCGCGGTGAGGGCCGTCGATGCCGGCGTCGCGAACCTCGAGTACGTCGTGTCCGCCTCCGACGGGCACAGCCAGGCCAACGCCGGCCGCTCCACGGCTGAGGCCGTCAACGCCGTCGGCGAGATCGCCCGGCTCGCCCACGGCGCCGGCGGTTCGCTCGAGGTCATCATCGCCACCGCCTGGGACTGCCCGTTCGACGGCCGCACCCCGATTCCCCGCACCGTGGACGTGGCGCGCGCGGCGGTCACCGCCGGCGCCGACCAGCTGTGCCTGGGCGACACGATCGGCACGACGACCCCGCTGCGGGTGGTGCAACTGCTCGACGCGGTCCGCCGCGCCTGCCCGGGCGTCCCGGTGGGCGTGCACTTCCACGACACGCGCGGCACCGGGCAGGCCAACGCGCTGGCCGCGATCCAGGCGGGCGTGACCCAGCTGGACTCCTCCATCGGCGGCCTCGGCGGCTGCCCGTTCGCCCCCGGCGCCAGCGGCAACATCGCCACGGAGGAGCTGGTCTACATGCTGGAGGAGTCCGGCGTCCGGACCGGGCTGGACCTCGACGCCGTGCTGGCCGCGGCCCGGGTCACCGAGCAGGCCGTCGGCCACGAGCTGCCCAGCTCGCTCTACCGCGCCGGCGGCCGGTCGGTGCCCCGCTCCGCGGCGAGCCGCGCATGACCGGCTCGCCCGAGGGTGTCCCCCGGATCGTCGATCCGCAGCTGATGCGCGAGGTGCTCGGCCACTTCGCCTCCGGGGTCACGGTCGTCACGGCTCTCACCGACGACGGTCCGGCCGGCTTCACCTGCCAGTCGTTCAGCTCGCTCTCGCTCGAGCCGCCCCTGGTCGCCTTCGCCCCGGCGCGGACGTCGCGGACCTGGCCCAAGCTGCGGGCGATCGGCCGGTTCTGCGTGAACGTGCTGGCCGAGGGGCAGGACGACGTCTCGCAGAACTTCGCCCGATCGGGAGCGGACAAGTTCGCGGGGGTCCGCTGGACGCCCAGCGCCCACGGGTCACCGGTCCTCGACGGCGTCGTCGCCTGGATCGACGGCGAGCTGTGGGCGGAGTACGACGGCGGGGATCACAGCATCGTGGTGGCCCGGGTGCTGGACCTCGGCGCCGATCCGGACCGTCGTCCGCTGCTCTTCCACCGCGGTACCTACGGGCTGCTGCACCGCAGCGACGCCTGAGACCCGGCGGTCGCCGCTGTCGGGGCCCTCAGCCGAAGCGGACGGCGATCAGCGCGACGTCGTCCCGGTGATCGAGGGCACCGCTGACCGCGGCGTCGCAGAGGTCGCGGGGGGAGGCGTCCACAGGGGCGGCGACGATCCGCTCGCAGAGCTCGTGGATGCCCTCGTCCATGTCCCGGCCGGGCCGCTCGATCAGCCCGTCGGTGTAGGCGATGAGCGTCGACCCGCTCGGCACGTCGAGGACGAGCGTCTCCCGGTGCGTGGAGTGGTCGACCCCCACGAGCAGACCGGTCACCTCGCCGAGGATCCGGACGGCCCCGCCGGGTGAGCGCAGCATGATCGGCGGGTGCCCGGCGTTGGCGACGTGCACGCGCCAGGGCGCGCCCTCGCGCGCCGGCCGCATGGCCCGGACCCAGACCATGGTGGCGAGCGAGGCCACCTGGAGGCCCTGCACCAGCCGGTCCACCCGGCCCAGCACGGCGCCCGGATCGGCGTTCTCGGCCTCCCACACGACGGCACGCAGCACGCCGCGCAGGTGGCCCATGGCCGCCGCAGCCGCGACATCGTGGCCGACGACGTCCCCGACCGCGATGCCGACGGATCCGTCCGGCAGGTCCAGCAGGTCGTAGAAGTCACCGCCGACGTCGGCGGCGGACGAGGCGCTGACGTAGTGGGCGGCCGACTCGATCCCGGCGACGAACGGCAGCTCCGGCAGCAGGGACCGCTGGAGGGTGTCGGCGACGGTGTGCTCCTGCTGGTAGAGCCGGACGTTGTCCATGGCGAGTGCGGCACGGGCGGCAAGGTCCTCGGCCAGCTCGACGTCGTCCCGGCTGAACGTCCGGTCCGGTGACGTCATGACCAGGGCGAGGGCGCCGAGCGTCCGCCGTCGGGCGACCATCGGCACGGTCAGGGCGGACGTGCCGCCCAGCTTCTCGAACGCCTCCCGCGCCCCCGGATGGACGATCAGCTGCTCCCGGACCTGGTCCGACAGGTCGTCGACCAGCACCGAGCGGGAGGTGGTGATGCTGCGCCGGCTCGGGGACGCGGGCGGCAGGTGCCGGGCATGGAGGGCGCTGAACTCCTGGAGCTCGGCCTGCCGGCCGTCGCGGTGGCGGGATGCGGTCTCCCGAACCTCGCCGTACTGGTCGACCAGGGTCAGGAAGACCCAGTCGGCGAGCCGGGGGACGCAGAGCGTGGCCAGCCGGTCGAGCAGTTCGGTCATGTCGAGCGTGGCGATCAGCGCGCTCGTCACCTCGGCCATGAGGGCGAGCCGGTTCTGTGCCCGTTCGGCGTCGGCCTGTGCCCGCTCGGCGTCGGACCGCGCCTGCTCCGCGATGGACCGGGCCAGCTCGGCCTCCCGCCGCGCGGCCTGCTCGGCGGCGAAGGCCGATTCCCGCTCCCGCTCGACCCGCACGCGCTCGGTGACGTCGGTCTGCACCCCGACGAAGCTCACGAGCGTGCCCTCGCCGTCGAAGACAGGGCTCACCGACAGCTGGTTCCAGAAGGCGGAGCCGTCCTTGCGGTAGTTGAGCAGCGTCGTCGTCACCGTGCGCCGCTCCTCCAGCGCGCTGCGGATCTGGGACACGGCGGCGGGGTCGGTCGCCGGCCCCTGCAGGAAGCGGCAGTTGCGCCCGACGACCTCGTCGGGCTCGTAGCCGGTGATCCGCGTGAACGACGGGTTGACCCACACCAGCGGGTTGTCCGGCTCCCGCGGGTCGGTGATGGTGAAGGTGATGTCGGTGGCGATCACCGCCCGTTCCCGCAGCGCCTGGAGGTAGGCCTCCGGGTCGGCGGTGTCCTCCAGCGGGTCCAGCTGCAGGAACACGACGAGGGCGAGCTGCTCGACGCTGTCGACCTGCGACAGGGGGAAGCCGGTGACCCAGAGCAGCTGGTCGCCGTGGCCGTCGTCGGCGTCGGCGCGCTCGCGCTCGGTGCTCGTGCCCGGGGAGAGCCGCACGGCCTCGCCGGTGATCGGCCGACCCTGCGCGACGGTGGACAGCGGGCCGCTGCTGCTCGCCAGCGGCCCCCCCGAGAGGTCGGTGAGACCGGCCGCGGCGCCCCAGGCATCGGCATCGACGGGCAGACCCACGTTGCCGGCCAGCTCGACGGCGGCGCTGTTGGCGTAGATGACGGAGCTGGACTTCTGGTCGATGACGAGGACGGCCACCGGCACGTCGGCCAGGACGCCCGGGAGGGTCGCGTGCGCACTCTGGCCGCTGTGGCGCGAGACGGCGGCGCTGGCGGCGGTGACGATGCCGGCCTGCTGACCGAGCTCGCGGTCGCCGTCCCTGGTCGCCGTCGCGACGGCTCCGGCGGCACCGGCAAGGTCGGCGGCGGCCTCCAGCGCACGGGACGGCGCCGGCAGGGTGTGGGGACGATCGCGCTCGGACGGCACGATCCATATTTAACCGTGCCCCACCGATCTATTCATGCGATGCCTCACGTCTGACCAGCCCTGTCGCCCGCCGCTGGGCACCGCGTGTGGGCGATCCCGTTCCGGGGAACCCCGGTGCAGGCCTGTTCGTCACCGGGGGTGGACCGGTCTGCGCCGCTCTGGAGAGGAACGCCATGGGAGTGCTCGATCGGCTGTTCGGCCGCCGTGACCGCCCGCAGGACCGCGGTCAGTACCGGCAACCCCAGTACCCGGCCGGCGGCCGCAACGAGCGGTTGCCCGACGAGCAGGCCGTCGCCCGGTACCGGTACCTGCTGCGGACCGCCCCGCCCGAGCAGATCGAGCAGGCGCACGCGGAGGCCTTCGCCCAGCTGACTCCCGATCAGCGCCAGCAGGTGCTGGCCCAGCTGGCGGCCGCCGTCCCGGCCGGCGAGCGGCCGCGGACCGATGACCCGGAGACCCTGGCGCGGGTGGCCACCCGCGCCGAGATGCGGCAGCCCGGGACGCTGGAGCGGGCGCTCGGGGGCTACGGCCCGGGATACGGGGCCGGCGGGGGTTACGGCCGCGGCGGCTACGGCGGGGGTTATGGCGGGGGTTATGGCGGCGGCTACGGGGGGCCGGGCATCGGCAGCATGATCGGCGGCAGCCTGCTCGGCACGATCGGCGGCCTGGTCATCGGCACGGCCGTCGCCGACGCCCTCTTCGACACCGGCATGGGGGACGGCGGCCTGTTCGGCGGCGGCGACGAGGAGGCCTACGCCGACGGGTACCAGGACGGGGCCCAGGCCGACGGCGGCGGGGGCGACCCGGGCGGTGACTTCTCCGGCGGGGCCGACAACGGCTACGGCGGCGGGGGGAGCGACTACGGGGACTTCGGCGGCGGCGACTTCGGGGGTGGCGACTTCGGCGGCGGCGACTTCTGACCCGTGCGCCGGAGCAGCAGCAGCCCGAGGACGGGCAGGACGAGCGGCACGAAGTAGTAGCCGCGGCCGTAGGCGGACCAGACCGTCTCGTCGGGGAACGCGGCGCGGTCGGTCAGGGAGAGCGTGCCGACGACGAGGACGCCGACCAGTTCGACGCTGATCGCGGCCAGCGCTGTTCGTCGCCCCCCTCGGCCACCGCGGACCAGGCCGACCGTGGCCACGATGTAGACGACTGCCGCGAAGGCCGACAGCAGGTAGGCCACCGGCGCCTCGGAGAAGCGGGTGCCGAGCTGGACGCCCGCCCGGGCCCCGGCGGCCAGGGCGAAGGTGCCGTAGACGGCGACCAGCACCCGTCCGGCGCCGCTGCCGCCCGGCGAACCCCCGCCGCCCTCGACCGCGGGGGCCCCCAGGGCCAGGTCCTCACGGGTGCGCTTCTCAGGCACGGGCCGCCTCCCACAACTGGAGGAGTCGCCACGCCATGACACCGACGACTGCGGCAGCGACCGCCATGACCGTCCCGGCCCACCGGGTCTGCTCCGAGCGCGCCCACAGCCCACCGGCGACCGGAACCAGCACGATGCCGCCCAGGTAGCCGAGGAACGTCGGGGTGTCCGCCGGGGTGTCGCCGCCGAGCATCGCGATCCCGGCGACGGCTGCCTGGACCAGCAGGAGCACCTCCAGCACGCCCGCGACGCCCAGGTGCAGCAGGCCGATCCGCCGCCGCGCGAGCGTCGAGGCGACGCCCAGGACCGCGAGCAGCACCGCGACCGCCGTGATCGCGCCCACCAGGAACGCCGTCACCGGCAGCTGTCCGTCGGGGCGGGTGACTGGTCGGCGACGGTCGGCACGCGCCCATCCTCGTACCTGGACGGCACCGGCCCGGCACCGACCCGTTCCCCGTGCTCCGCGACGATCATGAAGTCCCGGTGGCGACGCGCCGTCGGCTGCCCGCGTGTGGCCCCGCCCGCTTCATGATCGCGGCGGATGTCGGTCAGCGGTGGACGCTGGACATGTCCGGATAGCGGTCGCCGACGGCCGCGCCGACGGGAGCCGCCTCGTCGAGCCGGCGGAGGTCGTCGTCAGTCAGCTCGATGTCGACGGCGGCGGCGTTCTCCTCCAGGTAGGCCACCCGCTTGGTGCCCGGGATCGGGACGATCGTCGGATTCCCCGCCCGCCCGCCGGGCCGGTCGCTCTGCGCCATCACCCACGCGAGGGCCAGCTGGCTCGCCGTGACGCCCTTCTCATCGGCGATCTCCCGCACCCGGTCGACCAGCCGCAGGTTCTGTTCGAACGCCTCCCCCTGGAAGCGCGGGTTGCGCCGCCGGAAGTCGTTGGCCGCGAGGTCCTCGATGCTGCGGATCTGACCGGAGAGGAAGCCCCGGCCGATCGGTGAGTAGGCCACGAAACCGATGCCGAGCTCGGCGCAGGTGGCGAGCACCCCGTCGTCCTCGGGATCGCGGGTCCACAGCGAGTACTCCGTCTGCACCGCGGTCACCGGCTGCACTGCGTGGGCCCGGCGGATCGTCTCCGGGGCGGCCTCGGAGATGCCGGCATACCGGATCTTCCCGGCGTCGACGAGCTCCTTGAGCGCCCCCCACGTGTCCTCGACAGGAACCGTGGTGTCCACGCGGTGCTGGTAATAGAGGTCGATCACGTCGACGCCCAGCCGGCTCAGAGAGGCGTCACAGGCCTTCCGGACGTAGTCCGGCTTGCCGTTGACGCCGCGGAAGGAGCCGTCCTCGCCGCGCTCGTTACCGAACTTGGTGGCGAGGACGACCTCGTCGCGGCGGCCGGCGATGGCTTGCCCGACGAGTCGTTCGTTGGTGAACGGGCCGTACATGTCGGCGGTGTCGAGGAAGGTGATGCCGAGGTCGAGGGCGCGCTGGATGGTCCGTTCGGCCTCCTGCTGGTCGCCGGTGCCGTAGAACTCGCTCATTCCCATGCAGCCCAGCCCCTCGGCCGGGACGGTCAGGTCACCCAATGTCCGTGTACGCATGACGGGCTCCTGCCCGCGGGCGGCCCTCGGTAACCCGTATCGGCCGAACGCGCCCCGTTACGGACCAGTAACTCCCCCGGTGATCCCTCGTTGAGACAGCGCACACAGTTCCGACCCTGCGGTCGTGATCCTCCGAGGAGTGCAATGAGCCCGAGTGCGAGCCGGTCGTTCCGCCGAAGCCTGGGGGCGGTGAGCGGCGCGCTCGTCATCGGCGCCCTGATCGCCACTCCCGCCCACGCCACCCCCTCGCTCGCGCCGGTCCAGGACTTCCTGGCCGGGCAGCTCGGCACCCTGTCAGCAGCCACCCCGACGACGGTGCTGGTGCACGGGACGGACATCGCCGCCGCCCACGCCGCGGTCGCCGCCACCGGGATGCGGCTGGTCACCGAGTTCGAGCGGATCGGCGTTGCCGTCGCCTCCGGCACGCCCGCCCAGATCCGGTCGGCGCGATCGCAGCCGGGCGTCACCTATCTCGAGGGCAACAGCCCCATCGCATTCCTCGACGAGACCTCCAACACCGCGACCCGCGGGGCCGAGGCCGTGTCGACGCTGACCGGTGCGAACGGCCAGGCGCTGGACGGCAGGGGCGTCTCCGTCGCCGTGATCGACTCCGGCGTCGACCCGACCCACCCGTACCTACAGAACGCCGACGGCGGCAGTGCAGTGGTGGCCAGCCTGAAGAGCGTCTGCCTGGACGAGTCGACGCAGCGCACGGACTGCGTGCTCCCGGTGCCTGGCTTCCTCGACACCGACACCGTCTCCGGCGGCGGGCACGGCACGCACGTGAACGGCATCGTCGCCGGCCGCCCGACCACGCTGTCCGACGGCACGCAGCTGCAGGGTGCGGCTCCCGGCGCGAGCCTGGTGTCCATCTCGACCGGCGCGGTGCTGCTGATCGTCGGCGCGGACTCGGCGCTGAACTGGGTGCTGGAGAACCACGACCACCCGTGCGGCGCGGGCGTTCCGGCCAGCACCTGCCCGCCGATCAAGGTCACCAACAACTCCTACGGCCCGACCGGCGGCGGCTCGTTCGACCCGAACTCGGCGACCGTGAAGCTGCAGCGCGCCCTGGCGGCCGACGGTGTGGTGACCGTGTGGGCGGCCGGTAACGACGGTGGGGACGGCTCCGCGTCGGTCACCAACCCGCCCGGCCAGGACCCGACCGGCGGCATCCTCTCCGTCGCCTCCTACTACGACCAGGCGACCGGCACCCGGGACGGTGTCGTCAGCACCTACTCCTCGCGCGGCGACGCCACGGACCCCTCCACCTGGCCGGACCTCTCCGCGCCCGGTGAGGACATCGACTCCTCCTGCCGCCTGTACCTGCCGATCTGCTCGACGGGCCTGGCGCCCAAGAACGGCCCGGGAGCGCTCGACATCGGCACCTTCAACACCATCAGCGGGACCTCGATGGCCGCTCCGCACATCGCCGGGATCGTGGCCCAGCTCTTCCAGGCCGACCCCGCGGCGACGCCGGCGGAGATCGAGGCCGCGCTGAAGGGCACCGCCTACCGCTACACCGACGGTGCGGCGTACACGAGCGTCGACGGCTACCCGACGTCCTACGACAAGGGCACCGGCCTGGTGGACGTCGTCGCGGCGGTGGAGCGGCTCACGACGGGCTGACCGACCGGCGACGCGGTGGCGCCCCGATCAGCCGGACTGCTGCATCCGGGGCAGACGGCGGAAGACCTCGGGGCCCACCCGTAGCCCTTCCTCGGCGGAGACCGCCGGGTACACGGAGATGTCGAAGGCGTCGTTCCATTCGAACTCGATCTCCATGATCGGGGCGACCGTCTCCGCGGCGAACACGGTGACGACCTGGTACTCCCCCGACACGGGCCAGTACTCGGCGATCATCGTGACCCCGTCCGGGTACTGCCACGCCGCTCGGCGCATCAGCGCCGCATCGCGCTCGGCGGCGGGAACGGAGGGACGGAAACGCATGAGCGCGACGAACTCCATGAGGACCCCCAGGTAGGTGCGGCCCCCGATGCCGGAACGGTAGCGACGCGGGGTGGCTGCCTGAAGGGACGTCGGCCCCGGTTCCACGTGGAACACCGTGGGTGCACGGCATCAGCCGGGACGCGGTGGAGGCGCTCGACGCCCTGCGGCCGGGCTGACGACGCCCTGCGGCCGGGCCGACGTTTCGGTGGCGTGAACTACGCCACGCACGGCCGTCCTCGCGTCGCGGGGCTCTTCCGGCACGGGTTAGATCAGTCTGCATGTGCGGCCTCTGCGGCGAGATCACCTTCGACGGATCCCTCGCCGACACGACCGCCGTCGCGCGGATGGTCCAGGCTCTCGTGCCCCGCGGCCCGGACGGGCAGGGGTCCTGGAGCAACGGCCGGGTGGCGTTCGGCCACCGGCGGCTGTCGGTCATCGACCTGTCCACCTGCGGGTCCCAGCCCATGGTCGACAACGAGCTGGGGCTGACGGCGGTCTTCAACGGCTGCATCTACGACTACCAGGAGCTGCGGGCCGAGCTGGAGGGCCACGGCTACCGCTTCTTCTCCCACAGCGACACCGAGGTGATCCTCAAGGGCTATCACCACTGGGGCACCGACGTCGTCTCGCACCTGCACGGCATGTTCGCCTTCGCCATCCACGAGCGGGACACCGGCCGCGTCGTCCTGGCCCGCGACCGCCTGGGCATCAAGCCGCTCTACCTCGCCGAGACGCCGGGTCGGCTGCGGTTCGCCTCGACGCTGCCGGCTCTCCTGAAGGCCGGCGACGTCGACACCTCGATCGACCCGGTCGCGCTGCACCACTACCTGACCTGGCACGCCGTCGTCCCCGCGCCGCGCACCCTGCTCAACGGCGTCCGCAAACTGCCGCCGGCCACCGTCCGGGTGATCGAGGCCGACGGCTCGAGCACCGAGCGGCGCTACTGGGAGCCGCGCTACGAGCGGCGTCCCGAGCACGCGAACTGGTCTGCCCGCGACTGGGAGGACGCCATCGAGGAGGCGCTGCGGACCGCCGTCCGCCGGCGGCTGGTCGCCGACATCCCCGTCGGTGTGCTGCTCTCGGGGGGGCTGGACTCCAGCCTGATCGTCGGCCTGCTCGCGCAGGAGGGACAGACGGGCCTGGCGACCTACTCGATCGGCTTCGAGTCCGTCGGGGGCCAGGAGGGTGACGAGTTCGCCTACTCCGACGTGATCGCCGAGCACTTCGGCACCGACCACCACCGCATCCGGGTGGATTCCGACGAGCTGGCCGGGTCGCTCGCGCACGCGATCGGTGCGATGGCCGAGCCGATGGTCAGCCACGACGTCGTCGCCTTCGACCTGCTCAGCGAGCGGGTCAGCCAGTCGATCCGGGTCGTGCAGTCCGGGCAGGGCGCTGACGAGGTCTTCGCCGGCTACCACTGGTACCCCCCGCTGGCGCGCCTCGGGCGCGAGGCGGCGATCCGGGAGTACGCGAAGCGGTTTTTCGACCGCGACCACGCAGCGATGGGACGGGTCGTCTCCGGCCGGTACGCCCTGCCTGCGGACCCGAGCCTGGAGTTCGTCCGCCAGCACATGTCCGGGCCCGGTGCCGAGACCGCGGTGGACGCCGCGCTGCGACTCGACAGCGAGATCATGCTCGTCGACGACCCGGTGAAGCGCGTGGACAACATGTCCATGGCCTGGGGACTGGAGGCACGGGTGCCCTTCCTCGATCACGACCTGGTCGAACTGGCCGCCATGTGCCCGCCGGAGCTCAAGCTGGCAGACGGCGGCAAGGGCGTGCTCAAGGCGATCGGCCGCCGGATCATCCCGCCGGAGGTCATCGACCGGCCCAAGGGCTACTTCCCGGTGCCGGCGATCACCCACCTCGAGGGCAAGGTGCTCGACCTGGTGCGCGACGCGCTGTCCACCGACGCCGCCCGCGAACGCGGGATGTTCCGGCCCGAGTACGTCCGGGAGCTCATTGCCGACCCGAACGGCGAGCTCACCCCGCTGAAGGGCAACAAGCTCTGGCAACTGGGCCTGCTCGAGCTCTGGCTGCAGACGCACGCGGCCTGACGTGACGATCACACCATGACGACGACACCCCGGGTGGCCGGGCGCCGCCGGCGGACGGCGGTGCCCTCGGCGCCGGCCATCACCAGCCGGTCCTGGACCCAGCCCTCCGCGCACCAGCTCCAGGGCATGGCGTCCGACGTCGTCCTCGACCTCGGCTGGGGGCGGCTGGTCTTCGGCCAGACCTTCTCCGATCTACATGGCATCGTCGACGCGCTGCGGGCCGAGGAGACCGGTGAGCGCGACATCTGCATCTATCCGCGGGACCCGCACGTCCTGGTCGGCCTCGCGCCGGACGAGCTGTTCATCGACCCGAGCTACACCTATCGCCTCGACCTCCACCGCTACCGGCCCCGGTCGGAGCTGATCCGCGGCGTCTTCGTGCGGACGGTGACCTCGCAGGCCGAGATGGACGAGATCAACGAGATCTACGCCCTCAACGGGATGGTGGTCGGCGACGCCGACGTCATGTGGGGCAACCACCGCACCCGCTGCTTCACCTATCTCGTCGCCGAGGACCGGCGGACCGGGAAGATCGTCGGCACCGTCACCGGTGTCGACCACGAGCTCGCGTTCGGGGACCCGGAGGGCGGCACCAGCCTGTGGTGCCTGGCGGTGCGCGCCCAGGACGCCCCGACCGGGACCGGTGAGGCGCTGGTGCGGGTCCTGGCCGAGCGCTACGTCGGCCGCGGCCGGTCCTATCTCGACCTGTCGGTGATGCACGACAACGAGGGCGCCATCCACCTCTATCGCAAGCTCGGTTTCACCCGGGTGGCGGCGGTCTGCGTCAAGCGCAAGAACCCGATCAACACCCCGCTGTTCGCCGCCCGCCCGCCGGGTCTGGGGGACCTCAACCCCTACGCGACGATCGTCGCCGATGAGGCGCTGCGCCGCGGGATCCGGGTCGAGGTGACCGACGCCGAGTCCGGCGAGCTGCGTCTGTCGGTCGGCGGCCGGACCGTGGTCACCCTCGAGTCGCTGTCGGAGTTCACCAGTGCCGTGGCGATGAGCCGCTGCGACGACAAGCGGCTGACCCGCCGGATCATGGAGCGGGCCGGGGTGCGCGTTGCCCGTGGCGCCGTCGCCGGCGAGCGCGATCTCGGCGAGGCGATCGCGCTCATGGGCGAGGTCGGTGCCGTGGTGGTCAAGCCTGCGCGCGGCGAACAGGGCCGGGGGATCACCGTCGGCGTGCGGGACGAGACCGGGCTGGAGCGGGCGGTCACCCTCGCGCTGCAGTTCTGTCCTGATGTTCTCGTCGAGGAACTGGTGGACGGCGAGGACCTGCGGGTGATCGTCATCGACCGCAACGTCGTGGCCGCGGCGGTGCGCCGGCCGGCCGAGGTCGTCGGCGACGGGCGGCACACCGTCACCGAGCTCGTCCGCTCGACCAGCCGACGGCGGGAGCGGGCCACCGGCGGTGAGTCGCGGATCCCGCTGGACGAGACCACCGCGGAGGTCGTGGCCGACAGCGGCTACGGCATGGACGACGTCCCGCCGAACGGAGAGCGGATCCGCGTCCGGCGCACGGCGAACCTGCACACCGGCGGGACGATCGAGGACGTCACCGCCCGCCTGCACCCGGAGATCGCGAGCGCCTCGGTGCGCGCCGCCGCGGCCCTCGACATCCCGGTGACCGGGCTGGACTTCCTGGTGCCCGACGTCGAGAGCCCCGACTACGTCTTCATCGAGGCGAACGAGCGGCCCGGGCTGGCCAACCACGAGCCGCAGCCGGTCGCCGAGCGCTTCCTCGACCTGCTCTTCCCGGAGACCCGCCGTCGCTGACGGCACACTCTCGTCGTGATCTACCTGCTCGCCGCGCTGGGCGGTGCCCTGGGCGCGCTGGCCCGCTGGGCGGTCGCGGAGGCCCTGCCGCACTCCCCCGGCGCCTGGCCCTGGTCGACCCTGCTGATCAACCTCACCGGCTGCCTGCTGCTCGGCGCGCTCTTCGCGGTCCTGGCCGCCCGCGTCCCCGAGCCCTCGTGGGTGCGGCCCTTCGTCGGTGTCGGCGTGCTCGGCGGCTACACCACGTACTCGACGTTCGCCGTCGAGATCGTCGACCTGACCCGTGGGGGTGCGGCGCTCACGGCGGTGGCCTACCTGCTGTTGTCCGTCGTCGGCGGGGTGCTGGCGGTCGCGCTGGGCGCGGTGACCGCCCGCAGGGTCGTCGGCGAGGCCCACCCGTGACGCCGCTGCTGGTCGTCGCGGGTGCTCTGGTGGGGGCGCCGCTGCGGCTGTTCGCTTCCCGGCGGGCGATCCGGACGGGGCGTGACCCGGCAGTCGGGACCCTGGCCGTGAACGTCGCCGGCAGCGCCCTCCTCGGTGTGGTCCTCGGCCTGGCCGACGTGCCGGAGTGGATGGTCGCCCTGGTGGGTGTCGGCTTCTGCGGGGCCCTCACCACCTTCTCCACGTTCGGCGCCGACGTCGTCCGGCTGGTGGAGGAACGGGTACTCGGGCGGGCGGTCGCCTACCTGATCGCGACGCTCGTCCTCGGCGTGGGTGCCGCCGCGGCCGGTCACGGACTGGCCGGGCTGCTCTGATCCCGGCCGGTCGGTAGGGTCGGGGGCGGTATGGCGGACAAGACGGAGCAGCACACGGGGGCGGACAGTCCTGTGGTCGTCGTCGCCAACCGGCTCCCGGTCGACCAGGTGACCGATCCCGACGGCACCACGCGATGGCAGCGCAGCCCCGGAGGCCTCGTCACTGCGCTGGAGCCCTTCGTGGCCGGCCGCGGCGGCGCGTGGGTGGGTTGGTCCGGCTCGGCCGGCGAGGCCCCGGAACCCTTCGAGTCCGGCGGGATGTCGCTGATCCCGGTGCCGCTGACCGAGGAAGAGGTCGACCGCTACTACGAGGGCATGTCGAACGCGTCCTTGTGGCCGCTCTACCACGACGTCGTCGAGAAGCCGGAGTACCACCGGGCCTGGTGGGACACCTACGTGCAGGTCAACAAGCGGTTCGCCGAGCGGGCCGCGGCCGTCGCCGCCGAGAACGCCATCGTCTGGGTGCACGACTATCAGCTGCAACTGGTCCCGGCGCTGCTGCGCCAACAGCGGCCGGACCTCACCATCGGCTTCTTCCTGCACATCCCCTTCCCGCCGTACGAGCTGTTCACCCAGTTGCCGTGGCGGTCGGCGATCGTGGAAGGGCTGCTCGGTGCCGACCTGGTCGGCTTCCAGCGCCCGGCGGCCGCGACGAACTTCGTCCAGCTCGCCCGCCGACTGCACGATCTGCCGGCTCGCGGTCAGGTCGTCGAGTACGACGGCCGGACGGTGGCCGCCCGCGCCTTCCCGATCTCCATCGACGTCGCCGCGTTCGACGAGCTGGCCCGCTCCCCCGAGGTGCTGGCCCGGGCGGAGGAGATCCGCAAGGAGCTGGGCAACCCGTCGAAGATCATCCTGGGCGTGGACCGGCTGGACTACACCAAGGGCATCGGTGTGCGCCTGGCCGCTTTCGAGGAGCTGCTCGAGGACGGCGCGGTCGAGGCCCCGGACACCGTCCTGGTGCAGGTGGCCACCCCGAGCCGCGAACGCGTCGAGCACTACGTCCACATGCGGGAGACGATCGAGCAGCAGGTGGGCCACATCAACGGGGTCTTCGGCTCGATCGCCGGCCCGGCGGTCCACTACTTCAACCAATCGATGCCCCGTGAGGAGCTGGCCGCGCTGTACCGGGCGGCCGACGTCATGCTCGTGACCCCGTACCGCGACGGGATGAATCTGGTCGCGAAGGAGTACGTCGCCGCCCGGGGTGACCTCGGCGGGGCGCTCGTCCTGTCGGAGTTCGCCGGCGCAGCCGCGGAGCTCAAGCAGGCCTTCCTGGTCAATCCGCACGACATCGCCGGGGTGAAGAGCCAGTTGGTCCGCGCCCTGCGGATGGATGCGACCGAGGGCGCCAAGCGGATGCGGGCGATGCGCCGCCATCTCGCCCGGAACGATCTCGAGCACTGGGCGAACTCCTTCTTCGACGCGCTCCGCGGTCAGGCTGCCGGCCAGCCGACCGGCCGGGAGGCCGGCCGTGAGTCGGCCCCGCTCTCGCGGGACCGTGGCGGAGCCCAGGGATGACGCTTGCCCAAGGGTGACGCGGGCCCAGGAATGAGCCGGAGCCCAGGAGTGAGCGACCTCCCGGCGGAGCTGGACGCGGCGCTGGCCGAGTTCGCCAGCCGTCGTCCGCTGCTCGTCGCGAGCGACTATGACGGAGTCCTCGCCCGGCTGCGGGACGAGCCGTCGGCGGCGGTGCCGGAGGAGGGTGTCGCCGAGACGCTGGCCCGCCTGGCCGGCGTGCCCGGCGTGACGGTGGCGATCGTCAGCGGGCGGGGCGTGGAGGACCTGCAGGCGACCAGTGGGCTGTCGGGACCGTTCCGCTGGGTGGGCAGTCACGGCGAGGAGTTCGACGGCCCGCTCGCCGGAGACCTCGCACACCGGCGCGACGAGCTGGCCGCGGTTCTGGCGCCGGCCGTCGCCGACGTCCCGGGCGCCCGCCTCGAGATCAAGCCGGCGAGCGTGGCCGTGCACGTTCGCATGGTCCAGGACCGCGCGGTTGCGGCTTCGGTGCTGGAGCGGGCCGGCACGCTCGTGGATTCGTCACTGACGTTGAAGCCGGGCAAGAACGTCCTCGAGGTCGCCGTCACCGACGCGGACAAGGGCACGGCGCTGCGGCGACTGATCACCGAACTCGACGACGCCGCGGCGATGTACCTCGGCGACGACGTCACCGACGAGGACGCCTTCCGCGCACTGCGGCCCGATGACCTCACGGTCAAGATCGGGGACGGCCCCACGGACGCCCGTCATCGGGTCGCCGACCCCGCCGGCGCGCTCGCCGTGCTGCGCCGCCTCGGTGACCTGCTCGCCTGAGCCCCCCTTCTGTGACGCGTGTCTCCGCCGGGCGGAAGTGACCGGTGGCGCCGTCGGGGAGTCGTCGCCGCAATGCTGTCGACATTACCGACGCCGAATGGCGCGGACCAGGTAATTCACCGCTCGAGCCGGTCATCGTGGTCCGGTGACTGCGCGGGCGTTGTCGACATATGTCCGCGGCTGATCTGCTGACCCGTTCTGCGCATAACAATTGTCCGGGTCATGGGTCATAAGACGCCGCCGGAGTGTCTGGAGTCACAACAATAACCGTGTCACCACAGCCGGGTGGCGCCCGATGCGACATCCCCAGGACGGTTTCCTGTGATTTCCACTGCCCCCTCCCCCGCTGCGCCGCGGCGGTCCGGTTGGTTTGCCGACCGGCCGCTGGCGGTGAAGTTCACTGTTCTGGTCGGCGTCGTGGTCCTCGCCGTCGGCGGAGTGCTGGCCTCGATGCTGGTCGGCAACGGCTCCGTGCGCGCCGCCAACACCGAGCTGATCGACCTGAACCACGCCCAGGAGCTGGTGCTCCAGCTCGACACCAGGGCCAGCGAGCTGAAGGTCGACGGGTTCAAGGCTCTCGTCCGGGACGACCCGTCGGAGCAGCTGTCGGAGCTGGCCGACGACATCGCCACCCCGCAGGCCATGCTCGACGAGCTCGGACCCATCCCGCTGACCGGTGCCAGCGCCGACGCGGTCGCCGGCCTGGCCGACAGCTACAAGGCCTACACGGACGCCATCTCCACGTTCATCGACACCGCGGTCGCCGACCAGGCGGCGACGCGTCTGGCGTGGGAGGACATCCAGACGGCGAACGACCTCACCGACGGCGCCGTCGGCACGGCGAAGGACGCGCTCGAAGCCGAGAGTGCGGCGGCGGAGACCCGGCTCGGGGATGCGATCGCCCGCTCCCAGACGGTGAGCCTGCTCATCGCCCTCGTTGGTGTCGTGCTCATCGGCCTGGTCAGCTGGCTGACCATGAAGTCGATCACCGGCCCCGTGAAGCTGGTCAAGGCGTCCCTGGAGGCGCTCGCCTCCGGCAACCTCACCGTCGTCACCGGCGTCCGATCGAAGGACGAGGTCGGCCAGATGGCCGCCTCGCTCGACGCCGCCCAGATCAGCCTGCGGGAGGTCCTGGCCGGCGTGGCCACCTCGGCCGACGCCGTCGCCTCCTCCTCGGAGGAACTGTCCGCCCACTCGGCGCAGATCGCCGCCTCGGCGGAGGAGACCTCGGTGCAGTCGGGCGTCGTCGCCTCGGCCGCCGAGGAGGTCTCCCGCAGCGTCGAGACCGTCGCCGCCGGTGCCGAGCAGATGGGTGCCTCCATCCGCGAGATTGCCAGTAACGCGGCGGAGGCCAGCGAGGTCGCCAGTCGCGCGGTCGATGCCGCGGCCGCGACGACCGCCACGGTCGCCAAGCTCGGGGCCTCCTCCGCGGAGATCGGCAACGTGGTGAAGGTGATCACCAGCATCGCGGAGCAGACGAACCTGCTGGCCCTGAACGCCACCATCGAGGCGGCGCGGGCCGGGGAGGCCGGCAAGGGCTTCGCCGTGGTGGCGAACGAGGTGAAGGAGTTGGCGC
>JAOPWM010000067.1 GCA_025965695.1 Blastococcus sp.
CGATCTACGACGCCTCCCGCGCCTACATCGACGCCGGCATCCCGCTGGTCGTGCTGGCCGGCAAGGAGTACGGCTCCGGCTCGTCGCGTGACTGGGCGGCCAAGGGGACGGCACTGCTCGGGGTCAAGGCGGTCATCGCCGCGAGCTACGAGCGCATCCACCGCTCGAACCTGATCGGCATGGGCGTGCTGCCGCTGCAGTACCCCGAGGGCCAGAACGCGAAGTCGCTGGGTCTGACCGGCGACGAGGAGTTCACGATCACCGGGATCACGGCGCTCAACGACGCCGAGACGCCGCGCACCGTGAAGGTCAAGGCGGGGGACGTCGAGTTCGACGCGCGAGTGCGCATCGACACCCCCGGTGAGGCGAACTACTACCGCAACGGCGGCATCATGCAGTACGTGCTGCGGTCCCTCCGCGGGTCTGCCGCCTGACCGATGGACCTGGGGCTGGGCGGTCGCGGCTTCCTGCTCACCGGCGCGAGCCGGGGGCTGGGGTTCGCGACCGCCCGCGCCCTGGTCGACGACGGGGCACAGGTGCTGATCAGCTCCCGCACCCGCCGGTCGGTCAACGACGCGGTCACCGAGCTCGGCGGCGCCCCTGCCGCGCACGGCCTGGCCGCCGACCTGGCCGATCACGAGGCCGCCCAGCACCTTGCCTTCGCTGCACGCACCGAGCTGACGCGGGTCGACGGCCTGCTGATCAGCGTGGGCGGACCGACCCCCGGCACGGTGCTCGAGACCGGCGAGGAGCACTGGCGGACAGCGTTCGAGAGCGTCCTGCTCGGGCCGCTCCGGCTGGTGAAGGCACTCGTCCCGCACCTCGGTGAGGGGGCCGCGATCGGCTTCATCCTCTCCACCTCGGTCCGCCAGCCGATCGGCGACCTGGCGATCTCCAACGGCCTGCGCCCCGGCCTGGCCATGACCGCCAAGGCGCTGGCCGACGAGCTGGGGCCTCGCGGGATCCGGGTCTTCGGGCTCATGCCCGGCACGATCGCCACCGACCGGATCGCCGAGATCGAGGACGCTTCAGGGGACGCCGCCTCGATGCGGTCCCGCACCGAGGCAGGGATCCCGCTGCGCCGGGTGGGCCGTCCCGAGGAGTTCGGCCGGGTCGCGGCGTTCCTGCTCTCGCCGGCGGCGTCCTACGTGTCCGGCGCGATGATCCCCGTCGACGGCGGCGTCCTGCGTTCGCTGTGAGCGTCCCGGTCCTGGTCGCCTGCGCGCACGGCACACGGAATGCCACCGGCCGCCGGCTGATCGCCGAACTGGCGCTCGCCGCCCGTGCGCTGCGGCCGGGGCTGACGACGGCGGCGGCGTTCGTCGACGTCCAGCCGCCCACGGTCGTCGACGTCGTCGCGGAGCTGTCGGCCGCCGGCCGGCCCGCGATCGTCGTCCCGCTGCTGCTCTCGGGCGGGTACCACGTGCACGTCGACATCGCCGGAGCGGTAGCCGGGTCGCCGGGCACGGTCGCGGCCCGCCCGCTCGGTCCGGACGCGCGGCTGGCCGAGGTCCTGCACGACCGGCTGGTCACGGCGGGAGCGGACCCGGCTGACCCGTGCACGGCCGTCGTGCTCGCGGCAGCCGGGTCGAGCGACGTGCGCGCGGTCGCGGACGTGGAGAACACCGCCGACCTGCTGCAACGCACCTGGGCCGGACCGGTGACGACGGGCTACGGCTCCGCCGCCCTGCCCGCTGTGCCCGATGCGGTGGCCGCCGCACGACGGGCCGGAGCCCAGCGGGTCGTCGTCGCCAGCTACCTGCTGGCGCCGGGGCACTTCCACGACAAGCTCGCGAGCGCGGGAGCCGACCACGTCACCGCTCCCCTGCTGCCCGACGACCGGATCGCCGCCATCCTGCTCGACCGCTACGACGCCGCGGGGCCGCCGGGCTCGAGTTAGCCGCGCCACCCGAGCAGGGACTCAGCGAGGGGCAGCACCAGCCATCACGAAACCGGACGCCAGGTGACGCCAGGTGACGCCAGGTGGAGACAGCCCACCGGGAGGTGCCCACGGCCCGGCCAGGCCGACGAGGACGAGAGGGCCGGTCGGGCGGGCGGTGTCGGTGCCCACGGACGGAGTACGTCGGTGGCCCCCCGTCCTCAGGGATCATCCGGGCGCCGGGCCGGTCGCGGCGGGACGGTCAGGGTCGGACGACCACTGCGACCACGAGCCGGGCCACAGCGCCGCCTCGATGCCTGCGGCGGCCAGGGCGGCTATCTCGTGGGCAGCTGTGACGCCCGAGCCGCAGTAGACGCCCGCGGGCTCGCCCGGCCGCACGCCGAGGTCCCGGAACCGCTCGGCCAGCTCGTCCGGCGGACGGAAGGTCCCGTCGACGGTGAGGTTCACGGTGGTCGGCGCACTCACTGCTCCGGGCACGTGACCGGCCCGCGGGTCGACCGGCTCGACCTCGCCGCGGTAGCGCTCCCCCGCCCGCGCGTCGAGCAGCACCCCGCCGGAGGCCGGCAGCGCCGCGGCCTCGTCGATGGTCAGCACCGGCATGCCGCCGCCGGTGAGCGTCACGTCCCCGGGCTCCGGGGCGACGTCGCCGGCCTCCACCGGACCGCCGGACCGACGCCAGGCGTCCAGCCCGCCGTCCAGCAGTCGGACGTCGCGCAGACCACCCCACCGAAGCAGCCACCATGCCCGGGCCGCAGCAAGCCCACCGGTCGCGTCGTATGCGACGACGGCATCGCCGTCGCGGATCCCCCAGCGCCGAGCCGCTGACTGCAGTCGCTGTAACGACGGCAGGGGATGCCGGCCGTCCGCGGCCGACGGCGGGTCCGCCAGCTCGGTCTCGAGGTCCACGAAGACGGCGCCGGGCAGGTGAGCGCCCAGGTACTTCTCGCGCCCCTGGTCGTCGCCGAGCGCCCACCGCACGTCGAGCAGGACCACCCGCCCGCCGGCCGCCAGGAGTTCGGCGACGGGGACGAGCACGGTCACTGCGGGGCCAGTAGCCCGCGCAGCTCCTGGGTGAGGGTCTCGCGCGCCTCGGGGTGCTGGTGCCAGGCGGCGGGGGTGGACTGGAAGAGCGAGATCTTCCAGCGGCCGCCCTCGTCGACGGCGACCAGCGTGTGCACGGTGTTCAGACCGGGGTCCAGGTCGTTGCCGTCCGGCGGGATCATCCCGGCGTGGGCCAACAGGACCGCCACGCCGTGCGCCACGGGCCGGACCGACCGGACGAGCCCCACGTAAGCCGGGGTCTGATGACTGGCGAACACCTGGCGCAGGTCGGCTGCGATCGCCAACCGACCGCGGTGATGGCTGCCGTCGAAGCCGATGATGTCCCCCTCGTCGGCGAACCCGGCCGCGACCGCCGCGCCGCTGCGCCGGTTCCAGCCGTCGATGAACTGGCCGTAGAGCGCACGGATCTGGACGTCGTACGGGTGCGCTTGCGTCACGCTTGCTCCTCCTCGGGTACTGGGACAGGAGTGACGCTAGTGCTCAGACCACCTCGACCGTTCGACGCTCGCCGTCAGCGAACTGGGTGCGGTAGAGGTCTGCGTAACGCCCCCCGAGTGCCAGCAACTCAGCGTGCGTGCCCGACTCCGTCACGCGACCGCTGTCGATCACGAGGATCTGGTCGGCACTACGGATCGTCGACAGCCGGTGCGCGATGACCAGCGAGGTCCGGCCGGTGAGCGCGGCGTCCAGCGCGTGCTGCACGGCGACCTCGGACTCGCTGTCCAGGTGGGCCGTGGCCTCGTCGAGGATCACGATGCCCGGCCCCTTGAGCAGCACGCGCGCGATGGCCAGCCGCTGCTTCTCCCCACCGGACATCCGGTAGCCACGGTCGCCGACGACGGTGTCGAGGCCCTCGGGCAGCGACCGCACCAGCGTCGCGATCCGAGCGCCCTCCAGCGCCGTCCAGAGTTCGTCCTCCGATGCCTCGGGACGGGCGTAGACGAGGTTGGCCCGGATGCTGTCGTGGAACAGGTGCGCGTCCTGACTGACGACGCCGATGGCGTCGCGCAGGGAGTCCAGCGTGGCCTCCCGGACGTCGATGCCGCCGACCCGGACGCTCCCGCCGGTGACGTCGTAGAGCCGGGTCACCAGGTTCGCGATCGTGGACTTCCCAGCCCCGGAATGCCCGACCAGCGCCACGAGGTGCCCGGGCTCGACGCGGAAGGAGACGTCGTGCAGGACGTCGATCGGCCCACCGTGCTCCGGCAGCGACACCTCCTCCAGTGACGGCAGCGAGACGTCGGCGGCGGAGGGGTAGCTGAACGACACGGCGTCGAACTCGATCGACCGATCGCGGGCGGGCACCGGGACGGCGTCGGGGGCCTCGCGGATCATCGGCTGCAGGTCGAGGACCTCGAAGACCCGGTCGAAGCTGACCATGGCGCTCATGACGTCGACCCGGACGTTGGCCAGCGCGGTCAGCGGCCCGTAGAGCCGCGACAGCAGCAGCGCGAGGGCGACGACGTCACCGGCGCTCAGCGATCCGGTGAAGGCCAGCCAGCCGCCGAGCCCGTAGACCAGGGCCGTGGCCAGGGCGGCCACCAGCGTCAGGGCGGTGAAGAAGGTGCGCCCGTACATGGCCGAAAGGACGCCGATGTCGCGGACCCGGGCCGCTCTGCCACGGAAGGACGCCGCCTCGGCCGACGGCCGCCCGAACAGCTTGACCAGCAGGGCACCGGCCACGTTGAACCGCTCGGTCATCGAGGCGTTCATCGACGCGTTGAGCCCGTAGGACTCCCGGGTGATCTCCTGCAGGCGCTTGCCGATCCGCCGGGCCGGCAGCACGAACAGCGGCACGAGGACCAGCGACAGCAGCGTGATCTGCCAGGACAGGGAGAACATCACGCCGGCGGTCAACACCAGCCCGATGACGTTGGAGACGACGCCCGACAGCGTCGAGGTGAACGCCTGCTGGGCGCCGATGACGTCGTTGTTCAGCCGGCTGACCAGTGCGCCGGTCTGCGTGCGGGTGAAGAAGGCGACCGGCATCCGCTGCACGTGCTCGAAGACCCGGCTGCGCAGGTCGTAGATGACGCCCTCGCCGATCCGCGCGGAGAACCACCGGGTGCCGAGGGAGATCCCGGCGTCGACGACCGCGAGACCGGCGATGACCAGCGCGATCCGGACGATGTCGCCCGCCGTGCCTTTCAGACCGGCGATCCGGTTGATGATGTCGCCGGCCAGCAGCGGGGTGATCACGCCGATCACCGAGGAGACGACGACGAGCAGCAAGAAGAAGGCCAGCTCTCGGCGGTAGGGACGCGCGATCCCGAGGATCCGGCGCACCGTTCCCTTCGGCAGCTCCCGGGCCGTCACCGAGGAATCCCGCCGGAACGACCGCATCGCAGCCATGGAGGTCATCGGACCACTCACGTCCACACCGCCTCCTTCACGTCGACCGGCCAACACCGTCGCGGGCCGGGCTGTTCCGGAAGCAGTCTGTCAGCGCCCTCCGACGAGTTCCTGCAGGCGCTGCACCTGAGCGGCCCGCTCGGCGGCGTCCTGCGCGGCGAAGTCGTTGCGGACGGCGGAGCGCACCAGCTCCGCCGTCGCCCGGCCGGCACCCACGGGCGGCCCGGTCAGCGCCGCCACCAGATCCGCCACGGCACCGTCCAGCTCGGCCGCCGGGACGACGAGGTTGGCCAGCCCGATGGCGTGCGCCTCGGCGGCCTTCACCGCGCGCCCGGTCAGGCAGATCTCCAGCGCGCGGGAGTAGCCCACCAGCTCCACGAGCGTGCTGGTGCCCGTCAGATCGGGCACCAGTCCCAGGGTCGCCTCGGGCAGCCGCAGCTGCGCATCGTCGGTCAGGATCCGCAGGTCACAGGCGAGCGCCAGCTGGCAGCCGGCCCCGATCGCGTGCCCCTGCACCGCCGCCACGGAGACGATCCCCGGCGAGCGCAGCCACCGGAAGCCCGCCTGGTACTCGCGGATCTGTTCCTCGGCCTCCGCGGCCGGCCGTCGGCCCAGGTCGCCCAGGCCACCGGCCACTCCGGGCTCGGCGCTGAACAGGCTGCGGTCCAGGCCGGCCGAGAACGAGCGGCCCGCGCCGCGGACGATCACCACCCGGACGTCGTCGTCCAGCGACGAACCGATCTGCGCCAGGGCCGCCCACGTGGCAGGCGTCTGCGCATTCAGTTGGTCGGAACGGTCAAGGGTGACGGTGAGGACGGCGCCGTCCCGGCTGGTGCGGACCCAGCCGTCGTTCTCGGGTTCTCTTGAGGTCACGCCTTCTTACTATTCCGGTTGGCCCCACCGCGGCTGCGCAGGGTGGCGCCGGATTCCGACAGCAGCCGGTGCACGAATCCGTACGAGCGGTTCGTGGACGTGGCCAGGGAGCGGATGCTCTCGCCGCCGTCGTAGCGCTTGCGCAGGTCGTCGGCCAGCGTCGACCGGTCACCCCCGGTGATGCGCTTGCCCTTGCCGAGATCCGCAGTGTTCGAGTCGGCCATGACTTCCCTCCGTGTCAGCCGCCGGCCCGCGTCAGCACCGGGCTGCGCCGCCCGCGCCGGCCCCGGTGTCTGGCAGTCCGTCCCCTGAGCGCCGCCGTCCGGGTGACCACGGCGTCCCGCGCCCATGATCACCCACACCGCCGGGGACGGCCATGTGAACCGGAACGAGAACGAGGTGGACCGGTCGCGGGGGCCCTGTGATCTGTCGCCTCCGGCCGACACCGCGGCCACGTGCCTCCCCGGTCACGCCGAGCCCCGCAGTCGTTCCTCGCGGAGACCCTCCGGGGCTCCACTCGTCGCGACGATGAACGACTTCTAGGCCAGGGACACCAGGTCGGCGAAGTCCTCGCTCCAGCTGTCCTCGGTGCCGTCGGGCAGGAGGATGACCTTGTCGGGGTTGAGTGCGTGCACCGCGCCCTCGTCGTGCGTGACCAGCACGATCGCCCCGGCGTAGGTGCGCAGCGCCTCGAGGACCTGCTCACGGCTGGCCGGGTCGAGGTTGTTGGTCGGCTCGTCGAGCAGCAGCACGTTGGCACCCGAGACGACCAGCGTGGCCATGGCCAGCCGGGTCCGCTCCCCGCCGGAGAGCGTGCCGGCCCGCTGGTCGACGGTCTCGCCGGAGAAGAGGAAGGCGCCCAGGATCCGGCGCAGCTCGGTGTCCGTGCTGTCGGGCGCCGCTGACCGCATGACCTCGAGCACGCTGCGATCCATGTCGATCGTCTCGTGCTCCTGCGCGTAGTAGCCCACGCGCAGGCCGTGCCCGGCCTTGACCTCGCCGGTGTCGGGGGTCTCGGTTCCGGCCAGCATCCGCAGCAACGTCGTCTTCCCCGCCCCGTTGAGGCCGAGCACGACGACCCGGGTGCCGCGGTCCACGGCGAGGTCGACGTCGGTGAAGATCTCCAGCGATCCGTAGCTCTTCGAGAGCCCCTCGGCGGTGAGCGGCGTCCGGCCGCACTGGACCGGTGTCGGGAAGCGCAGCTTCGCGACCTTGTCCTGGACGCGGACGTCGGCCAACCCGGAGGCCAGCCGCTCGGCCCGCTTGTCCATGCTCTTCGCGGCCTTGGCCTTGGTGGCCTTCGCCCGCATCTTGTCCGCCTGGGCGTTCAGCGTGTCGATCTTGCGCTCGGTGTTGGCGCGTTCCTGCTTGCGGCGGCGCTCGTCGGTCTCCCGCTGCTGGAGGTACCGCTTCCAGCCGAGGTTGTAGATGTCGACGGTGGCCCGGTTGGCGTCCAGATGCCACACCTTGTTGACGACGGCCTCGAGCAGCTCGACGTCGTGGCTGATGACGATGAGCCCACCGCGGTGGCTCGTCAGGAAGCCGCGCAGCCAGGTGATCGAGTCGGCGTCGAGGTGGTTGGTGGGCTCGTCGAGCAGCAGCGTCTCGGCGTCGGAGAAGAGGATCCGGGCCAGTTCGACGCGCCGGCGCTGACCGCCCGAGAGCGTGCGCAGCGGCTGGGCGAGCACTCGGTCGGGCAGGCCGAGGTTGGTGCAGATGCGGGCCGCGTCGCTCTCGGCGGCGTACCCGCCCATGGCGGCGAACTGGTCCTCCAGCCGGCCGTAACGGCGCACCGCCTTGTCGCGCTCGTCGTCGTCGGCAGGCTCGGCCATGGCCACCTGCGCCTTGACCAGCTGGTTGCGCAGCACGTCCAGGCCGCGACCGGAGAGGACGCGGTCGCTGGCGGTGATGTCCAGGTCACCGCTGCGCGGGTCCTGCGGCAGGTAGCCGATCTCGCCGACGGTGTCGACGGAGCCGGCGTGCGGGACGCGCTCACCGGCGAGCGTGGTGAGGGTGGTGGTCTTGCCGGCGCCGTTGCGGCCCACCAGACCGATGCGGTCGCCGGGCTGCACGCGGAGTGCGGCGTCACTGATGAGGATGCGGGCGCCGGCGCGAAGCTCGAGGCCGGTCGTCGTGATCACTGATCCCAGGGTAGGCGTCCCAGGCGTAATACCACGCACTCTGCGGGAGTGACATGGGCGGCATCACCCGCCCGGGCGTGCTGCTCTCCGGAACCTCCCCACGCACACGCGGCCAGCAGGATGCGCGCATGAGCGCGAGCACGGGCCCGTGGGGACCGGCCTGTCCGGTCTGCGGCCGGCCGACGGGTGACATCGGCCCTGGTCCCTGCCGCGCCTGCGGGCCGCCGGCCGCCGCCCGCACCGCCGCTCTCGTCGTCGCCCGGATCGGTGCGACCCTCGCTGACATCGCCCGTGACCGGGACGCGCTGGTGGCCGCCCGGCGCCGCGCCACCTCCGCCGGCCCCCGTTGCCCACCGGCCGCGCTCCAGGCTCAGCCCGCAGCAGGTGACCGGGTGCCCCCGCCGCTGCGCCCCCCTACGGTGGGAGCGCCTCGGGGGAACGGGAAGGGGGCGGTATGAGCGAGTCCGTCGGCACCTCGCCGCTGCCGGCCCTGCCCTACCGCGCGCGGCCGCCGCAGGTCCTGCTCGGAGTCGGTGCGGTCCTGCTGGTCAGCGCGGGCGCCGCCGTCGCCTCCGCCTACGGGGGCGGCCTGGCGCGGCTGCTCCTGCTGACCCTCGCCGCGACCGCGGCCGGGTTGTCGCTGCGCGCAGCGTGGACCGGGCTGCGCAGCTCCGAGGAGATCCTCGCGGCCTGCGCGGCCGGGCTGGGTGTGGCCGCCGGCGACCTCGGCCGGCCCGAGCTGGGCGGCACGCCCGGCATCCCCGTCGTTCTCGCGGTCGTGTTCCTGGTCCTGGGCCTGGCCGCGCCGACCACCGCGACCTGGCCTGTGGCGTCCTGGCTGGCCGCGCAGCTCGCCGTCCTGCACGGGTTGCACCTGATCCCGACCGGGCTGCACACCGAGCTCTACCTCTGCGTCGCCCTCGTCGGTCTGGGCATCGCGCTCGTCGGACGACGCGTGGTCGCCCGGCTGGCCCTGATGACGACGGCGCCCTGGTGGCTGGCCGGCGTGGTGGGTGGCTCCTCCAGCGCCTGGGCGGACGACGGCGGGCGGCAGTGGTTCTCCGCGGCGCTGATGATCGCCGCCGGTCTCGGGCTACTGCTCGCCCGGCTGCGGGAGTCCCTCGACCCGCTGCTCGGCCCACCGACGCTCGTGCCGGTGGTCGCGGGCGTCGTGGCCGGTGCCGCGGTCACCGGGGCGTTCTCCTCGCTCGGCCCGTTGTCGATGACGCTGACCGGTTACGCCGGGGTGCTGATCGCCAACCTCGGGGCGGCCTATCTGGAGGGCTGGCGTCGCGGGCTGTTCCTGCCCGTCGCGCTGGCCGCCGGGATCGTGATGACCAGCCTGTGCCTGGTCCAGTTGCTGGCCGGCCAGCGGTGGGCGCAGCTCTCGCTGCTGCTGTTGCTGACCGCGATCCCGACGGCGCTGGTCGCCGTCCACCGCTCCGAGGACCGTCCGGTGGCGCTGCCCACAGCGGTCGGCTGTCTGGTCGGCGCGGTGCTCCTGACGCTGCCCGATGGGCGGCTCGGCCCCGGCACGGCGGCGGTGCTGCTGACGGTGCTCTACGGCGCCGCCCTGGCGCTCGGGTCCGGCCTCGACGTCCCGTCCCGGAAGGCGACGTCCGCGGCGGCCGCCGTGTGCGCGGCGGCCGCGGTCCTCCTGCTGACCGCGGACGGACGATCGAGGGCTCTCGCGCTGGTCCTCGCCGTCCAGGGCCTGTGCACGCTGGGCTGGGCCTGGCGAACCGGCCGGTCTCCAGTCACGGCGAACGACGACGACGCGCGCGCCTCGTGGCGCGCCGGAGCCGCCCAGCTCGTCCTCGCCGCCTGGGTCGGGGCCGCCACAGCGGGTCTCGCCACGGTCGAGTGGTACTCGCTGCCCACGGCGGCCGGGCTGCTGATCGGCGCGGGACCGCAGCTGAGGAAGGGCGCGTCCTGGCCGGCGTGGGGGCCGGGGCTGCTCGTGGCGGCCGTGCCGTCAGCGGTCCTGGCGGTGACCGTCTCCGACGGCACGCGAGCCGTCGGGGTGCTGCTCGTCGCCGCGGGCGTGCTCGTCGCGGGGGCGCGCACCGGCATCCGCGCCCCGCTGATGATCGGCGCGGGCACCGCTCTGGCGCTGGCACTGGGAGTCACCGTCCGCGCCCTGCCGTGGCCACTCGGGACGGCGCTGGTCATCGGCGGCGTGCTGCTCGCCGTCGGGATGCGTCGCGAGCTGCGTCCCGACGCGTACTTCGGCGCCCGGCTCGCCGACCTCCGCTGACGTTCCCGGCGGCCACAACGGCCATTTCTGGCCGCCCCGGGCCCGGGGGGTTCAGGGGCCGAAGACGACCTCGGCCCCGGCCGGGCGGTAGCCGGCGGCAAGGAATGACCGCAGCGAGGCGGTGTTGGCCGGCGCCACCTGTGCCCACAGCGGAGCACCGCCGGGCACCAGCGCCGGGGCTGCCGCAGCAAGAGCTGTGCCGAGCCCGCGCCCGCGGGCGGCCGCGTCGACCTCCACGCTGACCTCCCAGCGGCCGCACACACCGCGGCCCAGCGCGAGCAGGGCGCTGGAGTCCGGCGTCGTCCAGACCTGGACGCCGGTGCGGTGGGCCAGCGCCCGCTGCACCCGCGGGTGCTCCCACTGCTTGCTCTCCACGAGCTTCAGACCTGGATGAGCGGGCGCGGGCGGCGCGACCAGAACCGCGTCCACGACGCCGGGGTCGGCACCGAGCCGGTCGGCGAGCGCGGCGAGGAACCGGGCGCCGAGGGGTGCCGCGATCGGATCGTCGGCCACGGACTTCGCCACCCACTCGGGGTCGACGTCGGCGGCAACGACGTGCCAGGCGGTGCCGCCGACGACGACTGCCCGCGCCCCGAGGGGCGCGGGCAGCACGTTCACGCTGGCATCGGCGGGCGGGACGTGCCCATCGACGAGCCGGGCGTAGAGCCCGGCGAGCGGATGGCCTGTCTGCAGGGCCCCGCCGCGAGCGTGCGAGCGGTGGGGGGCAGAGAGGTCCTTTTTCAGACCCGGAAGCCCAAGGCGCGCAGCTGCTCCCGGCCGTCGTCGGTGATCTTGTCCGGGCCCCACGGCGGCATCCAGACCCAGTTGATCCGAATGTCGTCGACCAGGCCGGGACCGGGGCCGCCGGTCAGCGCCTGACGGGCCTGGTCCTCGATGACGTCGGTCAGCGGGCAGGCCGCGGACGTCAGCGTCATGTCGAGGATCGCGACGTTCGACTCGTCGACGTCGATGCCGTAGACGAGGCCGAGGTCGACGACGTTGACGCCCAGTTCGGGGTCGACCACGTCGCGCATGGCCTCCTCGAGGTCCTCCAGCAGTGCTGACTTGTAGGCCGGCAGCTCGGCGGGGGTCTCTTCGGTGCTCACGTTCTCTGTCATGACTGGCCTCCCCAGGCTCGGGCGCTGGCGTCCTTGAGGGCCATCCAGCTCATCAGCGCGCACTTGATGCGCGCGGGGTACTTCGACACACCGGCGAACGCCACGGCGTCCTCCAGTTCGTCCTCGAGCTTCTCGGCGACCGACAGGTCACCCTTCGCCTGCATGAGCGTCATGAAGTGCTCACCGGTCTCCAGCGCCTGCGGCACCGTCTTGCCGATGACCAGGTCGTACATCGCCGAGACCGACGCCTGGCTGATCGAGCAGCCCATGCCCTCGTAGGAGACATCGGCGATCGTGTCGCCCTCGAGGTGCACGCGCAGGGTCACCTCGTCCCCGCAGGTCGGGTTGACGTGGTGCACCTCGGCCTCGAACGGCTCCCGCAGGCCACGGCCGTGCGGGTTCCGGTAATGGTCCAGGATGATCTCCTGGTACATGTTCTCGAGCTGCATCACACAGTTCCGAAGAACTTCTGGGCCGCGCGAATTCCGTCGGCCAGGGCGTCGATGTCGTCGTAGCCGGTGTGCACGTAGAACGTGGCCCGCGTCGTGGCCGGGACGCCGTAGCGCCGGACGACCGGCCACGCGCAGTGGTGGCCCACCCGGACGGCGATGCCGCGGTCGTCGAGGACCTGACCGACGTCGTGCGGGTGGATACCCTCGACGGTGAAGGAGATCGCGCCGCCGCGGGCGACCGTGTCCGGCGGGCCGATCACAGTGACGCCGGGGATCTCCGCGAGCTTGTCCAGGGCGTAGCCGGTGAGCGCCTTCTCGTGCGCCTCCACCTTGTCCATGCCGAGGGCCTGCAGGTACTCGACGGCCGCGGCCAGCCCGATGACCTGCGCGGTCATCGGCACACCGGCCTCGAAGCGCTGCGGCGGGGCGGCGAAGGTGCTGCCCTCCATCCGCACGACCTCGATCATCGAACCGCCGGTGAGGAACGGCGGCAGTGCGTCGAGGACGTCGTAGCGGCCCCAGAGCACGCCGACCCCGGTCGGCCCGAGCATCTTGTGGCCGGAGAACACCAGGAAGTCCGCGCCGATCTCGGCGACGTCGATCGGCTGGTGCGGCACCGACTGCGCGCCGTCGACGAGGACGAGCGCCCCGACCTCGTGCGCGCGGGCGATGATCTCGTCCAGCGGGTTGATCGTGCCGAGGATGTTCGACTGCTGGGTGACCGCGACGAGCTTGGTCCGCTCGTTGACCACCGTGGTCAGGTCGGCGAGGTCCAGCCGGCCGTCGTCGGTGAGCCCGAGCCAGCGCAGGGTGGCCCCGGTGCGCTCGCACAGCTGCTGCCACGGCAGCAGGTTGGCGTGGTGCTCCATCTCGGTGACCACGATCTCGTCACCCTGGCCGACGGCGTAGGTCCGGAGCTCCGGCTCCTTGGCCGTGACCGCATTGGACAGCGCGTAGGCGACGAGGTTGATCGCCTCGGTGCTGTTCCGGGTGAAGACGATCTCGTTCTCCGGAGCACCGATGAATGCCCCGATCGTGACGCGGGCCGCCTCGTAGGCGCCGGTGGCCTGCTCGGCGAGCTGGTGGGCCCCCCGGTGCGGAGCGGCGTTGATGTTCTCGTAGAACCACCGCTCGGCGTCGAGCACCTGACGCGGCTTCTGCGAGGTCGCCCCGGAGTCGAGGTAGACGAGCCGCTTCCCGTCGCGGACGGTTCGGGACAGGATCGGGAAGTCCGCCCGGATCGCCCCGACGTCCAGAGGCAGGGGCGTCTGGTGCGCCCCGGTGCCGGGACGCGAGACGGTCTGGGTCATGCCGACGCAACCTCCGAGGCCGCCTGCTCGGCGCTGGCCTGCTCGTTGGAGTCCTTGACGTAGGCGGCGTAGCCCTCGTTCTCCAGCTTCTCGGCCAGCTCCGCGCCACCCTCCTCGACGACCCGTCCGTTGACGAAGACGTGCACGAAGTCGGGCTTGATGTAGCGCAGGATCCGCGTGTAGTGGGTGATCAGCAGGACGCCGACGTCACCCTCGGCGCGGGTGCGGTTCACGCCCTCGGAGACGATCCGCAGGGCGTCCACGTCGAGGCCGGAGTCGGTCTCGTCGAGGATCGCGATGCGCGGCTTGAGCAGGCGCATCTGCAGGATCTCGTGGCGCTTCTTCTCACCGCCGGAGAAGCCCTCGTTGACATTGCGCTCGGCGAACGCCGGGTCCATCTCCAGGCCGGCCATCTCGGTCTTGACGTCCTTGACCCAGGTACGCAGCTTCGGCGCCTCGCCCTTGACCGCGGTCGCGGCGGTGCGCAGGAAGTTCGACACGGAGACGCCGGGGACCTCGACCGGGTACTGCATGGCGAGGAAAAGACCGGCGCGGGCGCGCTCGTCGACGGTCATCGCGAGGACGTCCTCGCCGTCGAGGGTCACGGTGCCGCCGGTGATCGTGTACTTCGGGTGGCCGGCGATCGAGTAGGCCAGGGTGGACTTGCCCGACCCGTTG
>JAOPWM010000075.1 GCA_025965695.1 Blastococcus sp.
GGCACGGTCGCCCACACCGGCGACCGCGAGTACGGCGGCACGCCGCTGACGGTCACCACGGAGGGCCGGCTGTTCGGGTCGCTCCCGGTGGAGCAGTCGGTCTGGATGAGCCACGGGGACGCCGTCAGCGAGGCGCCGCCCGGCTTCACCGTCACCGCGACGTCGACCGGTGCGCCGGTGGCCGCGTTCGAGGACGTCGACCGCAAGCTCGCCGGCGTCCAGTTCCACCCAGAGGTCCGGCACACCGCGCACGGCCAGACGGTGCTGGAGCACTTCCTCTTCGACATCGCCGGCCTCGAGCCGACCTGGACGATGGCCAACGTCGTCGAGGAGCAGGTCGAACGGATCCGGGCCCAGGTCGGTGAGGGCCGGGCGCTGTGTGCCCTGTCCGGCGGCGTGGACTCGGCCGTCGCGGCGGCGCTCGTGCAGCGGGCGGTCGGCGACCGGCTCACCTGCGTCTACGTCGACCACGGGCTGATGCGCGAGGGCGAGACCGAGCAGATCGAGCGCGACTTCGTCGCCGTCACCGGCGTCGATCTGCGGGTCGTCGACGCCCGCGAGCAGTTCCTCACCGCCCTCGCGGGGGTCTCCGATCCCGAGGAGAAGCGCAAGATCATCGGCCGGGAGTTCATCCGGGTCTTCGAGCAGGCTGCCCTCGACGTCGTCGGCGACGCGAAGGAGCACGGAGAGAGCGTCGACTTCCTCGTGCAGGGGACGCTCTACCCCGACGTCGTCGAGTCCGGCGGCGGCAGCGGGACGGCGAACATCAAGAGCCACCACAACGTCGGCGGGCTGCCCGAGGACCTGCAGTTCGCGCTGGTCGAGCCGCTCCGGACGCTGTTCAAGGACGAGGTCCGTGAGGTGGGCGTCCAGGTCGGCCTGCCCGAGGCGATGGTCTGGCGCCAGCCCTTCCCCGGCCCGGGCCTCGGCATCCGCATCGTGGGCGAGGTGACCCAGGAGCGGCTGGACATCCTGCGCAAGGCGGACGCGATCGTGCGCGCGGAGCTGTCGGCCGCCGGGCTGGACCGCGAGATCTGGCAGTGCCCTGTGGTGCTGCTCGCCGACGTCCGCTCGGTCGGGGTCCAGGGCGACGGACGCACGTACGGGCATCCGATTGTGCTGCGGCCGGTATCCAGCGAGGACGCGATGACCGCCGACTGGACCCGGCTGCCCTATGACGTCCTGGCGAAGATTTCCACCCGGATCACGAACGAGGTGCCCGAGGTCAACCGGGTCACCCTCGACGTCACCAGCAAGCCGCCGGGCACCATCGAGTGGGAGTAGTCGCGGCCGGGATCATGGGACGAAGCGGCCGGCGAATGCGAGCAGTGCGTAACCCACGAGCCCGGCGGTCGACACCGTGAGCACCAGTCGGAAGGCCCACGGTCTCGTGGTGAGCTGCGCGAGCACGAGCGTGAACGGGAACGCGCTCCACGCGTAGCGCTCCAGCGAGTTCAACCCTCCGCTGGTCGCCGCCAGCACGAGCGTGAGGGCGGCGAGCACCGTGTAGCTCGCCGGCAGTCTCCGCGCCACGACGACCAGCAGGACGAGGTAGACGAGCAGCCAGACGACGTGCAGCCCGGAGCCGATGCTGTTGCCGTCGAGTGCGCCGACTACGAGCCGGTAGGCGACCGAGAACGGGTTGCCCACGATCTGTCCGCGGAAGTCCGCGTCCGACTGGACGGTGAAGGGCAGGAACGGCTGGCCGGTCCGCACGCCGATGTAGGCGAGGTACGCGCCGGTTCCCACCGCCGGAGCCAGCACGGCCGCAAGCCTGACCAGAACCTCCCGTGCCCCCGTGTCACGAAGGCCGCGTCCCACCTCCACCATTGCCACCGCGACGAGCACCACGGCGAGCGGGCGGCACGTCCCGGCCAGCAGGCCCAGCACGGCGGCCTGGCCCCAGGCGCGCCGGCGCAGGGCCGCGAGGAACCCGACGGTCAGCGCGCCGTAGACGCTCTCTGCGTAACCCATCACGAGCACGAACGCGGGCGGCGCGAGGGTCAGGAGCCAGACCGCCCGGCCGGCGGCGCCCTCGTCCAGGCCCTCAGCAAGAGCCAGGCGCTGGAGCAACCAGGCGTAGACGAGTGCTCCCACGTTCGCCACCAGCAGGAGCGCGACGCCGGTGGACACGCCGGGCGCGACGCTCACGGCGCGGGCGATCAGCGCGACGAGCGGGAAGAAGCGGGTGACGTTCGGTGTATCGAGCGGGTAGCCGATATCGGCGATCGAGGCGTAGTAGAGCGCGTCCCAGCCGAGCAGCCCCTGCCGGTTCGGCAGGGCGAGGAAGGACGCCAGGCCGAGGGCTCCGAGCACGGCCACGCGCGCCGCGCTCCAGGACGCGAGGACGTCGCTCACCGACGTCCGACGCGGCGCGGTCATCGCTACGTCCGTGGGGATGGGGGCGGCGCCCAACCGCGCAACTGTGCCGGCTCGAAATACTGGTCTTCGGCCTCGACCAACTCCAGGGGGCCGCCCCGCATGTACGTCAGCTCTTGCGCCAGCGCCTCGCACTGGCCCTCGTAGGTCCGGTATCCCACGTTCGACACCAGCCACACCGCCCGGTCACCGGCGCGCGCGGAGACCTTGCGGGCAAAGGCGACCGGGTCGGCCCCGCGGTTGCGCTGCTCGTAGTCGGTCCAGTCCACCCGGGCCGGCGAGCGGCCGGTCGGGTACGTCTCCTGGCGCAGTGAGCTCGGGAGCAGACGGCTCGTCGCGGGCCCGAGTTGGTCGGGGCAGTAGACGACGACGTCTCCGGGCAGCGCTTCCGCCCTCAGTGCCTGCGCGACCATCGCGGCCTGGGTCTTCCCCGTGTAGAACGCGTTCGGCACCGCACTCGTGAGTCCCGCGGCCACGGCGAGGACCAGGACCGGCGTGCCGACCGAGCGCGACAGCCGGGCGATGCCGACAGCGGCGAGCAGCAGGAACAGCGGCAGCACCACGCTGGTGTACCGGGGGGCGAAGGCCGCGTGAGTGAGCTGGCCCACCGCCAGGGCCAGGACCAGGGTCGCGAGGACCACCAGGGCGAGGCCTCGACCGGGGGGTCGTCCGCGCAGGTCGAGCTCGAGGCGTGGGCCCGACACCGCGGTGGCGGTGGCACCGACCCCCGCGAGGAGCAGCAGCACCATCGCCAGCAGCCGAGGCGCGGTCCCGGTGCCGCCCGACCACTCGTACACCGTGGTGAGGACGGCAGTGAAGCCCGCGGGAGTGCCCCAGGGGGTACCGGTGTGCTCGAGCTGGAAGAGGAAGGTCGGGAGCCAGGGAAGGAACAGCAATCCGCCGGCCGCCATCCAGGCGGCCGCGCGGGCGTCCACCGTGCTGCGAGTCCGGCGGGCGCGCACGAGCAGGCCGCCGCCTACGACGGCGATCAGGAACAACGACCAGTAGTGGGAGAGGGCGAGCGTCGCCGTCACCACGGCCAGCAGCGCACCCCGTGCGGCGCTCGGCCGGCGCAGGTAGTCGTCCAGGACGAGGAAACCGCACAGCACCAGCAGCACGACGAGGCTGTACATCCGCGCCTCGGTCGAGTAGTAGACGGCGAACGGGGAGGTCGCGAACAGCAGGAGCGCCGCCACACCCCCGGCTCGACCAGCCAGCCGGGCACCGGCCACAGCGGCGACCGGCAGCGCGGCGACGCCGAACAGGGCCGACAGCAATCGCACATCGACGACGGTGTCGCCGACGAGCCGTTGCCAGCCCCAGAGCAGCAGCGCGTACAGCGGTGGCGCCCCGTCCTGACGGAGTGCCTCGTTGATCTCCCGCAGCGGCAGGCCCGAGATGCTGACGCTGATCGCCTCGTCCAGCCACAGCGCGGAGGGAGACTGCACCCGCAGGGCCACGCCCAGCGCGACGACGACGGCGCCTGCCGCAGTCCACCATCGACGAACGCGCGCGGTCTCGGCGCCGGCATCCGCCTGACCCATGCTGTCGACGGAGGACCCGCCCAGGACGTCGGCGCTCATGCCTGCCCCCGGTTGACGCGGGTGACGGGATGGCAGGAACTGCCCGAGAGCACGACGACCTCGACGGAGTTGTCCGTCGCCCGGTGGTTCGGTTGGGGTGGCTCCGGTGGGAGGACGTACCCGACCAGCCCGGCCTCGGTGGACCAGAGGGCCCGTCGACTTCCGTCGTCCAGCCGTTGTTCCACGCACCAGCGCAGGCGTCCGGAGTCGCGGCCCGCCGGCAGGACGTCGTCGTACCACTTCTCGACCGTGCGCACGCTGACGCCGCCCGGCAGGCACCATCGAACCGAGCCGACGGCCGTGGCGTCCTGCACGGCGCACCGGTGGGCCGACTCGGGCACGGGTACGCCGGCGTCCGTCGACCGGGCAGCGGCCGGCAGTGGCGTCCGCTGCGTCAGCGGGCCGAGCACCGGCCAGAGCGCCGCGCCGATGACCAGTGATCCACCGACCAGCGTGCCACCGAACGCGAGCGCGGCACGCCGACCGGCATTCACGAGGCGCACCGTACGCGCCGATCGCCCACTGCTCAGGCGACGTTCTCGCGCCGGGGGTGGACGGGTGCCTCCCGGCCGGTGCCCGGACCGGACGGAGGAGGGGTGACCGCGGGCTTGCCGGTCTGCTCCTCGTGGTAGTCCTCCTCCACGTTCACCTGCCAGATGTCGTGCGCGCCTTCGCCGAGGATGTTCCTGACGGTCAGCATCGCCGTCAGCATGCTGTGGTCCTGGTTGTTGTACCTGTGCATGCCGTTGCGGCCCACCGGGTGCACATTCGGGACCGCCTGAGCCATCCAGGCGCGGATCGTGTCGACGTGTTCGGTGTAGTCGGCGTCGTAGACGGGGTAGGCCTTCTGCACCCGGACGGCGTAGCCCGCCTCGACCACCTCGGCGGGGACGAGACCCAGTTCCTCCAGCTCCCGCTTGGCCAGCTCGACGAGCGCCTCGTCGGAGGCTGTCCACAGCTCGTCGCCCTCGTTGATGAAGTATTCGAGGCCCAGGCACGTCCGGCCGTCCTTCACCAGGTACGGCGACCAGGACCCGAAGTTCTGAATGCGACCGACCGACACATCCGGGCTGTGTATGTAGATCCAGTTGTCCGGGAAACCGAAGCGCTCGGGGACGACGAGCGCGACAGTCAGGAAGTCGCGGTATCGCAGCCCGTCCGCGGCAGCTCGGACGGGTGCGGGCGCGGGAGGTTCCATGACGTGCACGAGCGTGCTGAGCGGCATCGACGAGATGACGTGGTCGCAGGCCAGACGAAGCTCGCCGTGCTCGCCCTTGGCCGTCACCGCGGTCGCCCGGCCACCGGCATGGTGCACGGCCGCCGCGGAGGTGCCCAGACGTACCTCGCCTCCCCAGCGCTCGACGTGGGTCCGGCACCGTTCCCACATCTGTCCCGGCCCGAGTTTGGGGTACTGGAACTCCTCGATGAGGCTCGCGACGTCCTTCTTGTTCCGTGACGGGAACAATGCGCGGACCACCGCCGTGAGCAGCGACAGGTTTTTGATGCGCTGGGCCGCCCAGTCGGCTTGGATCTCGGTGGCCTTCATCCCCCACACCTTCTCGGTGTAGGTCTTGAAGAAGATCCGGTAGAGCCGCCAGCCGAACCGTGCGGCGACCCATCCCTCGAACGTCGACTGGTCCTGGGGCGGCCGGATCTGCGCGAGGGCGTAGGACCCCAGGCAGCGAAGCGCCTCCCGCAATCCGAGGCCGCGCAGTGCGTTCATCGCCTTGAGCGGATAGTCGAACAGGGTGCCGTTGTAGAAGATGCGGCTCATCCGAGGACGGAGGAGGAACTCGTCGTCGGGCAGGATCTCGTGCCAGAGCGCCTCCACCTCGGGCACCTTGGTGAAGAATCGGTGACCGCCGATGTCGAATCGCCAGCCGTCCCGCTCGACCGTCCGGCTGATGCCTCCGACGGCGTGGTCGGCCTCGAGGACGGTGACCTGCTGCCGAGCTTTCGTCAGCTCGTAGGCAGCGGTGAGTCCGGCGGGCCCGGCCCCGATGACGACAGTGTGGGAGGAGGTCAAGATCGCTCCAGAGGAGGCTGCGTGTGCGATCGCCGGGTCTAGGCGACGCGGGAAGCCCCGTGCCCTTCAGCCCGGCGAACGAAACACCGAGGTGGAGTGGCTGCCCTCGGCCGGCGTCGGGGCAAACGCACCCAGGCGCCACGCGTGGGCGTCGCGCCGCGACGGGCTCATCGAGACCCGTAGGGGTGGAGAACGCGCGGTTCCCGGTCGGTGACTGCGCGGCGACCGTCTCCGCCGTGTGAAAGGTGGGGATACGCCAGGGCCCGGGGAGCGAATGCTCCCCGGGCCCTCCGTCCTCCGCCTGCAGCGTGCCTACCGCCGGCGGCCCTTGCGGAGTTCGGAGATCAGCAGCGCGATGCCGCCTCCGACGAGCAGGACCCAGACGAGCCCGCCGTGCTTCCAGAGCCCGAGCGGTAGGTCCACGCCGGTCATCAGGACGATGGCCAGGACGCTGAAGACCACGCCCGGGATCAGGGCGCCGAGGTCGACCGGCCGGCGCGGCGGGGCGACGTCCTCGGTCTCCAGCGGGGTGACGGTCTGCCAGTCCCGGGCCTGCTGTTCCTGCCAGGCGGTCGGGCTCGTCGGGAACTCGCTGTAGTCAGCCACGGGACACCTCCACGTCTCCGGCGCCGTTGGTCACGATGATGTCGAACTCGGGGTTGCCGTCGTCGACCCACGAGCCGGGGCCGTTGCCCGGGAAGAAGCCGCCGTTGAGCGGGCCCTGACCCAGCAGGTCCACCGAGCCGAGGCCGCTCTCGACGCCGAGCTGCACGTCGGCGTCGCGGGGCAGCACGATCTTCAGGTCACCGACGCCGTGGTCCACGCGGGTGGTGATGGGACCGGCGAGGCGGCTGACGTCGACGCGGGTGAGGTCGACGGTCATGTCGCCGAGCCCACCGCGGTAGACGTCGCGCACCTGGGCCTCGGTCGCCGGGCGGAAGGTGCGGTCACCGACGCCTCCCCGGACACCGTTCCAGGGCAGCGTCGACACCGTTGCGAGCACGACGGACAGGACCACGCCCAGCGTGATCAGTCCGCCGCGGGCCGTCCGGCCGCCGGTGAACGCCGCGGCGACCAGCCCCAACCCGACGACCAGGAGGGCGGCGCCGATGAAGCCGCGCGGCCCCAGGTCCCAGCTGCTGAACCTGCCGATCAGGGCGAGGATGCCCACGACGATGAGTAGGGCGGCGATGGTCAGGCCGGGGACCGGAGAGCGTGGCCCGGCGGGGGCCTTGGCCCGCTGCTCGGCCGGGGTGCCATAGGCGGGCGGGCCGGCCGGCATGAGCAGCCACAGCAGCAGGTAGACGATGACGCCGGTGCCGCCGGCGAGGGTCAGGGCCACGAAACCGACCCGCCAGAGCAGCGCGTCGATGCCGCTGTACTCGGCCAGGCCGCCGCTGACGCCACCGAGGATCTTGTCGGTGCGGCTGCGGCGCAGCTGCGGGCGGGCCGGAGGGCCCGGAGGCGGAGGCGGGGGCTGCCACACCGGCGGGTCCAGGGGAGGCGGCGCTGCGGGGGGCGGCGCTGCGGGCGGCGGAGCGGTTGTCATGGCGAAGAGCCTGCCGAGCCGGGTCCCAGGAATCCATCAGGGAAGGCCCCCATCCGACCCTGGTTCCTCAACGGGGGTGATCACCGGTGTCGGGCCGGGGTTCCGCGATGCGACGATCGATACCGTGACCACGACTGCGACCGGGACGGCGCCCCGAGGAACAGCTCCGCGGCCGCCGTTCGTGCGGCCCCGGGCGGGGCGGCTGCTGGCCGGCGTCGCGGCCGGGACGGCGGCGCACCTGCGGCAGGACCCCCTGGTGGTGCGCATCGCGTTCGCCGTCCTCGCGACCGCCGCCGGCATCGGCGTCGTCGCCTACGGACTGCTGTGGCTGACCATGCCCGTCGCTGCCCCGGGGGAGGATCCGGAGCCCGGAGCGGTGCAACTCGGCGCGGCGACCGGCCGGCGGCAGCTGTTCATCCTCGTCCTGCTCGGGCTGGCCGCGTCCGCGCTGCTGGGCCAGGTGCTCACGAGCAGCGGCGCGCTGGTCTTACCGCTGATCCTGGTCGCCATCGGATTGGGCGTCGTCTGGCGCCAGTTCGACACCGACCGAACCCTCGCCGTCCCGGCGGCGAGGTGGGCGCTGGCCGGCGGCGTCGTCCTGGCGGCCGGGGGAGTCGTCCTGCTGCTGGCCACCACCGGTCAGCTCACCGCGGCCCGCAATGGCTTTGCCGCCACGCTCGTGATCCTGACCGGCGTCGTCCTGGTGACCGCTCCGATCTGGCGGCGGCTGCTGGACTCGCGCGCCGAGGAGCGCACCGCCCGGATCCGCTCGGAGGAGCGGGCCTCCGTGGCCGCGCACCTGCACGACTCGGTGCTGCAGACCCTGGCCCTCATCCAGCGGCACGCCGACGACCAGCAGGCGGTCAGCCGGCTGGCCCGCAGCCAGGAGCGCGAGCTGCGTGCCTGGCTCTACGACCCGAAGGTCGTTCGAGAGGGCGGCACGTGGGCGGGGCTGGTCGCCGGCATGGTGGCCGACGTCGAGGCCGACCATGCCCTGATCGTGGACCCGGTGGTCGTGGGCGACGCACCGATCGACGACGCCCTCGCAGCTCTCGGGGCCGCCACCCGCGAGGCCTTGGTCAACGCGGCCAAGCACTCGGGGGCCACCGCTGCCGACCTGTATACCGAGGTCACGCCCGAGCGGGTGTCGGTCTTCGTGCGCGACCGCGGGAAGGGGTTCGACCCCGCGACGGTGCCGGACGACCGGCGCGGGCTGCGCGACTCGGTGAGCGGCCGGCTGGCCGGGCTGGCTGGAACGGCGGAGATCCGGTCGGCACCGGGGGAGGGAACCGAGGTGGAGCTCGTGCTGCCGAGAGTTGCGGTATGAGCGGCCCCCGCGTCTTCGTGGTCGACGACCACGCGATGGTCCGCGCCGGGGTGCGCGCCGAGCTCGGGGACGACGTCACGTTCGTCGGCGAGGCCCCCGACGTCGCGACGGCCGTCGAGGGCATCCGGGCGACTCTGCCCGACGTCGTCCTGCTGGACGTGCACCTGCCCGGTGGCGGTGGGCGGGCGGTGCTCGAGACGCTGCGCGCGGAGCTGCCCGAGGTGCGCTGGCTGGCGCTGTCGGTGTCCGACGCGGCCGAGGACGTCATCGCCGTCATTCGGGCCGGTGCGAAGGGCTACGTCACCAAGACGATCTCCGGGCCCGACCTGCTCGACGCCGTCCGCCGGGTGGCCGAGGGCGACGTCGTGTTCAGCCCCCGGCTGGCGGGCTTCGTGCTCGATGCCTTCGCCGCCGCCGGTGCCGCCCCGGAACCCGCCGAGGAGGCGGTCGACCCCGGGCTGGACCTGCTCAGCGCCCGCGAGCGCGAGGTGATGCAACTGCTGGCCCGCGGCTACACCTACCGCGAGATCGGCTCCCGGCTGTTCATCTCGGTGAAGACCGTGGAGTCGCACGCCTCGAACGTGCTGCGCAAGCTGCAGCTGTCCAACCGCAACGAGCTCACCCGCTGGGCGGCCACCAACCGCCTGCTCTGACCGCGGACGTTCCCGCGGGAACGCCTCCGGCATGAGGATCTCGCGGCCGGTCGCCGGGAGTCTGACATCCGTTCGGCTGTCTGTCGCCCGACCTACTTCTGCTGGGCCTCGACGAAGGCGCGGGCCTCGCTGACCGCGGGGTCCCAGCCCTCCCTCCCCTGTAGGAGGACCCAGCCGTTCATCGCCCGGCCCGGCATCGGCTCGAAGACCTCGCCCGACCCGGAGGCGACGAGCTCCTGCAACCGGTCGGCCGGGAGCTTCACCACCAGCTTCTCGTGCCACCAGATCGCGAAGTACTTCTTGCCCGTCCGCAGGCCCGGGGAGCCGAACATCGTGCCGCGCGTGACGGCGCCACCTTCTGACCGCTCGACGAGGTCCTGCCAGGGATCGTCCGCCATGCGGCCAGCGTGCCAGCGAGTGCGCGGAAAAGGACGTCTCCGGCCCTGCCGACAGGTCGTTCTCCACGCAGTCGCCGAAGGTCATGCGGTGTGCACGACGTGGAACGACTCGGCCAGCCGGCCCTCCGGCAGGCCGAACCGCTTCGCCGTCTCGGCCATCCAGGCGGTGACGAAGGCGTCGATGTCCGGGTTGTGACTCACCTGCGTGACGTGGCAGTGCAGGGCGGCGAGCTTGCGGTCGAGCACGTCGGTGACGTCGACGGCGTGGTCGGCACGCGGGCTGGCGCCGAGCCACACCTCGGAGACGGCCCACGCCTCGAGGCCTTCGTCGTCCAGGAGCTCCGGGAAGGCGAAGGGGTTGCGCGCGTCGGGGTAGACCGCGCGCAGTGTGGACTCGCCCACGGTCATGTGGTCGGGGTGGCTGGCGCCGATCCGCTCCCAGACCCGCTCGGGTGAACTGGTCACCACCCGCTGTGGCCGCACCTGCCGGATCACCCGGCTGATGTCGCGGCGGAGGTCGAGCGTGAGCTCCAGCCGCCCGTCGGGATACCCGAGGAAGCGGACGTCGGTCACGCCGACGGTCGCCGCGGCGGCCCGCTGCTCGGCCCGGCGAAGCGCCGGCATCTGCTCGCGCGGGGTGTCGTCGAAGCCGCCCGCGTCCCCGTCGGTGACGATGCAGTAGCTGACCTCGGTGCCGGCCGCCGTCCAGGTGGCGATGCTGCCGGCGGTGCCGAAGTCGACATCGTCGGGATGGGCGAGGACGCAGAGCACACGCTCGACGTGCTCGGCGGGGGTCCGGGAGAGGGGTGCGGTCACCCGCCGGAGCCTAGGTCGGTCCCGGAACCGGTGACCGACAGGCCTGCGGGCTTGTCCGGGTGGCGGACGACG
>JAOPWM010000085.1 GCA_025965695.1 Blastococcus sp.
GGGCTGGTGCTGCTGGCGGCCGCGGTCGCCCTGCTCGCCGTCCGCGGCCTCGGCCGGGCGGTCGTCGGGCTGCTCATGGCGGTCGCCGGCGGCGTGCTGGCGTGGTCGGGGGTGCGTGCGCTCACCGGGGGCCTGGACGACGCGGCGGCGCAGCAGTTCCCGGGCCGCAGTGCGGTGGCCGCGGAGATCTCCGTCGCGTGGCCCGTCCTGGCCCTGCTCGCCGGCGTGCTCGGCGTCGCCGCGGGGCTGCTCGCCGTCCTCCGTGGTCGCACCTGGCCGGCCATGGGACGGCGCTACGAACGGTCGGGTGCCGCACCGGCGCCTGCAACGGCGCGGCGGCCGGAGACCGACGAGGACCGTGCCCAGGCCGCCTGGAAGGCGCTGGACCGCGGGGAGGACCCCACCGACCCCTCGCCGGCCGGCGACCGTCCCTAGCGAAACCGGTCGGGGCCGCTGTTCCCGCCCCCCGGACGGGGGCCGGGGCGCCGCCTCTAGAGTGGGTACACCCATCCGGCTGCCGAGGGGACAGACGTGCGACAGGCAATGGAGCTCGTGGGCGACCACTCATGAACGTGCTCGACGAGATCGTGGCCGGTGTCCGGGAGGACCTCGCCGTCCGTGAGGCTCGCACGCCCCTGACCGAGATCAAGGCTGCGGCCCTCGATGCCCGCCCCGCGCTCGACGCCCTGGCGGCGCTGCGCGCGCCCGGTGTCGGCGTCATCGCCGAGGTGAAGCGGCGCAGCCCCTCCAAGGGTGACCTCGCCGCGATCCCTGACCCGGCCGAGCTGGCCGCCCAGTACGCCGCCGGTGGTGCCCGGATCATCAGCGTGCTGACCGAGCGGCGTCGCTTCGGCGGGTCGCAGGCAGACCTCGACGCGGTCCGCGCGGTCGTCGACGTGCCGATCCTGTGCAAAGACTTCGTCGTCAGCAGCTACCAGGTCCACGAGGCACGGGCCCACGGCGCCGACGTCGTCCTGCTGATCGTGGCCGCGCTCGAGCAGAACGCCCTCATGGGGCTGCTCGAGCGGGTGGAGTCCCTCGGCATGACCGCGCTGGTCGAGGTGCACACCGAGGGTGAGGCCGACCGGGCGATGGACGCCGGCGCCTCGGTGATCGGCGTCAACGCCCGCGACCTCACCACACTGCAGGTCGACCGGTCGACCTTCGAGAAGATCGCGCCGGGGCTGCCCTCGGGCGTGGTGAAGGTGGCCGAGTCCGGCGTGCGGGGCCCGCACGACCTGATCAGCTACGCCGCGGCCGGCGCCGACGCGGTGCTCGTCGGCGAGGGTCTGGTGACCGCCGGTGACGCCCGCCAGGCGGTCGCCGACCTCGTGACGGCGGGAAGTCATCCCGCCACCCCCCGAACGACGCGCTGACTTCGGCCTCCGTGCAGGGACCCGCCGCGAGCCTGCGAGCGGTGGGGGGCAGGGAGGTCCTTAGTCTGGGCGCATGAAGACGACCAGCCCACCGCAGCCCGGGGAACGGCTCCTGCCGGCGCGCCCGGGCTGGCCGGATGCCACCGGCCACTTCGGGATCTTCGGTGGGCGGTTCGTCCCCGAGGCGCTGATCGCCGCGCTCGACGAGTTGACCGAGGCGTACGAGGCCATGCGGGTCGACCCGGTGTTCCTGACCGAGTTCGACCGGCTGCAGCGCGACTACACCGGCCGGCCCAGCCCGGTCACCGAGGTCGAGCGGTTCGCCGCACACGCGGGCGGCGCGCGCATCCTGCTCAAGCGCGAGGACCTCAACCACACCGGCTCGCACAAGATCAACAATGTGCTCGGCCAGGCGCTGCTGACCAAGCGGAGCGGCAAGACGCGGGTGATCGCCGAGACCGGCGCCGGCCAGCACGGCGTCGCCACCGCGACCGCGGCGGCGCTCATGGGGCTGTCCTGCACCGTCTACATGGGCGAGGAGGACACCCGCCGCCAGGCGCTCAACGTCGCCCGGATGCGACTGCTCGGGGCCGAGGTCATCCCGGTCACCACCGGCTCGCGCACGCTCAAGGACGCCATCAACGAGGCGTTCCGGGATTGGGTGACCAACGTCGAGACGACCAACTACGTCTTCGGCACCGTGGCCGGCCCGCACCCCTTCCCGGCGATGGTCCGCGACTTCCAGCGGGTGATCGGGGACGAGGCACGTGAGCAGGTGCTCGCGCGGGAGGGCCGGCTGCCGGACGCCGTCCTGGCCTGCGTCGGCGGTGGGTCCAACGCGATCGGGATCTTCACGGCGTTCGTGCCGGACGAGGGTGTGCGGCTGATCGGCCTGGAGGCCGGCGGGGACGGCGTCGAGACCGGGCGGCACGCGGCCACCATCACCGGCGGGTCGCCGGGGGTGCTGCACGGCGCCCGGTCCTACCTGCTGCAGGACGACAACGGCCAGACCATCGAGTCGCACTCGATCAGCGCCGGGCTGGACTATCCCGGCGTCGGGCCCGAGCACTCCTACCTGCACGACATCGGCCGGGCCGAGTACCGGGCGGTGACCGACGCCGAGGCGATGGAGGCGTTCGCGCTGCTCTGCCGGACCGAGGGGATCATCCCGGCGATCGAGTCGGCGCACGCCCTGGCCGGGGCGATGGTGGTCGGCAAGGAGCTCGGCCCGGAGGCGCTGCTGCTGGTCAACCTGTCCGGCCGCGGTGACAAGGACGTCGAGACCGCGTCGCGGTGGTTCGGCCTCGGCGACCGCGAGGACGTCGATCCCGGGCCGGGGCTCGACACCGACCAGCAGCCCACCGAAGGAGCCGTGACGCAGGGCGACGCGGTTGCCGGTCCGGACTCGGGAGAGACGGCATGAGCCACCTGGCCGAGCGCATCGCCAAGGCGAAGGCCGAGGGTCGGGCGGCGCTGATCGCCTATCTCCCGGTCGGCTACCCGGACGTGGCCGGTTCGATCGCGGCGATGATCGCCGCCGTCGACGGCGGGGCGGACATCGTCGAGATCGGCGTCCCCTACAGCGATCCGGGGATGGACGGTCCGGTCATCCAGCAGGCCGTGGACGTCGCCGTCCGCGCGGGTGTCGGCATGCGTGACGTGCTGCGGGCGGTCGAGGCGGTGGCCGCGGCCGGCGCGGTCCCCGTGGTGATGAGCTACTGGAACCCGATCGAGCGCTACGGCGTCGAGCGGTTCGCCACCGACCTCGCCGCGGCCGGGGGAGCGGGGGCGATCACCCCCGACCTGATCCCCGACGAGGCCGCCGACTGGATGGCTGCCGCCGAGCAGGCCGGCCTCGACCGCGTCTTCCTCGTGGCGCCGTCCTCGACCGCCGCGCGGCTGGGATCGACGACTGCCGCCTGCCGGGGCTTCGTCTACGCCGCCTCCACGATGGGCGTCACGGGCACGCGGGCCACGGTCAGCGACGCGGCTCAGAAGCTGGTGGCCCGCACGCGGGCGGCGGCGCCCGAGCTGGCGGTCTGCGTGGGCCTGGGTGTCTCGAACGGCGCGCAGGCGGCCGAGGTCGCCTCGTTCGCCGACGGGGTCATCGTCGGCTCGGCCTACGTCCGCGAGTTGCTCGAGGGCCGGGGCGCCGACGGCGTCCGCGCGCTGTCCGAGGACCTGGCCAAGGGTGTGCGCTCATGATCCTCGCGGCCATCCCGAGCCCCACGCAGGGCGTCTGGGAGCTCGGTCCGCTGCCCATCCGGGCCTACGCGCTCTGCATCGTGGCCGGCATCGTCGCCGCCGTCCTGCTCACCGAGAAGCGCTGGGTGGCCCGCGGCGGTGCGCCGGGCGACGTGCTCGACATCGCCGTGTGGGCCGTGCCGTTCGGGATCGTCGGCGGCCGGCTCTACCACGTGATCTCCAGCCCCCGTCCCTACTTCGGCAAGGGCGGGGACCCGCTGCGGGCCTTCGCGATCTGGGAGGGCGGCCTCGGCATCTGGGGGGCCATCGCGCTCGGCGGCGTCGGTGCCTGGATCGCCTGCAGGCGTCGCGGCATCCCGCTCCCGGCCTTCGCCGACGCCCTGGCGCCCGGGCTGCTGGTGGCGCAGGCGGTCGGGCGGCTGGGCATCTGGTTCAACAACGAGCTCTACGGCGGGCCGACCGACCTGCCGTGGGCGCTGAAGATCTACGAGTGGGACAACGGCCACGCCGCCCTCGGGGCCGACGGGCAGCCGATCGTGCTCGGCTACTTCCACCCGACGTTCCTCTACGAGCTGCTGTGGAACCTCGCCGCCGCCGCATTCGTCATCTGGGCCGACCGCCGCTTCCGGCTCAGCCATGGGCGGGCCTTCGCCGTTTACGCCGCCAGCTACTGCGCCGGGCGGCTGTGGATCGAGCTGCTGCGCAGCGACCCGGCCGAGCACTTCTTCGGGGTCCGGCTGAACGTGTTCACCTCGATCATCGTGGGCCTGGGTGCTGTCGCCTACCTGGTCTGGCAGCGCGGTCGGCCGCGCGAGGTCATCGACCGCGGCCCGAAGGACGACGCCGCCGAGGTGCCTGTGCGTGAGGATGATCACCGGCCCGCCGAACCCGGCTGACGCGTTCCCCCAGGCCCGGTCCGGCCAGGAAGCGACGTGATCCTGCCGACGCGCCGGAACGGGGGTTTATCGGCGTGGGGCCGGTGTTACTGCTGTGTACCCTTCGCTGCAGACCCGCCGGTGATCCTGGCCGGGTCGACACCGTCGGAACCGGGCCAGCGTCGCCCCGCGGACGACAGCCCAGCGGTCACCAGCCGGTGGGCTCGAGCCTGCGCCGGGCAGGACGTACGTTCCCCTGGCAGTCAGGTTCTCCGCAGTGCTGCCTTGTTCGCCGCCATTTCACCGGCCTGGGCTATCCGCCCCCGTCCGCGACCCCGCTCCGGGGGTCTGGACGGTTGCCGACGACGGGAGTGACATGTCCGACCTCACCGCCCCCGCCGCTGCGACCACCACCGCCGGCGGGACGGCCGTCCCGTTCTCCGCGGTGCCGGCCGCCTCCGGCCTGTACGACCCGGCGAACGACAAGGACGCCTGTGGCGTCGCCTTCGTGGCCGACGCCCGCGGGCGCCGAACGCGGGCGATCGTGGCCGCCGGCCTGACCGCGCTGCACAACCTCGACCACCGCGGGGCCGCGGGCTCCGAGCCCAACTCCGGTGACGGCGCGGGCATCCTCACCCAGATCCCCGACGCCCTCCTGCGCGCCAGCGTCGACTTCGACCTGCCGCCGATGGGGGAGTACTCCGTCGGTATCGCCTTCCTGCCCCCCGACGAGACCGAGCGGGCCGCCCGGCTCGACGAGGTCGCCAAGCTGGCGGAGGAGGAGGGCCTCGCCGTCCTCGGCTGGCGCAACGTGCCGGTCGACCCCGACGGCGCCGACCTCGGTCCCACCGCCCGTGCGGTCATGCCGTTCTTCGCTCAGCTGTTCATCGCCGAGACGATGGCCGCCCGCGCCGACACCGCCGCGTTCGGCGGGAACGTCGAGTGCAACGGAGTGACCCGCCTGGAGCGGCGTTCCTTCGTGCTGCGCAAGCGCGCCGAGCGGGCCGCCGTCGAGGCCGGCAGCTCCCTGTACATCGCGTCGCTGTCGTCACGGACGATCACCTACAAGGGCATGCTGACCACCGACCAGCTGCCGTTGTTCTTCCCCGACCTGCGCGACGAGCGCTACGAGTCGGCGATCGCGCTGGTGCACAGCCGGTTCTCGACCAATACGTTCCCGAGCTGGCCGCTGGCCCACCCGTTCCGGTTCATCGCGCACAACGGCGAGATCAACACCATCAAGGGCAACCGCAACCGGATGCGTGCCCGCGAGGCCAAGCTCGCCACCGAGCTGTTCGACGGGCCGGCCGGCCCGGCCTCCGAGCTCGGCCTGGACCGGATCTTCCCGGTGACGGCAAGCGACTTCAGCGACTCGGCCACCTTCGACGAGGTGCTCGAGCTGCTGCACCTGTCCGGGCGGTCGCTGCCGCACGCGGTGCTCATGATGATCCCGGAGGCCTGGGAGAACCACGACGAGATGGACCCGGCCCGCCGGGCCTTCTACCGGTTCCACTCCTCGATCATGGAGCCGTGGGACGGCCCCGCCGCGGTCTGCTTCACCGACGGCA
>JAOPWM010000087.1 GCA_025965695.1 Blastococcus sp.
CTCGTCCAGGAACAGGACCCCGCGATGGGCCCGGCACAGGGCCCCGGGCCGGATCTGCCCGGAGCCGCCGCCGATCAGCGCGGCCATGGTGGCCGAGTGGTGCGGCGCCTCGAACGTGGGCCGCCGGACGAGCGGCGCCTCCGGTGGCAGCGTGCCGGCGACGGAGTGGATGGCGGTCACCTCGAGCGCGGCCTGCTCGTCCAGCGGGGGCAGCAGCCCGGGGAGGCGTTCGGCCAGCATGGTCTTGCCCGCGCCGGGTGGGCCGGTCAGGAACAGGTGATGCCCGCCCGCGGCCGCGACCTCGACGGCCCGGCGTCCCGACGCCTGCCCCACCACGTCGCCCAGATCCGGCGCCGGCGCCGCCGCCGGCAGCGGGCCGCGCACGTGCCGGGCCAGCTGGGCGCGGCCGGCGAGATGGGCGACCACCTCGGCGAGGGTCGTCGCGGCGAGCACCTCGATGCTGTCCACCAGGGCCGCTTCGTCCGCGTTGGCCGCCGGCACCACCACCTGCAGATGTCCGGCGCGGGCGGCGGCCAGGACCGCCGGCAGCACCCCACGGATGCCGCGGACGGAACCGTCGAGCCCGAGCTCCCCCAGCAGGACGAGCCGGTCGACCGAACCGCCCGGCACCGCGCCGGAGGCGGCCAGAACCGCGGCCGCCAGCGCGAGGTCGAAGCCACTCCCCTGCTTGGGCATCGCGGCCGGTGACAGTCCGATGGTGATCCGCCGCTGCGGGAACTTCGCTCCGGCGTTGACGATCGCGGCACGGACGCGGTCGACCGACTGGCGCACGACGGCGTCCGGCAGCCCGACCAGGACGACCTGCGGGACACCGGCCGCCATGTCGACCTCGACCTCCACCATGGCGCCGTGGACGCCGGCCAGGCCGACCGACCACGTGCGGGCCAGGGTCACGCGAACGCCGCCCGCAGGTGAGTGACCAACGCCGGACGCGACGGCCGAACCAGCACCCCGACGACGTCGAACCGCAGCTCCGGGGCGTGCTCGTCGTGACCGGCGAGCCACCGCTGGGCGAGGGTGCGCAGCCGCCGCTGCTTGGCCGCGGTCACCGCCTCGACGGGGTGGCCGAAGCCGATCCCCCGCCGGGTCTTCACCTCGCAGAAGACCAGCGCGTCGCCCTCGCGGGCGACGATGTCGAGCTCGCCCTCACGGCACCGCCAGTTGCGGTCGAGCAGCCGGAGGCCGGCATCGGTGAGATAGGTGGCGGCGATGGATTCGCCGAGGGAGCCGAGCTCGATGGTGGTGGACACGCGTCGACCGTCGCCCCGGGCGGCACCCGGGGCCAGAGCCTGGAGGAAGCTGTGGATGCACTGCACGGCTGTGGACGAGAGTCCGTGGGAGGCGAACCCGGAGGTCATCGTGATCCTGGTCGTCGGCGCGACCGGCCAACTCGGGAGCCTCGTCCTGCGGCGCCTGCGCGCGGACGGCGCACCCGTGCGCGCGATGGTCCGCGACCCGGCGGGTGCGGCAGACCTCGTCGCGACCGGAGCCGAGATGGCGGTCGCCGACCTGAACCGCCCGGAGACGCTCGACGCGGCACTGGACGGCGTCTCGGCGGTCGTCGCGACGGCCAACGCCGTCGCTCCCATCCGCCCCGTCGACAGCGCCGCGGCGGTCGACGCCGGCTACGCCGGACTGGTCCGGCGGGCCGCACGCTTCGGCGTCTCCCGGTTCGTGCTCGCCAGCGTGCCGGTCACGGACCTCGACGAGCGGGTGCCGGTCGCCCGCACGAAACGGCGCACCGAGCAGTTGCTCGCCGAGTCGGGCCCGTCCTGGCTGTCGCTGCGGATGGCGCCCTCCGACGAGGTCTCGCTGGCCCTCGTCGGAAGCGAGCTACCGCTGCGCGGTGAACAGCGGACCACTCTGGGGCGGCCCTACCCGACCCTCCGCCGGTTCCGGCGGCTCACCGGTCGCACGATCGAGCGACACGGCGTGATCGTGGTGCCCGGGCCGGCGTCGGCACGGCAGGCGTTCATCTCGGTGCACGACGCGGCCCGCGGGCTCGCGACGGCGGTCGGGGACGACACCGGGTGGGGGGCGGTCGACCTCGGCGACCCCGAGTCCCTCGCCTGGACCGACGTCGCCTCGATCTACGAGGGAGTCCTCGGTCGCCGCGTGCGCGTGGTCAGCCAGCCCGCAGCCGCGTTCGCCGTCGCCCAGAGGTTGTTCGCGCCGGTGGCGCCGTCCTTGGCCGGTGTCATGGCCCTGAACCGGCTGATGGCCACCTCGGAGACCGACTGGAACACCGACGACTCGGCCCGGCGGCTGGGTTTGGGCACGCTCCGGTCGGTGGAGGAGATCCTCCGGGAGAAGGCGGCCCTGCCGGCGCTCCCGGTCAGGTGATGGTCGGGTTCTCGGGCAGTTCGAGGTCGGGCTTGTCCAGCTCCTCGACGTTGACGTCCTTGAACGTCAGCACCCGCACGTTGCGGACGAACCGCGCCGGCCGGTACATGTCCCAGACCCACGCGTCGGAGAGCTTCAGCTCGAAGTAGACCTCGCCACCGGCCTCACGCACCTGCAGGTCGACGGAGTTGGCGAGGTAGAACCGCCGCTCGGTCTCCACCACGTACGTGAACTGCCGGACGATGTCGCGGTACTCGCGATAGAGCTGCTTCTCCATCTCGGTCTCGTTCTTCTCCAGGTCCTCGGTGCTCATCGCAGCTCTCCGGGCGCAGGGCACAGCACATCGGACATGGGCACATCATCAACCATGGCGGCCCGGGCCGTGACGTGGAGTGTCCGCGCAGCGTGTGCGTCCCGGGCGCTGCGCACGTTGACGAAGCGCATCCGGTGCTCCGGGCACGGTCCGTGCCGCTCCAGGGCGGCGCTGTGGACGTCGGTGATGTAGCCCTTGTGCCCTGCGAAGTCGTACTCCGGCCAGCGCTCGTGGAGTTCGAGCATCATCCGGTCCCGGGTCACCTTCGCCAGCACCGAGGCCGCCGCGACGCACGCCGCCACCCGGTCGCCCTTCCAGACGGCGAGGCCCGGCTGGGCCAGGCCGGAGACCGGGAAGCCGTCGGTCAGGACGTAGTCCGGCCCGGGCTCCAGCGTGGAGACCGCCCGGCGGAGGGCCTCGATGTTGGTGACGTGCATTCCGCGAGCGTCGAGATCGGCCACCGGGATGACGACCACCGACCAGGCCACGGCGCGATCCACGACCTCGGCGTACACGCGCTCCCGCGCGGCCGGGGTCAGCAGTTTGGAATCGGCCAGGCCCGGAACGCGGCCCCGTCGTCCGGACGGCAGGACGCAGGCCGCGGCCACGAGCGGGCCGGCACAGGCGCCACGCCCCGCCTCGTCGGCCCCGGCGACGGCCGAGAACCCTCGACGGCGCAGCGACCGCTCCATGTCCCAGAGGGCGTCCGGGCGGTCATCGTCGGCGATGGTGCGCCGGGTGCGCCCGGCGGGGCTGGAAGCGGATCGGACAGCCATCGTGGTCTGACCCTACGACGCCGGCCGTGCCGGGGACGGCCCACTCGCGGACGCACTCCGGGCCGGTCTCCCGAGGGGAGACCGGCCCGGTGTGCCGGAGAGGTGGTGCCTATCAGATGTCGGCGGCGTCCAGCTCGGGGTGGTCCAGCACGGGAGCCGGGACCGCCGCTGAGAGGCCGTGGCCGCACGTGCAGCCGGGCTGACGGTTGGACAGCACCAGGGATACCGCGTGGGCGCGGTCGCGGGCACCCAGCTTGCGCAGGATGGCCTTGACGTGGGATTTGACGGTGTCCTCGCTGATGAACAGGTTGCGGCCGATCTGCCGGTTGGACTGGCCCTGGAGCAGCTCGTCCAGCACGTCGGACTCGCGCCGGGTCAGGGGCACCTCCGGCGTGAAGGGCTTGGCAGCCGGCACGTCCGACGGCTCGACCCTGCGGATCTGCGGGTCCACCACGGTCCGGCCCGCACGAGCGGCGAGGATCGCCCAGCCGAGCAGCGTCGGTGAGGTGTTGATCATGAGGTAGCCCCGGATGCCCGCGGCGATCGCCTCGTTGACGATGGCCGGGTCCTCGGACGTGGCCAGCGCGACGATCGCGACACGGGGGAAGCGGCGCCGCAGGTCGCGGCAGGCGTTCAGGGTCGCGGCGCGGCCGGACCCCAACTCCACCACGACGGCGTCGGGGCGGCCCGACTCGACCAGCGTGAGGGCGCGACGCAGTTCGCCGGGCGTACCCACCGACTGCATACCGGCCGTCTCGTTGATCATGCTGACCAGACCGCGACGCAGGACGGGCGCGTCGGCGAGGATGAGCACACGGGTGACCCCGCGGGCGGTGCTCGCCATAGGTGCAGACACAACTGACTCCGTTTCGACTCCGGGAACTTGCACAGTCTCCATCGGAAGGGTGAAACGGTTGCTTGAATACTTTCCGAACATTTTCTGAGTGCTATTGGCGCGCAGCAATGGCTCGGGGCTGATCCCATGCGCAACAACGGGAAAGGTCAGGCCCCATTACCTGCGGGTGCACCGCGCCATTCAGTCGGGCGGGAAGGCCCGACGCCGGCGCCACGCCACCACGGGTACGGCACCTGCCAGCCCGACGGCCATCGGCCCCGCCGACGCCCCGAGCGCCATGGCGCCGGTGTCGGTCTCCTGGATCGCCGGGGAGTCGAGCAACCCGAAACGGCTCACCGGCCAGACGATCACCGCGGCTTTACCGATGACGTCGCTGACCCCGATGGTGCCGCTGTACCGGTCGCCGATGTGCGCCCTGGAGTCCGCGGAGGCCGACCGGTGGTCCCCCATCACCCAGAGCCGCCCCTCGGGCACGGTGACCGGCCCGAAGGCTCGGGACTCGAGGGGGGTGTTCTCGAAGATGTAAGGCTCGTCGAGCGGCTTCCCGTCGACGGTCACCCGGCCCTCGGCGTCACAGCACTGCACGGTCTGCCCGCCGGTGGCGATGACCCGCTTGACGAAGTCGTCCTCGCTGGGCGGCGCCACCCCGACCGTCCGGCCGAGCCACAGCAGCGCTCCGGAGAACCAGTTGTCCGGCTTGGCGACGGACACTTCCGGCGTCCAGGTGTCCGGGCCCTTGAAGACGACGATCTCGCCGGGCGAGGGGGCGCCGAACCAGTACGGGACCTTGTTGACCAGCACCCGGTCGCCGGTGCACCCCGTGCAGCCGTGCAGCGTCTGCTCCATCGAGCCCGACGGGATGAAGAAGGCCTGCACGAAGAAGGTCTTGACCACCAGGGCCAGCACGAACGCGATGAGCAGGAGCACCGGCAGTTCGCGGAGCAGCGAGCCCTTCCTCGCCTCCCCGCGTCGGCGGGAACGGCGTGGGGAAGCGCCGTCAGCGGCGTCCTCCGGCTTCCTGGGTTCGTCACCAGGAACGACGTCGGCGGGCCCCCCGGGCCGATCACTGCTCATTGTGAGCAGCGTACGGCGCGGGAAACCCGCCGCGACGACAGCCGGTCGTGACCGGGGCTGTCAGGCGTGTCAGCGCGAGATGATGTCGCGCTTCTCCTTGATCTTGGCGGCCTTTCCGCGGAGCTCGCGGAGGTAGTACAGCTTCGCCCGGCGGACGTCACCGCGGGTGACGACCTCGATCTTCTCGACGACCGGGGTGTGTACCGGGAAGGTGCGCTCGACACCGACGCCGAAACTGACCTTGCGCACCGTGAAGGTCTCGCGGATGCCACCACCCTGACGGCGGATGACGACGCCCTGGAAGACCTGGATACGCGAGCGGTTGCCCTCGACCACGCGCACATGCACCTTGACGGTGTCCCCCGGCCGGAAGTCGGGGATGTCGTCGCGCAACGAGTCGGCGTCGAGTGCGTCCAGGGTGTTCATCTCGGCAGTCCTCATGTTCTGGCTCAGTACTAGGCGGCGTTCTCGGGGCGGACAGCAGTAAAGCCGCGCCGTCCGAAACCGGTGAGCTGCGGCTCCCGATCGGAGCCACCGTCGAGCAAAGCCGACAGTCTGCAGCAGCTCTCTACTGTGCCACATCTTCAGGAGACGACGCGCGGGGGCCCCGTCCAGCGGCCCGGGAGCAGCTCGGGAAGGCGGCGGGAGAGGTCGCCCGGCGCGAACATCTCGTCGCTCGCGGCGACCTCGGCCGCGGACCACCAGCGGTGTGGCTCGTCCCCGAGGAGCTCCAGCTCGGTGCGCCCGCCGGGGTCCACCTCGTGGACGACGTCGCGGAGCACGAAGAACGTCTCCCGGGAGTCGATCTCCTCCCCCGCGAAGACCGCCAGGTTCCGGCGAAGCCAGACCGGGCCTTCCAGCGCGGCCGGGTCGACGACCAGTCCGATCTCCTCCGCCAACTCCCGGACGGCGGCAGCGCGCAGGGTCTCGCCGTCCTCCACTCCCCCGCCGGGCGTGTACCAGAACAGCACGTCCCCCGGAGGCAGCGCCGGATCGGTCAGCCGGGCACCCAGCAGCAGGACCCGGCCCGCGGGATCCAGCACCACGACCCGGGCCGTGGGCCTCACCATCGCTCGCCCACCCGCCGCACGCTCACCCACGGTCGAGGGCGGCGACGTCGGCCGGCGAGAGGCCGTCCTCGGGAATCGCGGCCAGGAGGTCCGGACGGCGGGCCGCGGTGCGGCGCAGCGACTCCGCGCGGCGCCAGCGGGCGATCGCGGCGTGGTCCCCGGAGAGCAGCACCGGCGGGACCTCGTGGCCGCGCCAGGACGCCGGGCGGGTGTAGGAGGGCCCCTCGAGCAGCCCGTCGGCGTGCGAGTCGAACTCCACGGACTCACGATTGCCGACGACGCCGGGCAGTAAGCGGGTGACCGCCTCGACCATCACCAGGACGGCGGACTCCCCGCCGGCGAGCACGTAGTCGCCGATCGAGACCTCGGAGACGGGGCCGGCGTCGGTGGCCCAGTCGGCAACCCGCTGGTCGATGCCCTCGTAGCGGCCACAGGCGAAGACCAGCCCGGATTCGGTCGCCCACTGCGCGGCCATGGCCTGGGTGAACGGCTGCCCGGCGGGGGTGGGCACCACCAGGCGGGTGCCCCGGGGCCGGACGGCGTCCAGGGCCCGGCCCCACGGCTCGGGGCGCATGACCATGCCCGGGCCGCCGCCGTAGGGCGAGTCGTCGACCGTGCGGTGCACGTCGTCGGTCCACTGCCGCAGGTCGTGGACCCCGATGCTCACCAGGCCGCGCTCGGCGGCCTTGCCCAGCAGTGACTGGCGCAGCGGGGCGAGGTAATCCGGGAAGATGGTGATGACGTCGATCTGCACCCGGTCAGAGCTCCAACAGGCCCTCGGGCGGATCCACCACGACGAACCCTCCGTCGAGGTCGACGGTGGGCACGATCGCCGAGACGAACGGGATCAGGACGTCACCGCCCTCCGGACGGCGGACGACGAGCAGGTCCTGGGCCTCGTGCCGGACGACGGTGACCTCGCCCAGCGCCGTGCCGTCGGGCATCCGGGCGGTCAGCCCGACCAACTGGTGGTCGTAGTAGGAGTCGGGGTCCTCGATCTCCGGGAGATCGGCCACATCGACGAGAAGTTCGGTGTTGCGGACGGCCTCGGCTGCCTCACGGCTGTCGACACCCTCGAGCCGGAGCAGCAGGGTGCCGCTGTGCCAGTGCACGCCGGCGATGGTGATCGGACCCCGCTCGGCGGGGTCGGTGCGCAGCACGGCCCCGGGCACGAAGCGGAGATCGGGGTCGTCGGTGCGCACCTCGACGGTGACCTCGCCGCGGACACCGTGGGGCCGGCCGATGCGGCCGACCACCACGGTGTCCGGCGAGGGATTGCGCGGTGCAGTCACGGTACGGCGCTCAAGGACTGCGTGCTCAGCGCCCGTCGGTGTCGACGACGTCGACCCGGAGGCCGCGTCCGCCGACGCCGGTCATCACCTGGCGCAGCGCTTTGGCGGTGCGCCCGCCCCGGCCGATGACCTTGCCGAGATCGTCGGGATGCACCCGGATCTCGAGGGTCTTGCCGCGACGGTTGGTGAGCAGATCGACGGTCACGTCTTCCGGGTGGTCGACGATGCCCTTGACCAGGTGCTCGAGCGCTTCTTCGAGCACGTCTTACTCGGCGGGCGTCTCGGCGGCGTCCGCAGCCGGGGCCTCGGCGACCGGGGCCTCAGCGGCCTCGGCAGCGGGAACCTCGGCGGCAGGCGCGTCGGCGGCGGCGGCCTTCTTCGGCGCCGCCTTCTTCTTGGCGGTGGTGGCGTCGGCGGTCGGCTCGTCCATGCCGGCGCGGACGGCGGCCTCGTAGAGGGCCTTCTTGTTCGGCTTGGGCTCGGCGACCCTCATGGGCGGCGGCGCGGCCTCGCCCTTGAACTTCTGCCAGTCGCCGGTGACCCGGAAGATCGCGGCGACGGCCTCGGTCGGCTGGGCGCCGACGCCGAGCCAGTACTGCGCCCGCTCGGAGTCGACCTCGATGAAGGAGGGGTCCTCCTTGGGGTGGTACTTGCCGATCGTCTCGATCGAGCGGCCGTCACGCTTGGTCCGAGCGTCGGCGACGACGATTCGGTAGTACGGCGCGCGCATCTTGCCCAGGCGCATGAGCTTGATCTTGGTGGCCACGGTGGGTGGTGTACTCCTCGAACGCTGGATCGGTTGCTCGCCGGAGCGGCGTGTGGGGGTACGCCGGGACGGAGCCATGGACACGGGCAGCAACGGTGAGAGGGCCGCTGCAGCCGTGTTCGACCCGCCATTGTGCCAGAGAGCGGGAGAGACGTCGGAACCGGAGCCGTCAGGCCTCGGAGTGGTCCCCGGCGGAGCCGGTCACCAGGTACCCGGACCAGCCGTCCTCGGCCCCGCTGTGGCGGGCCAGGATGCCGACGACCTCACGGGTGAATTCCGCGGCCCGCCCGTGCCCGACCGCCTTCACTCCGCTGAACTCCAGCCAGACCGTCAGCGGCCGTTTCGACCGCCGGCCACGCGCGGAAGCCGGCGAGGTGGTCGATCTGGCGCGGCCGGGTCTCAGCCGCGGACGGCGGCGAGCACCCGCACTCCGGCCTCGGCGACGGGAACCTCCTCGCGCGCATCGGTGGCCCGGTCGCGCAGCTCCACCACGCCCTCGGCCAGCCCGCGCCCGACGGTCACGATCGTCGGCATCCCGAGCAGCTCGGCGTCCTTGAACTTCACGCCCGGGGAGACCTTCGGCCGGTCGTCGTAGAGCACGGTGAGACCAGCGGCGACCAGTTCGTCGGACAGCTTCTGCGCGGCCTCGAAGATCGCGGGGTCCTTGCCGGTGGCGACGACGTGCACGTCGGCCGGTGCGACCTCGCGCGGCCAGACCAGGCCGAGCTCGTCGTGGTTGGACTCCGCGATGGCCGCGACAGCCCGGGAGACGCCCACGCCGTAGGACCCCATCGTGACCGTGACGAGCTTGCCGTTCTGGTCGAGCACCTTGAGGTCGAGCGCCTCGGCGTACTTGCGGCCGAGCTGGAAGATGTGACCGATCTCGACGCCGCGGGCGAGCTCCAGCGGGCCCGAGCCGTCGGGGGCCGGGTCACCGGGGAGCACCTCGGCGGCCTCGACGACGCCGTCCCAGGTGAAGTCCCGGCCGGCGACCAGGTCGAACACGTGCTTGCCGGGCTGGTTGGCGCCGGTGATCCACCGGGAGCCGGGAACGACGCGGGGGTCGACCAGGTACCGGATCTTCGACTCGCTGTCGCCGCCGAGCACCTGCGGGCCGATGTAGCCCTTCACCAGCGCCGGGTGCCTGTCGAAGTCGGCGAAGGGTTCCACCTCGGCCGGCGTGACCTGGGCCTCGAGCCGCTTGAGGTCGACCTCGCGGTCGCCGGGGATGCCGATGACCAGCGGCTCGCGCGTCCCGTCGGGGTGCACCAGGAGGACGACGACGTTCTTGAGCGTCGACGCGGCGGTGTACCCGGCGTCGGGGAACTTCTCCTGCGCGACGGCGACCAGCGTCTCGATGGTGGGGGTGTCGGGGGTGTCCTCGACGTGGGCCTCGGGCAGCCCCTCCATGGGGATGGGCTCGGGGACGACGGTGGTGACGGCCTCGACGTTGGCGGCGTAGCCCCCGGGCGAGCGGACGAAAGTGTCCTCGCCGATGACGGTCGGGTGCAGGAACTCCTCGCTCTTGGACCCGCCCATCGCCCCGGACATCGCCGAGACGATCGCGTAGTCGAGACCGAGCCGGTCGAAGATCTTGATGTACGCCTCGCGGTGGGCGGCGTAGGAGCGGTCCAGCCCGGCGTCATCGACGTCGAAGGAGTAGCTGTCCTTCATCGTGAACTCGCGGCCGCGGATCAGCCCGGCGCGGGGCCGCGCCTCGTCCCGGAACTTGGTCTGGATCTGGTAGAGCGAGAGCGGCAGGTCCTTGTACGACGAGTACAGGTCCTTCACCAGGAGCGTGAACATCTCCTCGTGGGTGGGGCCGAGCAGGTGGTCGACCCCGCGACGGTCCTTGAGCCGGAACAGGGTGTCGCCGTCCTCGGTCCAGCGGCCGGTCACCTCGTAGGGCTCCCGCGGCAGCAGCGAGGGGAAGTGCACCTCCTGCGCGCCCATCGCGTCCATCTCCTCGCGGACGACGCGCTCGACGTTGCGGAACACACGGAAACCCAGTGGCAGCCAGGTGAACCCACCGGGCGCCGCCCGCCGGATGTACCCGCCGCGCACGAGCAGCCGGTGGCTCGGGACCTCCGCGTCGGCCGGGTCGTCGCGCAGTGTGCGAAGAAAGAGAGTCGACATCCGAAGGAGCACGGAGGAAGTCTCCCAGCCCTGCTCAGCCGTCGGACCCGTGGCCTCCGCCGCTGCGTCCGGCGGAGTCGTCAGGACCGTCGGACTCGGAGAACCGCCGTCGTTCCGCGGGCCATCGACCGAGAACTGCGGTCCCCCCTCGACGCAGACCGTACGGACGTCGACCTTCTGGGTGACCGAAGCACTGACCGACGGCGACGTGCCGGCCAGTCCGCCGTCGCGGAGGCGGCCGAGGGGACCCGGCTGGTCCAGCCGGTCCGAATGGACGACGGAACGGCCGTGATCGAGGTTCTCGTACCCGCCGGGCAACTGCGCGCGAGGGTGACCCGCACCTGGGTGGTCCTCGGGGGGCCCGGCATCGTCCTGCTCCTGCTCGCTGGTGGTGGCCGACCGGCCGGCCCGGTCGCTGACCCGCCCGGTCACGGACCTGGCGGCGACCGCACACCGGCTCGGCAGCGGGGACCTGACCGCGCGGGCGACGACGTGATCTCCGAGGCGCGACGGCCGGTCCGGGAGGGCCTGGGCACCGGGTGCGACGCATCGGCCGTCGTCGGCGAGCGGGTGCAGTTCTGGTCCCTGCCGGCCGAGGAGGAGGGGCGCGCGGTCACCGTCGAGCTGCCCGGCGTCCCCCTGCCCGTCCGCGTGGCTGCGGCCGACCTCGGCGCCGCGGTGGACGCTCTCCTCGGCAACGTCTTCTCCCACACGCCCGACGGGACGCCGCTCCGCGTGGCCGTGCGACCGGGGGACGCCGGTGGCGCCGCGGTGAGGGTGTCCGACACGGGCCCGGGGATCGACCCGACCTCGGTCGAGCGCGGGAGCAGCCGTGAGGTGGACCGGTCTCGGCCTCGACATCGCGCGGCGCACGCCCCAGGCCTCCAGGGGCGAACTGCGCATCGCGTCGTCCCCTCCGGCACGACCGTCACCCTCCACCTGGGGCCGCCGAGTCAGGAGACGACCGTGCCGCGCAGCAGCATCCGAAGCGGTCGCTGCAACGTGTCGAGATCGGCGCGCGGGTCGCTGTCGTAGACGACCAGGTCGGCCGGCACGCCCTCCTCGATGCAGGGCAGTCCGAGCCAGTCGCGAGCGACCCACGAGGCCGCGGCCAGCGCCGCCTCGGCCGGGATCCCCGCGGCGTGCAGGGCCCGCACCTCGTCGGCGATGCGCCCGTGCACGATGCCGCCACCGGCGTCGGTGCCGGCGAAGACCGGCACCCCGGCCTCGAACGCGGCCCGCACCACGGCCCCGGAGTTCGCGTACAGCCGCCGCATCGTGCTGGCGTAGGCCGGGAACTTCTTCTCCCCCGACGCGGCGAACCCGGGGAAGTTCTCCACGTTGACCAACGTCGGGACGACGGCGGTGCCGCGGGCGGCCATGTCGGCGAGCAGGTCCTCGGTGAGCCCGGTGCCGTGCTCGATGCAGTCGATGCCCGCTCCGATCAGGTCGGGCAGGGCATCGGTGCCGAAGGTGTGCGCGGTGACTCGGGCGCCGGCCTCGTGGGCGGCGGCGATCGCGGCGATGAGGACGTCGGCCGGCCACTCCGGGGCGAGATCGCCCTGCCCGCGGTCGATCCAGTCACCGACGAGCTTGACCCAGCCATCGCCTCGCCCGGCCTGCACCCGGACCTCGGCCACCAGGTCCGCGGGCTCTACCTCGACCCCGAGGTCGGGGATGTAGCGGCGGGGCGCGGCGATGTGCCGGCCCGCCCGGATGATCCGCGGCAGATCCGGCTCGTCGTCCAGCGCCCGGGTGTCGACCGGGGAGCCGCAGTCGCGCAAGGCCAGGACGCCGGCCGCCCGCTCGGTGAGGGCCTGCTCCCGGAGGCCCGCGAGGTCCTCGACGTGCGTGCCGCCCATGCCGACGCCGACGTGGCAGTGCGCGTCGACCAGGCCGGGCACCAGCCAGCCCCCGCGGCTGACGGTCTCCGCACCGGGGACCGGCTCGAACGTGATCCGCCCGTCGCGGACCCACAGGTCGCGGTGCTCAGCCTGGGGGAGCACCACCCCCGACAGGTGCAGCGGCGCCGTCACCGGGACGGCCGCTCGTCCCCTGGCTTGTCGAAGTTCAGCTTCGTCAGATCGGGGAAGCCGGCGCCGGGCGGCAGGCCGGGCATCCCGCCGGGCAGTCCGCCGCCGGGGAAGCCGGCACCGGGCGGCAGCCCCGCAGCACCCATCGGCCGGCGGGCCTGACCGCCCTTGCCCTTGCCCTTCTTGCCCTTCTTCGACTGGGCCTGCATCTGCCGGCCGCGGGCCTTCTTCGACATCGGCCCCATGCCCGGCAGACCCATGCTGCCGGCCATCTGGCTCATCATCTTCTGGGCCTGGGTGAACCGCTCCAGCAACTGGTTGACGTCGGTGACGCTCACCCCAGAGCCGTTGGCGATCCGGACCCGTCGAGAGGCATTGATGATCTTGGAGTTGACCCGCTCCTCCGGCGTCATCGAGCGGATGATCGCTGCGGTGCGGTCCAGGTCGCGGTCGTCGACCTGCTTGAGCTGCTCCTTCATCGCGCCGGCCCCGGGGAGCATGCCCAGCAGGTTCGCGATCGGACCCATCTTGCGGATGGCCAGCATCTGCTCGAGGAAGTCCTCGAGGGTGAAGCCCTCGCGGGAGGCGAGCTTGCCGGCCATCCGCTCGGCCTGCTCGGCGTCGAAGGTCTGCTCGGCCTGCTCGATGAGCGTCAGGACGTCGCCCATCCCGAGGATGCGCGAGGCCATCCGCTCGGGGTGGAAGACGTCGAAGTCGGTGAGCTTCTCGCCGGTCGAGGCGAACATGATCGGCTGGCCGGTGACGTACCGGACCGACAGCGCGGCACCACCGCGGGCATCGCCGTCGAGCTTGGTGAGGACGACTCCGGAGAAGCCCACCCCGTCGGCGAAGGCCTGCGCCGTGGTCACGGCGTCCTGACCGATCAGCGCGTCGACGACGAACAGCGTCTCGTCGGGCTGCACGGCGTCACGGATGCCGGCGGCCTGGGCCATCAGCTCCGCGTCGATGCCCAGCCGGCCGGCGGTGTCGACGACGACGACGTCGTGCATCGTGCGGCGGGCGTGCTCGATGGAGTCCGCGGCCACCCGGATCGGGTCGCCGACGCCGTTGCCCGGCTCCGGGGCGTAGACGTCGACCCCGGCCTGGCCGGCCACGACGGACAGCTGCTGGACGGCGTTGGGGCGTTGCAGGTCGGCGGCGACCAGCAGCGGCGTGTGGCCCTGGCTCTTCAGCCAGCGACCGAGCTTGCCGGCCAGGGTCGTCTTGCCGGAGCCCTGCAGACCGGCCAGCATGATCACCGTCGGCGACTGCTTGGCCAGCCGGATGCGGCGGGTCTCGCCACCGAGGATGTCGATGAGCTCCTCGTTGACGATCTTGATGATCTGCTGGGCGGGGTTCAGCGCCTGGGAGACGTCCGCGCCGACGGCGCGCTCCTTGACGGAGGCGATGAACGCGCGGACGACCGGCAGGGCGACATCGGCCTCGAGCAGCGCGATGCGGATCTCGCGCGCGGTGGCGTCGATGTCGGCCTCGGAGAGCCGGCCCTTGCCCCGCAGGCCGGTGAAGACCTTGTCCAGGCGGTCGGAGAGGGTCTCGAACACAGCACGTCCTCAGAAGTCTCGGGCGCGAAACGCGTCACGCCGTCCGACCCCGAGGGTATCGACCGTGCGGGGGGTGATGCTCAGGCGGCGTGCTGGAGGCGCTGTACCCCGGAGACGGCGAGAGCGTCGTCGATCACGAACGCCGCGCCGCAGTCGGCACAGGCCCACTCCGGGCAGTCGCCACCGTCGTCGGTGTGGCCGTCGGCGCACGGCGGCTGGACGAACTCACGGATCTCGCCACACGGCGGGCAGGGCCACGAGCGACTGTCCACGGGAGCTCCTCTCGACAGGGGGACCGTTCCGTCCCGGTCCTGCGACCGTCGCACGCCCCACTGACAGAACCGCGGAGCTAGCCCGGCGTGTCGGTCCGGCCCACCGCGAGCGCGTCCGGCACGTCGGCCCCGCGGGTGGCGGCCATGAGCGCGTGATCCACCCGACTGCGCTGGTCGGGGTCCACCGGCGACCCCGAGGGATTGCACACATAGAAACAGTCGACGGCGTCGGCGCCCAGCGTCTCGATCCGCGCCGAGGTGACGTCGAGCCCCTCCCCCGTGATGGCCGCGGTGAGCCGGTAGAGCAGGCCCGCGCGGTCACCGGCGCGCACCTCGACGATGCCCGTCGCGGCCCCGCTGACCTCCCCGTTGTGCCAGGAGATCCGCGGCGGGGCCGAGCGCACGGCGTCCTGGCGGTAGTCCACCTCGCGCTGGCGCAGCCGCTCGGCCAGCGGCAGCGTGCCCTCCAGGGCTGCGCGCATCGCGTCGGCCAGGATCTCCGGCACCGGTGCCCGCCCGAAGCGCGGACGCACCGCGAAGACCCCGGTCGCGTAGCCGTCCTCGACCGACATCTTGGCGGCCCGCACGTCCAGCTGATTCAGGGCCAGCACCCCCGCGCAGGTGCTCAGGAGTCCCGGCCGGTCGGGTGCGCCGATGGTGACCTGCTGGCCGTCGGCGACGTCCTCGATGCCGACCGTCACCGCGCCAGTGGCACCGGGGATGCCGAGGAGCCGCCCGGTCACCTGGGGTTCGGTGGGATGCAGCACCGGCTCGGGCTCGGGCATCGCCCCGCCGTCGAGCTTCGCCTGCACCCGCGCGACCAGAGCCGCCACCAGGTGAGCCTTCCATGGCGACCAGGCCGAGGTGCTCGTCGCGGCGCCGTCGGCCTGGGCGAGGGCGTGCAGGAGCTGCAGGGCGGCCGGATCGTGGCCGATCGTGGCCGCGACCCGGTCGACGGTGGCGGGGTCGTCGATGTCGCGGCGCGTGGCCGTGGCAGGCAGGAGCAGGTGGTGGCGCACCAGGACGGCCAGCGTCGCGACGTCCGGGGCCGAGAAGCCCATCCGTGTGCCGATCTCGGCCGCGATCGGCTCGCCGACCTCGCTGTGGTCGCCCGGCCAGCCCTTGCCGATGTCGTGGAGCAGCGCGGCGACCAGCAGCAGGTCCGGCCGGTCGACGTCCCGGGTCAGCTCCGCGGCTGCCGCCGCCGCCTCCACGAGATGCCGGTCGACGGTGAACCGGTGCCAGGGGTGGCGCTGCGGCAGGGAGCGCACGCGGTCCCACTCGGGGATCAGCCGCGACAGCAGGCCCTCCTGATCCAGCTGCTCGAGCAGCGGCACGGCGGAGCGGCCGCTGGCCAGCAGTCGGAGGAAGGACCAGCGCACCTCCGGCGGCCACGGTTCGGGCATGGGTGGGCTGTGCACCGCCAGCACCTTGAGCGTGTACGGCGAGAGCAGCAGGCCCGCCCGCGCTGCGGCGGCCGCCGCGCGCAGCAGGAGCCCCGGGTCGGCTGCGGGATGGGCGTCGCGGGCGAGAACGACCTCGTCACCCTGCCGGACCACCCCCTCGGCGAGCGGCTCGCGACGAACCCGCCGGTAGCGGCCCCGCGGGCGGCGCACCAGCGCGGCCTCCACCCGGCGCCAGGTCTCGTCGGCGACGAAGGCCAGCCGTCGTCCCGCCAGGCTCACCTCGCGCAGCAGGGCGTCCTCGTCGGCACGACCGAGCGCATCGGCCACGGGGCGCTGCTCCTGGCGGACGAGGACGTCGTGCGGACGCCCGGTCCGGCGGCGCAGCTCGTCGCGGACGTCGAGCAGGAAGGAGTAGGCCGCCTCGAGCTCGGCTCCGGGCTCGTCGCCGAGCTGGGCCGCAGCGACCGCCCGCAGCACCTGCCCCTCGCGGAGGCCGCCGTAGGCCTCCTTGATGTCGGGCTCCAGCAGAAAAGCCAATTCGCCCAGCTGTCGGGCGCGGTCGCGGCGCAGGTCGCGCAGCTGCGGGAGCAACCGGGAGGCCGCCTGCCGCCAGCTGGCGAGGGTCGCCGTCCGCAGCCGGGCGGCCAGGTCGGCGTCCCCGGCCAGGAGACGGGCGTCGAGCAGCCCGAGCCCGGCCTTGACGTCGGTCGAGGCGACCGCCACGGCCTCCGGGATCGAGCGCACGGAGTGGTCCAGCCGGACGCCGGCGTCCCAGATCGGGTACCAGAGCGCGTCGGCGATCGCGGCGATCTCGGGCCGGTTGTCGTGGACGAGGACCAGGTCGAGGTCACCGTAGGGCGGCAGCTCCCGTCGCCCGAGGCTGCCGACCGCCACGAGCGCGAGCCCGTCGGTGCCGGTCTGCGGCGGAGGTCCGCCGCGGCGCTGCTTCGGCGGCGGCGTCCCCGCGACCGCATCCGTCAGCAGCCCGGCGAGCCAGCAGTCCAGGGCCCGCACCCGCTCGTCGCGGGTCAGCCCGGGCAGGGCCCCGAGATCCAGCACGTCTCTCCCTCCGGAACGGTGTCGACCGGGGCGGTGGGGCGATCCCACCACCCCGGCCGACGGAGTGCATCAGTGCAGAGAACTCAGTCCGACGAACTCAGAACGACGACACTCAGAGCGCGTCGTCGCCGCGCTCGCCGGTCCGCACGCGGACCACCTCGTCGATCGTGGTCACCCAGACCTTGCCGTCGCCGATCTGTCCGGTCGAGGCGGCCTCGACGACCGCATCGACCACCCGGGCGGCGTCGAGCTCGCTGACGACGACCTCGATGCGGACCTTCGGCACGAAATCCACCTGGTACTCCGCCCCGCGGTAGACCTCGGTGTGACCCCGCTGGCGGCCGAAGCCCTGGACCTCGCTCACGGTCAGACCTGCGATGCCGATCAGCTCGAGGGCATTCTTGACGTCGTCGAGCTTGAACGGCTTGACGATCGCGGTGATCAGCTTCATGCCCGGACCCCTTCTGTGTTACGGGCCTCGGCGTGCGCCTGGCCGGCGATGGATGCTCCCCCACTACCGCCCAGGGAGGCGAAGTCGTACGCGGTCTCGGCGTGCTCGATGCTGTCGATACCGGAGACCTCGTCCTCTTCCTTGATCCGGAAGCCCATCGTCTTCTGGATGACGGTCCCGATGACGACGGTGAGGATGAAGGAGTACAGCAGGACCGCCACGGCACCGACCGCCTGCCGCCACAACTGGTCCACACCGCCACCGTAGAAGAGCCCGTCGACGCCGGCCGTGGCCGCCGCAGACGCGAAGAAGCCGACCGCCAGGGTGCCCCACAGGCCGCCGACCAGGTGCACACCGACGACGTCGAGAGAGTCGTCGTAGCCCAACTTGTACTTCAGCCCGACGGCGAGCGCGCACACGACACCGGCGATGGCGCCCACGAAGATCGCGCCGACCGGCGTGACCGACGAGCAGGACGGCGTGATCGCCACCAGTCCGGCGACGACACCGGACGCGGCACCGAGCGACGTGGCGTGCCCGTCCCGGATCCGCTCCGTGGCGAGCCAGCCCAGGGCCGCGGCGCCGGTGGCCACCATGGTGGTCACCCAGACCTCGGCGGCCTGACCGTTCGCCGACAGCGCCGAACCCGCGTTGAACCCGAACCAGCCGAACCACAGCAGGCCGGCGCCGGCCATCACCAGGGTCAGGTTGTGCGGCCGCATCGGGTCGCGGCCGAAGCCGCGGCGCTTGCCCAGGACCAGCGCGAGGGCGAGCCCTGCCGCACCGGCGTTGATGTGCACCGCCGTGCCGCCGGCGAAGTCGATGGCCTTCAGGGTGTTGGCGATCCAGCCGCCCTTCTCGGACTGCGCGCCGTTGAAGGCGAAGACCCAGTGGGCGACCGGGAAGTAGACGATCGTCGCCCAGACGCCGGCGAAGACCATCCACGGACCGAACCGGGCGCGGTCGGCGATGGCTCCGGAGATCAGCGCGACGGTGATGATCGCGAAGACCGCCTGGAACGCCACGAAGGCGAACGCCGGGATAGAGCCGACGAGCTGGGTGGCGACGAACAGGTTCCCACCGTCGACAGGCGTGGTACCGAGCAGTTTGGAGAGGCCGAAGAACTCGAAGGGGCTCCCGACCAGCCCGGCGCCGACGTCGTTTCCGAAGGCCATCGAGTAGCCGTAGAGCACCCAGAGCACGCTGATCAGCGCCAGGGCCCCGAAGCTCATCATCATCATGTTCAGAACGCTCTTCGCGCGGACCATGCCGCCGTAGAAGAGCGCCAGACCGGGGGTCATGAGCAGCACCAGAGCGGCGCTGGCCAGGACCCAGGCGGTGTCGCCGGTGTCCACGGCAACCTCCTGACGGTGTCGGTGTGGCTGGGCCACGGAGACGAACCCGGGAACGTGAGGCACCCGGGCGAGGGTGGGGGGTGGGACCGTCACTTCTCCGGAGAGCGGGACGTGGCGCTCACGGTGCCGTCGCCGTGTTTCTGGGGTGGTCGTCGCTGCGTTTCGGGACGGTGAACTCCCGACCGCGTGTCCGGCCGCTGCGTTCCAGCCGTGTTGCGGGGCCAGCGATGAGTGACGGCCACCACACGGAGCGGAGTCCGGTCGCATCGCCCGACGAGCTTGTTGCGAACAGTTCGCAGTAGGCTCGGCGACCGTGACCTCAGGCCTCCAGGTGGACCAGCGCACGCCGGCGCGGACGGCCTCCATGCCCCGCCGGGAACGGCGCTCCCTCGCCGGGATGGCCGGGTTCGTCCTGCTCCTGCACGTCGTCGGCTGGGGCGTGCTGATCTTCGCGGTCGCGCCGCACGACTACCGGCTCGGCAGCACCGGCGTCCTGGGGGTGGGGGTCGGCCTGACGGCCTACATGCTCGGGGTACGGCACGCCTTCGACGCCGACCACATCGCGTCCATCGACAACACCACCCGCAAGCTCGTCGGCGAGGGCAAGCCGTCGGTCAGCGCGGGCTTCTGGTTCTCCCTCGGTCACTCGTCGGTCGTCTTCGCCGCCAGCCTGCTGCTGGTCGCCGGCGTGCGCTCGGTCGCGGGCGTCGTCCAGAACGAGGACTCCCAGGTCGGCCAGACGCTGGCCCTGGTCGGCACGATCGTCGCCGGCGCGTTCCTGGTGCTGATCGGGCTGATGAACCTGGTGGCCGCCGTCGGGATCGCCAAGGTGTTCCGCCGGATGCGCATCGGCGAGTACGACGAGGCCGAACTCGAGCGGCACCTGCACAACCGGGGCTTCCTGGCCCGGCTCCTCGGACGCGTGACGCGGCGGGTCAGCAAGCCGTGGCACCTCTACCCGGTGGGCCTGCTCATGGGCCTGGGCTTCGACACCGCCACCCAGGTCGCCCTGCTGGTGCTCGCCGCCGGATCGGCCGCGTTCGTGCTGCCCTGGTACGCGATCCTCGTCCTGCCGATCCTCTTCGCGGCCGGCATGAGCCTGTTCGACACCGCGGACGGCGTCCTCATGTCACGGGCCTACGGCTGGGCGTTCCTCAAGCCGGTCCGGAAGGTCTTCTACAACCTGACGGTCACGATTCTGTCGGTCACCGTCGCCCTCGTGATCGGGCTGCTCGTCCTCACCGGCCTGATCGTCGAGCGACTCGGGATCGACTCCGGTCCCCTGGTGTGGATCGCCTCGCTGGATCTCGGGTTCGTCGGCTTCGGCATCGTCGCCCTGTTCGTGCTCACCTGGGGTGTCGCCCTGGCGGTCTGGCGGTTCGGCCGGATCGAGGAACGCTGGGGTCTCGAGCAGGTCTAGTCGTCCCGCCCGGTGCTGACAGCGGCCGGGGTCAGGGGCCACCGTCAACACCCGCCGGAGACGCGGCTGCGGCGAAGGCGAGGGGGTGGCCGGGTGCCGCCCGGCTCCGCCGGACCGGCCGCCGTACCCCCCGTACGGGGCCGCCGGGGCACCCGGCCGGCTGCTACTGAACTGGGGGGACGACGCCACTGCAAGGGCCTCCCTGGGTCGAGCCCCGCGCAATCCTGCGCAGCGGTCGAAGAGCGGCGAAAAGCCGCAGGCCAGAAGGCCAGCAGAGAGCGTCCGGTTCCGTTACCTTCCCTCCGATCGACAAGGCCATGTACGCACGGGGGACGCATGACGGGCACGACCGGCAACCACGACGGGCACCGGCCAGAGGATCCCTTCATCCGGCAGGTTCTGTGGCTCGTCGATGCCGTGGGCGGCCGGGACCAGCTGGCACGGGCGTCCCGGAACCGGGTCAGCGCGCGGACGCTCGACAACTGGATCAAGGGCCGGTACCCGAGGTCAGCGGTGACCGGTGCCGTACGGGAACTGGACGCGTGGGCCCTGCAGAACGTGGCCGGCTATCCGGAGGCTGCCGGGGCTCCCCGGTTGATCGCGACCTGCGGACCGATTGCAGGCGGGACGGCCCGCGAGGCCGCGCCGGCGGCGATCCCCGACAGCGCCCCTCGTCGCGGTCGGTGGTCGGCGCGCGCGTGGGCCCTCGCCGGCGGCGCCGCCGTGATCGCGGCAGTGGCCGTCACGGCCGTGATCTTCCTCCGCGGGGACGAGGAGGCAATTGCCGTGGCACCCCTGCCGAGCACGGGGGACGGCACCCTGTATCCCGAGACAACAGGCAGCATCGGGGCGAACACGTTCGCCGATCCCCGGACCCTGATCGACAACGCCCAGCCCATCCCGGCCGACACCACCGTGCAGGTTCGGTGCCGCTACTACGCCCCCAGCATCCCGAGCGTGACGCCGGACGGGTTCTGGTACCTGATCGACTCCGGCGACTGGGCGGGCCGCTGGTCGCCCGCCAACTCCTTCATGAACGGCGACACCCCCGGGGCCCGGACGGTGCACAACACCGACTTCGCCGTGCCGCTCTGCCGCTAGTCCTCCCCGCCCACCAGCGCCTCCGCGAACGCCCGCGGCTCGAACGGGGCGAGGTCGTCGGCCCCCTCCCCCAGGCCGATCAGCTTCACCGGGATGCCGAGCTCGCGCTGCACCGAGACGACGATGCCGCCCTTCGCGGTGCCGTCCAGCTTGGTGAGGACGACGCCGGTGACGGTCACCGCCTCGGTGAAGACGCGGGCCTGGACGATGCCGTTCTGGCCGGTGGTGGCGTCGAGCACGAGCAGCACCTCGGTGACCGGCGACTGCTTCTCCACGACCCGCTTGATCTTGCCGAGCTCGTCCATCAGCCCGGACTTGGTGTGCAGTCGCCCGGCGGTGTCGATCAGCACGACATCGACCTCGGCCTCGACGCCGGTGCGGACCGCCTCGAAGGCCACCGACGCCGGGTCACCCCCCTCACGCCCGCGGACGGTCAGGACGCCGACCCGCTCGCCCCACGTCTCCAGCTGGTCGGCGGCCGCGGCCCGGAAGGTGTCGGCCGCGCCGAGGACGACGCTCTTGCCGTCGCCGACGAGTGCGCGGGCGATCTTGCCGACCGTCGTCGTCTTGCCGGCGCCGTTGACGCCGACCACCAGGACGACGCCCGGCCGCCCGTCGTGCCGATCGGTGCCCAGCGACCGGTCCAGATCGGGCCCGAGGACGGCGGTGAGCTCGTCGACCAGCAGTTCCCGCAGGTTCTGACCCGAGGCGGTCGCCAGGACCATCGACTGGGTACGCAGCCGTTCGACGATCTGGGTCGTGGCGGCGATCCCGACGTCGGCGGCGAGGAGTGTCTCCTCGACCTCCTCCCAGTCGTCCTCGGTGAGCTTCTCCCGCGCGAGGACCGTGAGCAGGCCGCGGCCGAGGGAGGACTGCGACCGGGCCAGGCGCGACCGCAACCGGACGAGCCGGCCGGCCGACGGCGGCGGGGTCTCGAAGATCAGCCCCGGCTCGGGCTCGGCCGGCGGGAGCTCGACGGACGGCGGCGGCTCCGGCACCACGGCGTCGGGCTGCTCGACCGGGGGCGCGGTCGGCTGGGGAGGGCCTGTCCTGGGTGCAGGCCGGGTCAGCGTCGTGCCCGCAGCGGCGTCGTCGTCCAGACGTGCGGTCTTGCGTCCCCGACCGACCAGCAGGGAGACCCCGGCGATCAGCGCGACGACGAGGATCGCGATCGCGATCAGCACGAATTCCATGCCTCGAGTCTCCCAGGCCGGGGGCGTCCACGTCGGCGGGACACAGGGAGGTAGGACAGGCTGGGGACATGCCGTCGTCCTCCTCCCACGACCCGGTCCTGCTGCTCGGCCCCCTGCTGCGGCACGTCGACCCCGTGTCCGCGACGGTCTGGGTGGAGACCGACCGGGCCTGCGAGGTCGAGGTCCTGGACCGTCGGGCGCGGACGTTCTGCGTCGGCGGCCACCACTACGCGCTCGTGGTCGTCGAGGACCTCGCGCCCGGCAGCTCCACGCCGTACGAGGTGCACCTGGATGGCGTGTACGTCTGGCCGCCCCTGCAGTCGGCGTTCCCGCCGAGCCGCATCCGCACGCCGGGCCGCCAGGGCGAGTTCAGGATCGCCTTCGGCTCGTGCCGCTACGCCACGCCGGGCACGGTGGACACCGCCGATCACATCCCACCGGACGCGCTCGACGCCTACGCCGACCGCGTCGCGCGGCTGCCGGAGGACCGGTGGCCCGACGCGCTGGTGCTCCTGGGCGACCAGGTCTACGCCGACGAGCTGACCACGCCGACCCGCTCCTGGCTGGCCCTGCGACGGGGCGAGGAGGCGCCCCCCGACGCGCAGGTGGGCAACTTCGAGGAGTACACCCGGCTCTACGCGGAGTCCTGGAGCGACCCCCACGTCCGCTGGCTGCTGTCGACGGTCCCGTCGTCGATGATCTTCGACGACCACGAGATGATCGATGACTGGAACACCTCGGCTGCCTGGCGGCGGGAGATCACCGCACAGGCATGGTGGCCCGCCCGGATCGGCGGGGGCCTGAGCAGCTACTGGGTCTACCAGCACCTGGGCAACCTCAGCCCTCAGGAGCTGGCCGAGAACAAGACCTGGCAGGCGATCATCGGCATGGACGAGGAGTCCGATGACGCCGAGCCGATGCTGCGGGAGATGGCCGAACGGGCCGACACCGAGCCGGCCAGCGTCCGCTGGAGCTTCGTGCGGCACTGGGGCGAAGCCCGGCTGATCATGATCGACAGCCGGGCCGGCCGGGTGCTCGACGAGCAGCGACGCCGGATGGTCGACGACGAGGAGTTCGCCTGGATCGAGGCGGCGATGCACCGGGCGGCGGAGGACCGTGTGCAGCATCTGATCGTGGGCACGTCGCTGCCGTGGCTGCTGCCGCACGCGATCCACAACATCGAGCGATGGAACGAGACGCTCAACGTGCGGCACGAGGGCGCGTGGCGGGGGCGGTTCGCCGAGAAGGTGCGGCAGGCCGCCGACCTGGAGCACTGGGCCGCCTTCGGGGACTCCTTCGAGCGCCTGGGCCGGGCACTGACGTCCGTCGCCCGCGGTGAGCACGGCCCCGCGCCGGCGACGGCGCTGGTCCTCTCCGGCGACGTCCACCACGCCTATGCCGCCGAACTGGTCGAGCCGGACGGCCTGGCCGTGCGGGTGCACCAGCTGACGGTGTCCCCGCTGCACAACCAGGCGCCGCACCCGATCCGGGTGGGTTTCCGGATGGGCTGGAGCCGGTGGGCGAAAGGATTCACAGCTGCCCTCGCAAGACTGGCGAAGGCGAAGCCGAGCCCGCTGCAGTGGGAGAAGAAGGCCGGCCCGTTCTTCGGCAACCAGATCGGGGAACTGGTGCTGTCCGGCCGCGAGGCGCGGTTCCAGCTGTCGGTGACCGAACTCGGCCAGGACGGACTGCGGCAGGTGCTCGACATGCCGCTCGCGCAGGAATGACAGGCTTGCCCCTATGACTGGTGTTCCCGGGGTGCGGCCGGCCCCTGGTCCCGACCAACCGCCCATCCCCGTTCGGCTGGTCACGTTCAACACCCACCACGGCGTCGGGGACGACGGACGGCACGACCTCCCCCGGCTGGCCACGGTCCTGGCGGCCGCGGACGCCGACGTGATCTGCCTGCAGGAGGTCGACCGGTACTTCGGGGCGCGCAGCGAGAACGTCGACCAGGCGCTCCTGCTCGCGCGGGCCCTGGACATGCAGCTGGCGTGGGGTCCGGCGTTCGACGAGCCACGGGGCGGCGGGAAGGCGGGCGACCAGCCGCGCGGTGAGTACGGCAACGCGCTGCTCTCCCGGCTGCCGATCCTGATCAGCGACGTGCACCGGCTGCCGGGCGGCGGGGAGCCGCGCTGTGCGCTGCGCACGATGATCGAGCTGGACGGCGGCGCCCTGTGGGTGACCACCACACATCTGAGCCGCTCGGGCGGCGACCGCACCGCCCAGGCGGCTGCGCTGGCCGCACTGCACACCGGGCCGATGGAGACCGGCGTCGTCGCCGGCGACTTCAACGCAGCCCCGGATGCGCCCGAGCTGATGACCCTGCGGCAGCAGTTCGGCGACGCCTGGGAGCTGGCGAACGAGCGCGACGACCGGTCGGGGTGGAGGTTCTGGCAGCACGACGAGGGGAACACCCACCCCGCGCGGTCCCCGCAGCGCCGGATCGACCAGGCGTGGGTCACCCCCGGGGTCGCCGTCGCCGCGGCGCAGGTCCTGGACGGCGGAGGCGCGTCGGACCACCTGCCGCTCATGGTGGACCTGGAGGTCCGCAGCGGCGTCTGAGGCGGGTCGACATGGCCATTCCGGCCGTGCGCGCTAGGCCGTCTCGAGCTCGCGCAGGCGCTGGCTGATGACGCCGGTGATGCCGTCACCGCGCATGCTCACCCCGTAGAGGGCGTCGGCGATCTCCATCGTCCGCTTCTGGTGGGTGATGATGATCAGCTGCGACGTCGAGCGCAGCTGCTCGACCAGGGTCAGCAGCAGGCCGAGGTTGACGTCGTCGAGCGCTGCCTCTACCTCGTCGAGCACGTAGAACGGCGAGGGCCTGTCACGGAAGATCGCCACGAGCAGGGCCACCGCGGTCAACGAGCGCTCCCCGCCGGAGAGCAGCGAGAGCCGCTTGACCTTCTTGCCCGGCGGGCGTGCCTCCACCTCGATGCCGGTCGCCAGCAGGTCGTCGGGCTCGGTGAGGATCAGCCGGCCGTGCCCGCCCGGGAACAGGGTCGCGAAGACCTGTTCGAACTCGCGCTGCACGTCGGCGAAGGCGGCGGCGAAGACCTCGTGGATCCGCTCGTCCACCTCGCGGACGACGGTGAGCAGGTCGCGTCGGGTGGACTTGAGGTCCTCGAGCTGGGTGGCGAGGAAGCCGTGCCGCTCCTCCAGCGCCGCGAACTCCTCCAGTGCCAGCGGGTTGACCTTGCCGAGGGTGGCGAGGTCACGCTCGGCCTTGGCGGCCCGGCGCTCCTGGACGGCGCGGTCGTAGGGCACAGGGTCCGGTTCGGGCTCCCCCGCCGTCTCGGCCGCGGCCACCTGCTGGGGCGTGGGCGGCACGGGGGCGGCGGGGCCGTACTCGGCCAGCAGCGTGGGCAGGTCGACGCCATACTCCTCGGCCGCGCGCCCCTCGAGCGCCTCGATCCGGTACCGCTGCTCGGCGCGGGCGACCTCGTCGCGGTGGACCTCGTCGGTCAGCCGGTCGAGGTCCGCCGTCGCCGCGCGGACTCGAGCACGGACGTCGAGCAGCTCCGCCTCCTGGGCCGTCCGCGCGACGGCCAAGGTGTCGCGCTCCGCAGCGGCGCGAGCGAGGGAGGTCGCGAGCGCAGCGAGCGCCTCTTCGGCATCGGAGTGCACCCCCGCAGCCACGGCAGCCCCCCGTTCCCGGGCGACCTGGGCGAGGGCAGCCCGTTCCCGGGCAGCCCGCTCCTGCCGGGCCTGGCGGCGCAGGGACTCGGCCCGGCCGTGCAGAGCGCGGGCGCGCTCCTCGGCGGTGCGGACGGCGAGCCGCGCCTCGGTCTCCGCCTGACGGGCCGCGGCGACCTCGGCGCGCAGCCGGTCGCGCTCGGCGGTGGAGGGCTCCTCCTCGACCGGCGCGGCCTCCGCGTCGGCCAGCCGCTGCTCGAGGCCGGCCAGCGAGCTCTGCACCTGCTCGAGAGCCTGCTCGGCCCGCACCCGGGCGGCGAGGTGCCGCTCGGCCTCGGACGCCGCGGATCGCGACGCGGCCCCCAGCTCGGCCAGCTCGGTGGCGACGACGGAACGCGAACGATCCGCCAGCTGCCGAGCAGCGAGCGCATCGTCGACCTCGGCGGAACGAGCCTCCGCGTCCCCTCGGGCCGACGTGAGCTGCTGGGCGAGTGAGGCAGCCCGCTCCGAGGCCGTCCGCAACTCAGCATCGGCCTCGTCGACCCGCGCGCGGACGACGAGGTTGGAGGGCGCTTCGCTCTGTCCGCCGACCGCCCAGTCGGCGCCGACCAGGTCGCCGGCGGTGGTGACCGTGCGGACGCGCGGGTGGGTGCCGACCAGCGCCACGGCCGTCTGCAGGTCGGGGACGACGGCGACCCGCTCCAGCGCCCGGGCGAGGGCGGGCCGCAGTTCGGCCGGCGCCTCGACCACGTCGAGTGCCCACCGGACGCCGTCCGGGAGCGACGGCCAGCCGTCCCGCGGAACCGGCGGGAGTCCGCCGGTCACCAGCAGGCCGACCCGGCCACCGTCGGAGTCCTTGAGGTGGGCCAGCGCCGCCGCGGCCTCGACGACGCCGGAGACGACGACGGCGTCGGCCATGCCGCCGAGCGCCGCGGCGATCGCGAACTCGTTCCCGGCCTGCACGGCGAGCCGCTCGGCCACCGGCCCGAGGACGCCGGTCAGGTTCGCCGCGAGCACGGCCGCCGCACCATCGGCGGGGGTGAGGCTCTGGGCGAGAGCGTCACGCCGGGCCTGCCACGAGGCGCGGTCACGCTCGGCCGCGCGCTCGGCCCCGGTCAGCTCGGTGACCAGACGGGCCGCGGCGGCGTGCGCGGCGACGGCGTCCTCGTGGGCGCTGACGAGGGCGACGTCGCCGTCCTCCTGGTCGACGAGCTGCGCACGACGATCGGCCAGCCGCTCGGCGGCGACCTCGGCACGGTCGGCGGCCTCACCGGCGGCCAGGGTCAGCCGGTCGATCTCGGCCTGGCCGGCCGACGTCCGCGAGCGCGCCGCGGCGACCTCGCC
>JAOPWM010000150.1 GCA_025965695.1 Blastococcus sp.
CGCTTCTCGTGCGTCACGACGAAGACCGGCGTGTGGAACGGCGCCTCCTCCGGCCACGCCTGCTCGCCGGCGTCGAACATGCGCTTGCCCATGACGCTCGCGCCGGTGCGCTCGAACGTCTCCCGCACGATGTCGTTGTCGCGCCCCTCCTCGCCACCCTCGCCGAGGTTGAGGTGCTCCCGGAAGAACCGCTGCGGGAAGATCCACTGCTGCAGTTCCATCCACTGCTGCCCCATCAAGTCCTCGAGGGACTCGGGCGCGATGAACCCGTCCAGCGACATCGACACGCTGAAGAACACCTTTCCGGCCATCAGCCCTCAGCTCCCTTCCGGACAGTCTCGGTGACGTAGGCAGCCAGGTTGCTCAGGGTCTGCTGGCCGCCCTCGATCGCGTGGTGCTTCTCGACCGCCTGGTCGCGCAGTTCCTTGGTCGGGAACACCGTGGGCATCTCGATCCGGGTCGTCAACCGCAGGAATCAGGCGGGTCTCGTCACCAACGTGTCGATGCTGCCCGAACACGACGTACGGGAACGCGAGCGCACCTGCGCGAGGGACGAGCTGACCGCCGATCAGTTCTCCGCGGTCAGCTGGGTCGCCATCACGATGAACGCCTTCAACCGGATATCCATCATCAGCGGGCATCCCGTGCGTCCCCGAGGGGCTTGATCGGAGTCGCGCCGGTCAGGGCCGGGGCAGCACAGTGAGGACCCGCACCACGTGATCGCGGAACTCCTCCATGTAGTCCTTGAGGAAACCCGCCGTCGTCTCGTCGATGATCTCTCCGTCGTCGCGGAAGCGCTCCGGGGAGTACTGGATGTAGGCCTCCGGCGAGGTCATCTGGCGCGCGTTGCAGAAACTCAGAACCGCCCGGAGCGACTGCTGGCCCACCGCGGTGCCGATCGCGCCGATGGACGCGCCGATCACCCCAGCCGGGATGTGGTGGAAGGAGTTCTGCCCCCACGGGCGCGAGGCCCAGTCGATGGCGTTCTTGAGTGCGCCCGGGATGGAGCGGTTGTACTCCGGCGTCACGAACAGGATGGCATCCGAGCTGGAAATCGCCTCCTTCAGCGCCCGGGCCTCTGGGGGGTAGTCGGTGTCATGGTCAGGGCTGTACAACGGCAGGTCCCCGATCGGGATCTCGGTGAACTGCAGATCCGGCGGAGCCAGCCGGATCAGCGAGCGCGACAGGATCCGGTTGATCGACGTGGAGGACAGACTCCCCACGAAGTAGCCGACGTTGTAGCTGGTCCGTGGTGACTGCGACATGGAATCCTCCGTCGCCGCACCCGCTGCGACTCGGGCGCGATGGGTGGGCCGCGCGTCCTTGCTCGGACGCGGGGAGGTGATTGCGGTTGCTGGGGCCGGATGGCGGGGAGCAACGTAGCTGTCGAGGCGACGGTCAGTGCAACCTGACCGACCTCAGTACGGAGGCCACGATGACCGAGGACCGGCTGGGCGACTACGAGGTCGGATCGCCCACACGCATGGCGCTCAACGTGCTCGCACACAAGTGGACGCTCCTGATCGTCCTCGCTCTCAAACGCGGGCCGTTGAGGTTCACGCGCTTGAGAGCGCTCGTCCCCGGGGTGACCTCACAGGTTCTTCGAGACTCCCTGCGAGAGCTCGAGCGAGACGGCATCGTCGACCGTCAGGCGTTCGTGGCCGTGCCGCCCCACGTGGAGTACAGCCTGACCGCGCTCGGGCACAGCCTGTGCGAGCCGGCGCGCGCCATCCGGGCCTGGGCCGAGAAGAACGGCGCAGCCGTCATCTCTGCTCGGCAGAGCTTCGACGGCGACGCAGGTAGCCCGCGGCGGAGATGACGCCGCTGGACGCGCCTGCCCGCGGTTGGTGGGCGCGCAAGACCTGACCGGTCTCCCTTGCGTCACCAGGTGTCGCTCGCCGGTGGGAGATCACGCGGCCCGTCGGGCGCATGCTCGACGGCTGTCGTCGACTCAGCGGACGGTGTGGCCGTGACGATCCCGGGCCAGGAGGCGGACCGTGGGCAGCGGCGGCGCCGGCAGCGGCTCGGAACTGCACCCACCCACAAGGCCGAACCGCCGCCCGGCCATCCAGTCCTGCTGGGCCTCCACGATCTCCTCATGAGAGCGGCCGACGAAGTTCCACCACATCACGCGGGGTTCCTCGAACAGCTCACCGCCGAGCAGGAACACCCGAGCGCCGCAGACCGGCCGCCGACCAGGTGCGCAGCGATTCCTGCAGCAGCCACAGGCCCATGACGTTGCGCAGGTAGCGGACCGTGCCGTCCACACCCGGCTCGTTGGTGAAGACCGCAGTGCGCCCGGCCTCGGTGAGCACCGGCTTGTCGAGCTCGGCGCCGACCAGCGACCAGGTTCCGCAGGAGATGTAGGCGAACCGGTCATCGACGGCCGGCACCCCGACGCCGGCGCCCTGTCCACCCAATCCAGCCCAGCGATCTCACCCGATGACAGGGAGGTGCTCGTTTGGACCTCCACGAGCTGACAGCGAGCCGCGCCGCGGTTCTCACGATCGCTCAGGCTGCGACCATCCTCGGCGTCGACGTACGCACCGTGTCACGTGCGATCCACAACGGCGAGCTACCGGCTCTGCGGCTCGGCCGCCGACTCCTGATCCCTCGCCTGCAACTGCTGGCGTGCCTCGGAGTTGCAGATGAGCTTGCCGAGGAAGATGCCGCTGGGCCCGTGTAGGACCAAACGGGGGGCCGAGGCGGCCGCGTAGGGGCCAGGTGCTTGCGAGCTGCCCTCCCCAAACCAGAGCGCTCCCTGATACGTACCGCACGAGCGTCCACGTGGCGGGATCGCTTTGTTCACATCTTGGGAATCGCACCCCCGGCTGCGCGATGCCGATCTTGATACTGCGCGCCGCGTATTGGGGTGCATTTCGATGCTGATTTGCATCGGCCGCGCCTGATCATTCGAGCCAGGTATGCAGCTCAGGGCTCTGTACGGCATCTGGATGCATTCGCGCCTACGGGAGTTCAAGTCCCCCCTCGGACACCGAGAAACACGGACTACTCAACCGTGATGGGGTCACCACGGTGGATCTGGCCGCCCTGGAGCACACCCGCGTACACGCCCACGTTCACCCCGTTGTGGCGGGCAGCGGTGCGCAGGATGCCCGCGTCTTTCGGTAGGTGCCCTTGCGGCAGCGTCGTCATCACGCACCGGGCGCAGGGGCCGGTGACGGACACGCGGACGCCGTCCCCGATCCGCACTGTGCGCCCGACCCAAGCGTTCTCCACGAAGTCCTCAGCCCCGTCGGCTGCCTCGACGACGACGTTGGGCCGGAAGCGCCGGACGTCGAAGCGACCCTCTGGATACAGCTCGTGCAACCGGCCGAGGGTCGCCGTGGTCAAGAGGTGGACCACGGCGGCGTCGAAGAACGTCCCTTCCGGAAGACCGAAGTCGGTGACCGTATCGCGGTAGTCCAGGCCCTCCATGTCGGGCCAGTACTCCTCGGCCTGAGCGAGCCAGGGGTTCGGCACGGTGGACTCCACCACCCCGCGCCGGTCCTGTTCAGCGGCCTGGAGGGTCACCTCTCGCTGGAGCGCACGCGAGAGGACCTCGTCCACATCGGCCTCATCGCTGATGAGCAGCGTTCCGTCCGGCAGGGTGATGCGGACAGGCGGTGCCTCGGTGCCGCGGTGCACCGGGGCGGCGAATTCGGCATGGAACTCGAACATGCGCGGCCACTTGCGCGGGTTTTTCGCGCTGGCGACCTTGCCGTCGGTGCGGTCCAGCAAGGCATAGGCGCGGTCGCCGAGCACGCCGCGCTCACCCAGCTCCGCGGCGTCGAGCTCCTCGCCCAGCATCGACTTGACCGGATACCGCCACAGGGATGTCACCGAGCCGTCGGTCCTCTGGGTCGGGTGAGCCATGCCCCACTCCTTGCCTTCGGCGACTAGCCGCGAAGTCGCCGTGCGCCACGGAAGGAAACCAAGCCGCCTCGCTCTCCCTCCGCCCATTGTGGTGCTGGGGAGTCAACGCACCGCCCACAGCAGCGGGATGTCCCGTGGCGGCGCCTCATCGAGGAGAGCTGGATTTTCCGCCTGATCCTTGGCGGTAGGAAGCTGCGTGTCAGCGCTGCGGTACGGCGGCGACACGCCGCGCCGGAGCGGTGACCCCTCGTTCCGGACGTGGACGGGTAGCCGTCGGTGCTGCCGACGCACGTGCCAGGCCAATGTGGTGCAGCCGGCTGCTCATCGAACGGCGAGCTTGTACCTCACCCGCTTCCTGCCCTTCCTGCTGGACCGCAAGGACCGCAAGGACCGCAAGGACCGCAAGGACCGCAAGGACCGCATGAGCATGGCCGTCGGGCTTGAGGTGCGCGTCCCGTTCTGCGACCACCGCTTGGTCGAGTACGTCTTCGGCACGCCCTGGGCGTACAAGACCTTCAACGGGTGAAGAGCCCCTATCCCTCGACACAGGACGCCCGCTACGAGCAGGTTCTGCGCCGACGGGTCGCCGCGCTGCTGGAAACGGCCGGCCCGGTGAGCCCCCTCCTCGACGCGGAGGCGGTCCGGGAACGACTCGCCACGCCGG
>JAOPWM010000177.1 GCA_025965695.1 Blastococcus sp.
CAAGGCCACGGTCGGCGAGATCTCCGATGCGCTGGAGGCGGTATACGGTCGGCACTCGGCGACCATCCGGACGATCTCCGGCGTCTACCGCGAGGAGGCGGGCAACAACGTGGCGATCATCGAGCAGGCCCGCGCCGCCACGGCCGAGTTCGAGGAGGCTCAGGGCCGCCGCCCGCGCATCCTGATGGCCAAGATGGGCCAGGATGGGCATGACCGCGGCCAGAAGGTGCTCTCCACCGCCTTCGCCGACCTCGGCTTAGACGTCGACGTGGGCCCGCTGTTCCAGACCCCGGAGGAGGTCGCCCGGCAGGCGGTGGAGGCCGATGTGCACGTCGTCGGCGTCTCGTCGCTGGCGGCCGGCCACCTCACCCTGGTGCCCGCGCTGAGGGAGGCGCTGGCCGAGCTCGGCGCGGACGACGTGATGATCGTCGTCGGCGGTGTCATCCCGCCCGACGACGTGCCGACCCTCAAGGAGATGGGCGCCGCGGCGGTGTTCCTTCCCGGGACGGTCATCGCCGAGGCGGCGCAGGACCTGCTGCGCGCGCTGTCCTCCCGACTCGGTCACGCGTGAGCGAGCTTGCGAGCTCACCCATAGGCACAGCGGGCGGGCGAAGCCGGTCGACGAGCGCCAGCGAGGAGCCTGTGTGAGCCGAGAGGTCGATGTCCCGGCGCTCGTCGATGGAGTTCTCGCCGGCGACCGGCGGGTGATGGCACGGGCCATCACGCTGGTGGAGTCGCGGCGCGGTGACCACCGCGAGCGGGCGCAGGAACTGCTGGTCGAGCTGTTGCCACACGCCGGGGGAGCGCGGCGGGTGGGCATCAGCGGCGTGCCCGGCGTCGGCAAGTCGACCTTCATCGACCAGCTCGGGGTGGACCTCACCGCTGCGGGCTCGAAGGTCGCGGTGCTCGCCGTCGACCCGTCGTCCGCACGGTCGGGTGGCTCGATCCTCGGTGACAAGACGCGGATGGCCCGGCTGGCGGTGGACCCGAACGCGTTCATCCGGCCCTCACCGACGTCCGGGACCCTCGGCGGGGTGGCCCAGGCGACCCGCGAGTCGATGGTCGTCGTGGAGGCGGCCGGCTACGACGTCGTCCTGGTGGAGACCGTGGGGGTCGGGCAGTCGGAGATCACCGTCGCCGAGATGGTCGACTCCTTCCTCTTCCTGACCATCGCCCGCACCGGCGACCAGTTGCAGGGCATCAAACGCGGCATCCTCGAGATCGCCGACGTCATCGCCGTGAACAAGGCCGACGGGCCCGGTACCGCCGACGCGCGCAAGGCCGCTCGCGAGCTGGCCGGCGCGATCCGGATGCTCCGTGGATCCGAGAGGAGCGGCTCCGCCGTCGACGGCTGGGACGTCCCGGTGCTGACCTGCGCAGGGCTGACCGGGGAGGGCCTGGACGAGGTCTGGGCGAAGCTGGTCGAGCACCAGGACCGGATGCGCGCGTCCGGGGCGTTCGAGGAGCGGCGCCGCACCCAGCAGGTGCGCTGGACCTGGCAGCTGGTCCGCGACTCCCTGGAGCACCAACTGCGGTCGCACCCGGGCGTGCGGGCCGCCGTCCCGGATCTGGAGAAGGCGGTGCTGTCGGGGGAGCTGACGCCGGCGCTGGCCGCTCAGCAGATCCTGCAGACCTTCCTGCCCGCCCCCTGAGGCCCCTCCTTCCCCGCGATCATGAAGTTGGCGCGACGACACGCGGCGCGGCACCGGGGTGTTGCCACCGGGACTTCATGATCGTCGGAATCCACAGCGGGACGGCTCCTCCACAGATCGCCGGCAGCAACGCCATGGCGCGCCCGGCCGACCGAGGCTGCCGGCGTGGACTTCGCGCTCTACCGGACGATCGCACTCCAAGGTGGCGTCTTCACCACGGCTCAGGCGCGTGAGCGTTACAGCGAGTGGGAGATCCGACAGCTGGTCTCCACGGGGCGCTGGCGACGGAGCAGCTGGCGCGGCGTGCTGGTCGACGCCGAGCTCCCGGAGTCGCCGTCCCTCCAGCTGCGTGCCGCTTCGCTGGCGGCCGGTCCGGACCTTGTCGCCTGCCATTCGACCGCGGCTCGCCTCTGGGGCTTCGACGTCCTTGGGGAGTCCACATTGCACTTCGTCGGCCCGGCCGGTCTGGTCAATCGCCGGCTGCCGGGGATGCAGGTGCACCCGTCGAGCCTGGGCTGCGACGACGCCGTCCGGATCGACGGGATCTGGTGCACACCGGCGGCCCGCACCGCATGTGACGTCGTCCGGCTGACGCCACCCATCGACGGTCTCGCCACCCTGGACGCCGCGCTCCGATCGGCGTGGTGCACCCGAGAGGAACTGTCGCTGGCGGCGGAAGCGCAGGCAGGCCTCCGTCAGGTGACGCGGCTTCGCGACCTCGTGCCCTACGCGGACCAGCGCGCAGAGTCCCCGATGGAATCCCGGATGCGCTGGCGGTTCATCGACGGCGGGCTGCCGCCGCCCGACCTGCAAGTGGCGGTAGGGGACCTTACTGGGCACCGCTACCTCGACACCGGCTGGCGCGACCGACGGGTCGGGGCGGAGTTCGACGGGCTCGAGGCCCACATGACTGCGCAGCAGTTGCAGGATGATCGGCGTCGGCACAACTGGCTCACCGACCGGCAGTGGAAGCTGCTGCACTTCACCGGTGGCGACGTCTACCGACGGCCGGCGGCGATGATCGAAACGACGGCGACGGCGCTCGGGCTGGAGGTCCCCCGGTACCGGCGATCATGAAGTCCTGGTGGCGACAGACCGACGCGCGGTGGCGTGTCATCCCGCCAACTTCATGATCGCGGGGAATCAGAAGGTGGAGCGGCACTCCCGCGAACGCAGGTCGGTCACGTAGTCGGTGGGGGCGCCGGCGGCCTCGGCGGCGTCGGCGATGTCGCCCAGATGCCGTGCCGACGGCAGGCCGCCCTCGAAGGCGTCCAGCACGTAGACGTAGGCGACGTCGTCCCCGGTCAGCGTGTGCACGCGCAGGTGCAGCCGCCGGTAGAGCCCCTGATCGGCGCCCTCCCAGGCGTCGAGGGTCTGCTCGTCGGCCTCGGTGAGGTCGTAGAGGGCGACGAACACGCCGGGGCCGGTGTCGTCGTCCGGCACGAGGGTGGCCAGGGCGCCCTCCCAGCCGTACTCCTCGGCGCCGAAGGTGAGCCGCCAGCCGCGGATCCACCCGGTGTCGGTGTGCGGCGAGGAGGGGCAGCGGCGCAGCATCTGCGCGGGATCCATGTTCGACCCGTAAGCGGCGTAGAGGCCCATCGGCCCGAGACTAGCGACCTTCTGTGGCAGGCCGGACGACGGCGGTGTCGGCGATCGGTCACCGCACCGGGGACAATGGCCGTCGAACGTCATCACAGGACCGGGGAAGGACCCATGACCCGCATCGTCATCATCGGCGGCGGACCGGCCGGCTACGAAGCCGCACTGGTCGCCGCACAGCTCGGTGCGCAGGTCACCGTGATCGAGCGGGACGGCATCGGCGGAGCCAGTGTCCTCACCGACTGTGTGCCCTCCAAGACCCTCATCGCCGCCGCCGGCGCCATGACGTCGGTGCGCGACTCCGCCGTCCTGGGGCTGCAGGGTGCCGAACTGGCGACCGTGAGCCTCGACCTCGCGTCGGTGAACCACCGGGTCAAGGGCCTGGCCATGGCCCAGTCGGCCGACATCCACGCCCGGCTGACCGCCGAGGGGGTCCGGATCATCGCCGGACAGGGCCGGCTCTCCGACGAGATCCGCGGCCTGGCCGCGCACCGGGTGGAGGTGCTCGACGGCGAGGGACGGGTCGCCGAGGAGTTGGAGAGCGACGTCGTCCTGATCGCGACCGGCGCGGACCCGCGCGTGCTTGCCGGCGCCGAGCCCGACGGCGAGCGGATCCTCGACTGGCGCGACGTCTACGACCTCGAGGAGATGCCCGAGCACCTCGTGGTCGTCGGCTCCGGCGTCACCGGCGCCGAGTTCGCCTCCGGCTACCTGGAGGCCGGCGTGCCGGTCACGCTGGTCTCCTCGCGCGACCAGGTGCTCCCCGGCGAGGACGCCGACGCGGCGGCCGTGGTCGAGCAGGTCTTCCAGTCCCGCGGTGGCCGGATCGCCGAGCGCGGTCGCGCCGCCGCGGTGACGCGGACCGAGAAGGGCGTGCTCGTCGAACTCACCGACGGCCGCACCGTCGAGGGCTCGCACGCCCTGATGACCGTCGGCACGGTGCCGAACACCGCCGGGCTGAACCTCCAGAAGTGCGGAGTCGAAGTGACCCAGGCCGGTCACATCGTCGTCGACCGGGTCCGTCGCCCCTCGGGGCCCGGCATCTAAGCCGCCGGTGACGTCCCCGGCGTCTTCCAGCTCGCCTCGGTCGCGGCGATGCAGGGCCGAATCGCGATGT
>JAOPWM010000054.1 GCA_025965695.1 Blastococcus sp.
GGCCGGCGCCTGATCGTCGGCGTTGGCGAAGGTGTGCGGGTCGCCGATGGGCGCGGTCACGAGCTGCCCGGGGGCAGCGATCAGGGAGTCGGTGCCGCTGGTGAAGCGGACGACCCCGGTGAGGACGTAGAAGGTCTCGTCGTGCTCCCGGTGGACGTGCTGGGGCGGTCCGGCCCAGCCGGGGGCGAGCTGGGCCGCGACGACGCCGATGCGTCCCGAGGTGGAGCTGCCGTCATCGAGCACTTTGAAGGTGGCTCCTCCGGCGTCGAAGGTCTCGGGCTGCTTGAGGCTGATGCTGATGGTCATGGCCATTCCCCTGTGCTGCCTGCCGTCTCCCCCGGTCGACACACACCACTGTCGCCCCTCCCGCGACCAAAAGGACCAACCGATGCCGCCAACCAGCATCGCGATCCTCCGCAATGAGCTGATGCGGGATGGCTTGATGCGCAGCAGGTTGTTCAGCTCATGGGCTGGCCAGGGGCAGCGCGGTTCCGGCGAGCCGCACTCGGCACCTCCACGGGAACATCCGGCTGGCTGCGCACTGCCGCAGCCGCAACCTTCGTGACGCGCCACGGCAACCCGGCCGTCAGCAGCGAACTGATGGCCGAGGAGCAGGCCGCGCTGCGCCGGGTGGCGACACTGGTCGCCGGCGCCGCAATGCCGGAGGCACTGCCCCGGATACGGACGCGCGTGAAGCACTGCCCGCGGCCGAGGGCGATCTTGATGTGATGGCCGTTTTCGCGAACTTCGCCGGGCGGGACCGCGTCAGGCCACGTGCGGGTCTCGCGGGCGGCCCCGCAACGTGTCCAGCGAGCGGCGCATGCCGACGGTGACCGCTCCCAAGGCGAAGAATCCGTCATCGTCAGCGACCTCGGAGGTACGAAGCAGGGTCGTCAGCCTCTGCAGGGCCGTGTCGGCGGCGTCGATCGCGGCGTCCCGCTCGTCGGGGGCCTGCTCGTCTCCTGCCGTGCGCGGGGATGTGCGGACGACGCGGGCCAGGCTTTCCAGCGCGTCGGCCAGAACCCAACCGGTCCCGCCGTCGATCTGGTCGATCCCGCGGCGATGCGGCTGGAACTCGACCACCAGCCTGGTGAGGTCATCGACGAGAACGGCGACCCGGTCCAGGGCGCGGGACTGCTCACGGATGCTCGCCGCGCTGCCTCCCCAGCGCCGGGCGCGGGGGTTGGCGCGCCGGGCGCGCTCCACCACGTTCTCGGCTCCGCGCATCCGATCCAGCGCGGCTTCCAGTTCCTGTCCGCGCCACGCCCACTCGTCCGGCGTGGGCACTTCCCCGCGACGCAGTCCGGTCGCGATGTCCTGCAGGTGCCGGGCAAGCTGCGTGCGGGTCGCCTCGATCCTCCGCACGGCTGTGGTGAGCTGCAGCGGCGGGAACAGCACGGTGGTGACCAGCACCCCGATCGCCGCGCCCAGCAGGGTCAGTCCGGCATAGCTGACGGCGTATCGGGCGGGATTCGCCGTGCCCACCGTGAGCATGAGGACCGCGGCGAAACTGACCCAGCTGGCGTGCTCCTGGAGCACCCGCCACTGTTCGATGCCGACCGCCAGCGCCACGATGAGCGCGATGGACAGCGCCCCCGGGAGCGGGATGGTGAGCTCGTGGACCGTGACGGCCAGGGCGAAGCCCAGCAGGATGGCAACGACGGTCCGCCAGGCCGCCGCCGCGGAGTCGGCGACCGTCGGGTGTACCGCGATGACCGCACCGAGCGGGGCGTAGTAGGCGTACTGGGCGATCGGGGCCGGCAGCAGAACGGCGACCTGCCACGCCAGCGCGGCGGCCAGCGCCACCCGCACACCACGCTGCACCCACGGCTCGCGCAGCAGTTCCCTCGTCCGGCTCACCCTCTCAGCATGCGCACCGGGGCGTGGCGCGCGCTCCTTCGTGGCGTGATCTCACACTCGCCCCGATCAGGCAGACATCAGCGGGCCCCCACGACCTCGTCGTGGGGGCCCGCTGTCCGGGTGGATCTACTCGCCCGGGTGCGGCCGACCGGCGGGCTCCGGCATGGCCGGCACTGGCGAGCCCTCGACCGCTCCGTCGTCGGTGTCCTCCCGTACCGGTGCCCGACCGGCCGAGTTGTCCTCGAACTGCACCGGCCGGTCGGCCACGGTGCCGGTCTCCCCGGCCGCCTCCACCACCAGCACGAAGTCGTCACCGTGTCGGGTGATGCCGTCGACCACGGCCTGCTCGACCGCCTCGGTGGCGTAGGTGCGGCGCAGCACCAGCGGGTCCGAGCGCACGTCCTTGGCCAGCGACACCGCCAGGCCGACCATGACCAGGGCGAAGGGCAGCGCTGCGATGATCGTCAGGTTCTGCAGCCCGGTGAGGGCCGCGTCCCCGCCGATCAGCAGCATCACCGCCGCGACCGCGCCCATGACGACGCCCCAAAAGATCACCGTCTTGCGGCTCGGCGACAGGGTGCCCCGCTCGGACAGCGAGCCCATGACGATCGAGGCGGCGTCGGCACCGGAGACGAAGAAGATCGCCACCAGGACCATCACCAGCACCGTCATGACGGTGGCCAGCGGGTACTGCTCGAGCACCCGGAACAGCTGTCCCTCCGAGGTGGCCTGCCCGGCGACGTCCACGCCGTCCCGCTGCGCGGCGATGCCGGCGCCACCGAAGATCGCGAACCACATCAGGGTGACCACGCTCGGCACCAGAAGGACGCCGGTGACGAACTGGCGGATGGTGCGGCCGCGACTGATCCGGGCGATGAAGACGCCGACGAACGGCGTCCAGGAGATCCACCAGGCCCAGTAGAAGACGGTCCAGCCGCGCATCCACTCGACCATCGCGTCCCCGCCGCTGGCCTCGGTGCGGGCGGCCATCTGGGCGACGTCGGAGAAGTAGCTGCCGATCGCGCCCGGCAACAGGTTGAGGATCAGCACGGTCGGGCCGACCACGAACACGAAGGCGGCCAGCACGACAGCGAGCACCATGTTGATGTTGGACAGCCACTGGACACCCTTGGCGATGCCAGAGACCGCTGAGGCGACGAAACCATCGGTCAGCACCGCGAAGATCGCGACCAGGACGCCGTAGCCGACACTGCCCGCCCAGCACAGGATCTCAAGGCCGCAGCC
>JAOPWM010000205.1 GCA_025965695.1 Blastococcus sp.
CTGCAGAGATTCCACATTCAACCGAGCTGCCGCTGCGACGCGCTCACGCAGCTGCTCCGAGTCCGGATCGACATCGACGTGAAAGAGTACGTCCACCTGTCTCATTCGGCGCGAGGCGTTCGGTCCAGCGGCTTCCGCGAGCTCCGCAACCCTCAGCGGGGGCCGTGCACCCCGCAGAGCGGGCTCGATTTTGAAGATGCGCAGGTAAACGTCGGACCAGACGACGAACGGCAAGTCGCGCAGCATGGCCAAGTCATTGACCCCGAAGCTGCAGAGGTAGGTGTCCTCTGACACATATTCTTGGATGTTCGCACCGCGTTCGTCCAACTGCTGTCGTTCGTCGCCTGACAAAGGACCTCGAACTTGAATCAATACGTAGTTTGAATGTGACGCGTTTCCCGAGTCAGGCGACGCCGCCGTCAGTGCGGCACTCTCGATCACCGGGTCAAACGTAATCCCATTGATGGTGACGCGTGCCATAACTACCTCCTCATGTTCTGGTCCGGCGGCATGAGCCAGCACCGATTTGAGGCCGATACCAAGGCGTGGCAGTGCGTCGGGATCAAGGCTCGTTCCCTCTATTGAGGATTCGCGGCTCGCCAGCCCGAAATTGATGTTTCTCGCCGAGACACGTGTTGGCCCGCGACATCGTCGCTCTCCGATCGGCCCCGGGATGGACGGCCGTCACGTCAACCGGGACAGGTGCTCTCCCAGGGCGTCGTGGAAGGCGTCGGCTGAGGCCATCCCCTCCAGCTCGGCCGGCAGCTCGAGCTCATGGATGCTCTGCCCCTTGCCAGGGACCAGCCGGTGGACCGGCCCGTCGTCCTCAGCGGATTGCGGGGCAGTGGCGACCACCTTTCCGGCTTCATCCACGATCACGGTGACCTTCATGTCACTCCTCCGTCCACGAGGTCGGACGACACGGGAACGGCGCACCAGCTGTCGAGGTCACCACGGTGCACCGGACTGCTTCTCACCCACGACCTGCTCCACATCGAAGGTCGCTGTGATTGCGCTGTCATTGCGGACGGACCACACGTAGAACACCTCGGTCCCGTTCGGATGACTCGGTGCATTGCGACACTTCCCCACCTCGACCACGACGAGCCTGACCTCGTCGCTCTGATGAGATCTCGGGTCAGCGCCGAGCAGCACGAGGCCCTGATTGGGCCCGACACCAGGCCGGTTCTGCCAACTGGTCGTCAAGGTCAGCGTTGCTCCGGGTGCGAGGGTGATCCCGTCCTCACTCCGGTAGTAGGCGGCCATGAGGGATCCTCCCGTCCCAGGGCTCCTCCCCTTGCCGTTCGGTCCGGCGCTGGGGTGTTCCCGTCGCGGCAAGCTTGTCCGGTCGGCGTTACGGGGATGTCACCGAGTCGTCAATGACCGACGAGCGCGGCGTGGCATGTGGGTGACTCATGGAATGCCCGGTCCGACGCTCTCGGTCGGGCAACCGCTCCGGGCGTCGATGCGACCCGCTGACGAGCCTGACCACGCCGTTGGCTCATCAGTGCGGTGACGTCCGGCACTCCGGGGTCCTGCATGGCGCGTATCTCGCCGTAGTCGAGGTTCTGAGCCATCACTGCAACGGGACCTCGGTCGGTCCGACACGTCCGGCACGGCAGCAGACGCTCCGCGGCTGGGAGCCGTGTGCACAGCAGGCATGTTGGCCGACAACGCGCGCCATGACGATGAAGCCGGAACCCCGGGCGGGGGCCAGGGGGAGGAGCCGGCCGAGACCGGCGCGGGTGGTCCTGGGAGAGGACGAGGTTCTGCTACTGGGGCCTGGCCAGCCTGTTCGAACGCTCCGGGTTCGAGGTCGAGGGGCAGGCCGACGACGGCCCACGGCTCTCTCACTCGTCCGCGCCCTGATGCCTGGCCTCGTCATCGTCGACATCCTGATGCCACTGACCCCGACCACGGAGGGACTGGAGGCGGCACGCGAGAGTCACCAGGGTTTCCGCAGACCGGCATCCTCGTCTTGTCGGCCCATGCCGGCGTCGAGCATGCGACGGGGTTGCGGCAAGCGGTCGGGGGATCGCACCCTGCACAAGCTGCGCCAGAACCCTCTGCTGAGCGGTCGGCTACAACGCCCTCGGCGGCCGGCTGGCGCTGCACAGCCCGCGCGGTGTGGGTACCACCATGCAGGTGACACTGCCGCTCACCGCGCCAGACGCCGCGGGGTCAGCCGTCGTAGTCATCGGTCGACCCGACGACATCGGCCGTGACCTGGCAGCCGGACCCGAACCCTGAGCGCCCGCGCGCGGCAGCTGACCGCCGGGCGACGTGCCACCCGGGAAGCACCTGGCCGCCGAGGGGCCGATCGTCGGAAGGGCAGGTACGGGCGTTGTCACGTGCTCGGAGCGAGGCGGGCACCCGGTGAGGCCGCGGCGGCTGTGACCACCGCCGTTCCGGCGCCCTTGCGGCGGAAGAGCAGGGCCGTGACGACCGTTCCGGCGGCATAGAAGCCGGCTGCCCACCAGAACGCGGTGCGGTAGCCATGCAGCGCCGCGTCGGCCTGGACCAGCGGGTCGCTCAGGTGCTGTGCCACGTACGCCGCGACGGTGCTGTTCGCCAGGGAGTTGAGCAGCGCTGTGCTGATCGCACCGCCGATCTGCTGCGACGTGTTCACGGTGGCCGAGGCCACGCCCTGGTCGCTCATCCGCACGCCCAGCGTCGCCCGGCTCATCGCCGTCGGCATCGCCAGGCCGAGACCCGCACCGATCGCCAGGAGCGGGGGCAGCACGTGCGCGGCGTAGGTGCTCTCCAGGTTCAGGCGGGTCAGCCAGGCCATGCCGACGGCGGCCAGCAGGAGGCCGACGGGCGCGACCACCTTCGGGCCGATCTTCGGCACCAGCACGTTGGTGGTCAGCTGCGACGTCACCATCAGCGTCCCCACCATCGGCAGGAAGGCCAGGCCGTTCTTGACCGGCGAGTAGCCCAGCGTCGCCTGCAGGTAGTAGGTGAGGAACAGGAAGACGCCGAACATGCCGGCGGACGCGATGAAGATGGTGGAGAACGCGGCGCCGCGGTTGCGGTCGGCCAGGACGTTCAGCGGCAGCAGGGGGTGCTGGGCATGGCCCTCCCACACGAAGAAGGCCGTCAGGATGACGGCGCCGGCGGCCAGGAACCCCCAGACCATCCAGCCGCTCCAGGGGTGGGTCTCCGCGTTGGCGAAGCCGACGACGATGCAGAACAGGCCGGCGGAGACGAGCAGCACACCGGGGACATCCAGCCTGGGCCGGGCGGCGGGGGCGGACCGGGGGACGACGAGGATCACGCCGACCAGCGCGAGGACCGCGATCACGACGTTGACGTACAGCGTCCAGCGCCAGTCCAGGTACTCGGTGAGCACGCCGCCGAGCATCAGGCCGATCGCGGCACCGGAACCGGCGATCGCGCCGAAGACGCCGAACGCCCTGGCGCGCTCCTTGCTCTCGGTGAACGTCGTCGTCAGCAGGGAGAGCGCCGTCGGAGCCAGCAGGGCGCCGAAGAGACCCTGGATCGTGCGCGCGGTGACCAGCATGGCAAAGCTGGTGGCCGCGCCGCCGAGCGCTGACGCGAAGGCGAAGCCGACGATGCCGATGATGAAGGTGGTCTTGCGCCCGATGAGGTCGGCGAGCCGGCCGCCGAGCAGCAGCAGGCTGCCGAAGGCCAGCGAGTAGGCGGTGACGATCCACTGCCGCCCGTCATCGTTGAAGTGCAGCGCCCCCTGGGCGGAGGGCAGCGCGATGTTCACGATCGTGGCGTCGAGCACGACCATGAGCTGCGCGAGGCCGATGACGGCCAGCACCCACCAGCGGTGCCTCACCTGCTGGGTCGCAGCGGTCGACCCGGTCTGGTCGGCATCCAGCCGCGCGGAGGCCTGGGTGGATGACATGGCAGCCCCTCGTCAGCGGATCAGTCAGCTGGGTTCTGCGACAGCTCGGGCGGGACGACGGCGTCCATGACGTGCTCGAGGTGCTCGATCCATGTGCAGCTCGGCCCGCGTCGCAGGTCTCCGACCGTTTCGTTTCAGCGAGTCTGGTGCGCTCCGCGGCCGCCGTCGGCACGGTCAGCACCACTTCGAGTGGCCGCCAGCCGGAACTCTGCGATAGCTGCTGGCGGGAGGGCCGGCCTCCTCCGACGGTCACCGCTCCGGGCAGCGGATGTGCTGGCGTGGCACGGCGTTGCAGCGCGAGTCGCCCGCCGGCGGTATCGGTGGTGCGCGTCCGGTCGACCGGCGCCTGTTCCGGCTGCCCGGTAGCCGGGGCCCGGGCTGGCTGCGGGCTCGGGATGGGCGCTGGCCCGGACGACGTGCGGATGCCTGCGCCGTGATGCTCGAATCCGCTCCGCTCTGGAGCAACGCATGCCTCGCGGACCACTGTCGCAGGAGGTCGGTCATGGACAAGGTCGCCGTCGCCCCCGGAGGACGGTTCGGCCGGCCACTCGGCCGCGGGACGGCCGGCCGCCGACGCCGGTCGCTCCTCGGCCTGGGCGGGACGGGCCTGGCCATTCTCCTCGGTCTGTCGGCCTGCAGCGCGGGCCAGGACGCGGCAGTCACCCCGGGGGTGCCGGACGTCGCCTCCGCCCACGGTGACGTGGGGACCATTGGGCTGGACGTCGTCTTCATCGAGTCCGGTGGAACCGTCATGGCCGGCGAGTCGGCCCCACTCCGCGGTGAGTTCACCAACGATGCGGAGAGCGCGATCAGCTGGTGAACGTGAGCACGCCTGCGGCCGGATCGGTCCAGATGCTCGACGCCGACGGAGTGGCCAGCCCTCAGGGCATCGAGATCCCGGCGGAGGGGCAGGTCGACGCCGTGAACGGCGTCGTCCGGCTGCAGCTGACGGACGCCTACTTCCCCCTCCCGGCGACCGAGCTCGTTCCCGTCACGTTCGAGTTCAGCAGCGCCGGACAGGTCACGCTGGACGTCCCGGTGGCCGCGCCCCGCGCCCCCGCGCCGTGAGCCGACACCCCATCCGAGCCAGGTAATGCAGTCAGCGCCGACCGCGAGGAGCGACAGATGAGTCGACGGACGCCGCTACGACCGCGAGGCGGGGACTGATGGGCGGCCTCGGCCTCACCGCAGTGGATCAGGCGTATCTCGATCAGGCCCGCCAGATGCAGGCACTGTCGTTCGTGGTGCACATTCCGCTGGTCTGCTTCGGCATGGCGTTCCCGGCGATGATCCTGTTCCTCGAGTGGCGCTACCTCCGTACAGGCGACGTCGTCTACCGGGCCGTGGCGCAACGCTGGAGCCGGATCCTGGTGGCGCTGTTCGCGGTGGGGGTGGTCACCGGGACGATCCTCAGTTTCGAGATGGGCCTGCTGTGGCCCGGGTTCACGGCAACGTTCGGCTCGGTGTTCGGTCTCGGGTTCGCCATCGAGGGCTTCTCGTTCTTCCTGGAAGCGATCTTCATCGGCATCTACGCCTACGGGTGGGACCGGCTGTCGCCGCGGTGGCACCTCGCCAGCGGCGTCCCGATCGTGATCACCGGTGTGACCGGGTCCTTCACCGTGATCGCGGTCAACGCCTGGATGCAGAATCCGTCAGGCTTCAGCGTCCAGGACGGCCGGGTGGTCGACGTCAACCCGGTGACGGCGCTGTTTGCCAACGGCTTCCTGGCACACGAGTTCGTGCACATGTACCTGGCGGCGTTCATGGTCGCCGGCTTCGTGCTCGCCGGTTGCTACGCCGTGGGCCGGTTGCGCGGAAGGTGGACCCGCTACCACCGGGTCGCACTCGCGGTGCCCGTGACGGCAGCGGCTGTAGCAGCACCGGCGCAGCTCGTGATCGGCGACTGGGCGGCGCGCACGGTCGCGGCCGACCAGCCGGTCAAGCTCGCCTCACTGGAGGGATTGGGAGCCACCACCGCCGGTGCGCCGGAGCACCTGCTCGGCTGGTACACCGACGGTCAGGTGCGCTTCGGGATCGCGATCCCGAAGTTGCTGTCGCTGCTGGCGTATCACAACCCGGACGCGACGGTCCGCGGGCTGGACTCCTTCCCGGGTACCGACCTGCCACCGGTCAACGTCGTCCGGATCGCCTTCCAGAGCATGGTCGGCATCGGTTCGGCGCTCGCGCTGCTCGCCGTCGTCTTCCTGTTCCTGCGGTCCCGGACCGGCCGGCTGCCGCGCTCGGACTGGTTCTACCAGGCGCTGGCCGTGGCCGGACCGGCGTCGGTCGTCGCATTGATCGCCGGATGGGTCACCACGGAGGTCGGCCGTCAGCCCTGGGTGGTCTACGGGGTGATGCGAACCGATGAGGCGGTGACGGGGGCGCGCGAGATCCCGGTGGGTTACGGCGTACTGGCGCTGACCTACCTCGGCGTGGCCCTCGCTGTCGTCTGGCTGCTGCGCAGACTCGCCGGCCGGCCGCTGCCGGATCTCCTCCCGCGGCCGACGACTGACGCCACGACGGGAATGGGCGTCCGATGACCCTCCTGCAGGTGCTGCCGATGGTGTTCGTGCTGATCGAGCTCAGCCTGTACACGCTCCTCGGCGGCGCCGACCTCGGTACCGGGGTGTGGCAGTTGCTGGCCGGCCGGGGCCCCCGGGCAGCTCGGATCCGGACGTACGTGTACGAGGCGATCGGGCCGATCTGGGAGGCCAATCATGTCTGGCTCATCGCAGTCCTGACGATCATGTGGACCTGCTACCCCGGGGCCTTCGGCGACATCGCCAGCACCCTCGTCGTCCCGTTGTTCATCGCTGGGATCGGCATCGTGCTCCGGGGGACGACGTACGCGATGCACGGGGCGACCCGTGGGCCGGAGGACCATCGCGAGATCACCACCCTGTTCGGCCTGTCCTCCGTACTGACCCCCTTCGCGCTCGGTGCGGCCGTCGGCGCCATCGCGTCCGGCCGGGTACCGGTAGGGGACCAGCCGGGCGGCTACCTGACGTGGCTCAACCCGACGTCGGTGCTGGTCGGGGTCCTGGCCGTCCTCGTCGGGGCGTTCCTCGCTGCCGTCCAGTTGACCGCGAGCGCCGACCGGCAGGCCGACTGGGAGATGAGCCGCGCCTTCCGACGGCGGGCACTCGTGTCGGGACTGCTCGCCGGGGCCGTAGCCCTCGCCGGACCGTTCGTGGCCCGGCACGACGCGCCCGACCTGTACACGGGTCTCCTGCACGGCGACGGACGGGCAGCGGTCGCCGTGTCGGCACTAGCCGGCCTCGTGGCGCTGGGCCTCGTTCTCCGGCGACGGGCAGCGCTGGCCAGGTACGCCGCGGCTCTCGCCATCGCGGCCCTGGTCGCGGGCTGGGCGCTGGCCCAGTCCCCGCAGCTGCTGCCCGGACTCACCGTGGCGCATGCGGCCGCTCCGCGCAGCGCGCTGATCGGCACCACGGTCGCGGTCATCGCGGGGTTCGTCGTGGTCGCTCCGTGCCTCGGGCTGCTGTTCTGGCTCGTGCTGCACGGCCGCTTCGAGCGGGTCGTTCAATCGTGGCCCGCGGCCGGCACGGTCCACCGTGCTTCGGAGGCGACTCGACGGCGCCGGGCGGGCGCCTCAGCCCTGACCTTCGTCCTGGGTGCGGGTGCCGTGGTCTTCGGCACCACCCTGTGGCCGCAGGTGGTCGGAGTCCTGCTCCTTCTCGCAGCCCTCGTCGGCGGGTTCGCTGCGGTCGGGCCGGGTGAGCTCGCCGATGAGGACACGCTCGACGGTGCGCTGACTGCGGACATCGGCGCCGGCCGGAAGCTGCGGATGTCGTGACTGTGGCGGGCCGGCACGAACGGGTGTCCGGACGACGGGGTTCCACCGGCCGACGCGCTCATGCCGGAAGTGCACAGCGAACGTTCAGGCACGTCTCAGCGGGCGGGGCACCGTTGGGGTCGGAGCGGAGCACGCATGAGCGCCGTAGGAGCGCTTCTGGGGCTGGCCTTGTTGACCTTCGAATTGGTTCTCGTCGCACGAGTTGTCCTGGACCGGGTCAGTGTGCTCGCACCCGCGGGCGGGAGTGGGCTGGTGCGCGCCCGGGGATGGACGCACGCGGTCTCTAGGGAGGAACTACGCCGGAGCCGCCCTGAACCGAGGCTGCATCTCATTCCGGGATGCAACCCGGGACCGCGCCGGACTCCTCCGCGGTGCCTGTGTCCCTCGCGCCCCCGGTCCTCGACGTCGTCGTGCCGGTGCACAACGAGGAAGCCGGCCTGGAGTCGAGCCTGCGCCGGCTGCACGAGTACCTGACCGGCTCGTTTCCCTACTCGTTCCGGATCACGGTCGCCGAGAACGCGAGCACCGACCGCACCGTCGAGGTGGACCGCCGGGTCGCCGCCGAGCTGCCCGGTGTGGAGTTGCTGGTGCTACCGGACCCGGGACGGGGACGGGCGCTGCGCTGCTCCGCGGGACACTGGGGACGTCCTTGCCCGACGCACGAAGGTGCCGGTCGCGCCCAGATGCAGGACCTGCTCGTGTTCGGCCTCGGGCTGACGGCCAGCACGGTCGCACCTGGATCGGGTGCCGACGTACGGCGGTGCCCGCAGGGATCACTGTCCGGTCAAGCCGCCAGCGATCCCAGCGCCGCGCTGATACACACGATGATGACGCCCCCGAGCGTGACCGAGGCAAACGACCGCACGAAGCCGGTACCGAAGAATCGTGCGCGAATCCAGGACAACGCCACGAGCTCGAGGGCGATGGCCACAAGAGCGACGATCAGCGCGGTGCGGTACTGCGGGATCAGGAACGGCAGCGTGTGGACGATCCCTCCCAGGCACGTGCCCCCGCCTGTGATCACGCCGCGGAGAACGGGACTCCCGCGCCCAGTCACGTCGCCGGTGTCGGAAAGTCCCTCCGAGAACGCCATGCTCACGCCGGCCCCGATTGCTGTCGCCAAGCCGGCGAAGAAGGCATAGATGGGGCGATGGGTGGCGAACGCCACCGCGAATATCGGCGCAAGAGTCGAGAGCGAGCCGTCGATCAATCCCGTCATGGCCGGCTGTACGCGTTGCAACAGAAACGACTGCGTCGCGACCGCGGTCGAAACGGCCATCGTCTTCACCTCCTCCAGGCGACCGGGCCACACCCGGGTCGGGCGAGAACAGCGCTTCGATGACATGAACAGCTTCGCGCGATACCTCCGCCGCGGAATCCCTGACAGCGCCCGTTGTCCTCTGTTGCTGTCCGGCGTCCGGGTCTCCTGCTGGCGGGTGGTGGAGTGTGGTGCTGGCCGCGGAGACGGCGACGAGCCCGAGGGTGATCGTGGACGGGGTGACCACCCGACGGCCGGGGCCGGCTGCCGCTGGAGCCGCCTGATGGCCGGCCTGACCGGGGCGCTCGCTGCCTTACCGGCGGGGCTGCTTCTTCTGGCGGTATTTCTGCTACCGGCACTGGAAGCCTCGACCCTGCTCGGCGTGGTCGTGCCGGGGGAGACCGCGGTGCTTGTCGGCGGGGTGTTCGCCCACCAGGGCACCCTTTCCTTGGCAGCGGTGATGATCGCCGCAGTTCTCGGCGCTGTGGTGGGTGACACCGTCGGTTACGCGGTCGGCGCCCGCATCGGCCCGAAGCTGGGCACCAGGATGTCGGGCCTTCGCGCGGAGCAGTTGCAGCGCGCGCGGGGGTTCGTGCGGCGTCACGGCGCACCCGCGGTCTTGCTCGGTCGCTGGGTGCCCGTACTGCGCGCGTTGGTCCCGATCATCACGGGTGGCAGTGGCCTGCCCTACCGCAGCTTCGCCGCATACAACGTGACCGGGGGCGCCGTCTGGGGCGTCGCCGTCGCTGGTCTGGGCTATCTCGCGGCGGCGGCTTTCGGGACGGCGACGCAGGTTCTCGGGCTGGCCGGAGCGGCGGTTGTGGTGGCGTTCGTCCTGAGTGCGATCGGCGTGGTGCTCGTGCGTCGTCGTCGACGGGGCGACGATCGCCGACCCGAGCAGTCGGGCCGGTGACCGCTGGATCAGCTCTCGACCGTCGGCAGAGGCTGCGTGATCTCCGCTGGTGCAAAGGCGGCCGCTCCGACCTTCACCGGAAGCACGGGGGCGGGGTGCGGTACTGCGCTGAGGTCGGCGACGGCGACAGTGACGTTGTCCTGCGCGGGTGCGTCGAGCGCCGCACGCTGAAGAAGGGCGGCTGCGGCGGCGGGACCGGGCGCTCCGGCGAGGATGCGGAGCATCCGCTCGGAGGGCACAGCTCCGGAGACGCCGTCGGAGCACAGCAGCAGCCGATCGCCCGGCTGGGTGGGGTGTGTGCTGATCTCCACCTTGGCCATGTCGTCCTCCCTTCCGTGCAGGACGGCGAGGAGCACCGATCGCAGAGGATGAGTGCGCGCTTGCTCCGGTGTGATGCTGCCGGCATCGGCGAGGGCCCGCACCCACGTGTGATCCCTGGTGAGCTGGACCAGCGCACCCCCGCGCAGAAGGTAGGCGCGGGAATCCCCGATGTGGGCCAGAGCCAGCACCCCGTCGCCGGTTGTCGCGATCGCCGTCAGGGTCGTGGCCATGGACCTCAGCCGGGGCTGCTCGGCGCAAGCGGTGCGGATGCGTCGGTTTCCCGTGGCGATGGCTTCGCTCAGCCAGGCGGCCGATCCCTCGGACGCGGGGCCGGCAAAGCCGCGCCGGCTCAGCCAGTTGATGACGAGCGAGGAAGCGATCGCCCCTCCGACGTTGCCGCCGACCCCATCTGCGACCGCGACCAGGTGAGTACCGGCGCATCCGGAATCCTGGTTGTCCGGTCGTGGGCCCGCGCTGGAGACGGCGGCGGACTTGAAGGTCGTCGTCATGTCCGGATGCCGGTACGTGGGCGGGGCCGGCACTTGCTGATGCTGGGGCCTGTCGATGAGCATGGAGTCCTCGGATCCGGTCAGGAAGCGGTGGGACCGGCAGCGGCTCGCAGCCCGTCGACATGTCCGGTGGCCGCGGCCGGTGTCCCGGCGGGTCCACGATGGCGTTCCGGCCGGCGTCGGTCTTCGCGGCCAGCGCCCACTTCGACTACCCGCTACCCGCCCTTGATCGGGAGGTCGACCAGCAGCGAAGTGCCCTGCCCGGTCGGGCTGCTGAGCGAGATCGTTCCGCCCATGGCCTCGACCCGGTCGATGAGCCCGATCAGCCCAGACCCCTGTCGGGGGTCGGCGCCGCCGACGCCGTCGTCGCGGACCGAGATGTGCAGGCCGCCGTCCCGCGTCCGCGCTTCGACGTGGGCTACCGAGGCGACGTGGGCTACCGAGGCCTGGGCGTGCTTGGCGGCATTCGTGAGCGCCTCGGAGACGATGTAGTACGCCGCGACCTCGATCGGCTCGGACAACCGTGGCTCGATGTCCACGTCGAGCTCCACGCGGACGGCGGAGCGACGCGAGCCAGCTGCGCCGTGACCTCTGGCAGGTCTCGCGGCAGCATTGCTTCTGCGACGCGGGGGTCCAGCGCAAGAGAGACGAGCCGCTGCTGAACTCCGTCGTGCAGGTCGCGCTCGATCAGACGGCGTGCCTGGTCGCCGGCGGCCACGATCCGGGCACGAGAGGCGGTGACCGCTTCGCGGCTCTCCTCCAGGGCACCTGCCATCGTGTTGAAGCTGCGTTCGAGTACACCGATCTCGCCGGCGCCTCGGTCGGGAGTGCGCGCGCTGAGGTCTCCGCCGGAGAGCCGGCCCGCCATGACCGGTGAGATGGGTTCCGCCGGGTCAGCATCCGCTGGGCCGGTCCCGAGTCAATCGACCGGCAGGGAGATGCGCACGGCCGTGCCGGCCCCGGCCGGGCTCTCCACGACCATCGTTCCGGCCATCGCCTCGACCCGGTCACGCACGCCGACGAGACCCGAGCCTCGGGCCGGATCCGCGCCGCCGACGCCGTCATCGCGGATGGAGAGGCGCAGGCTTCCGCTCAGGTGCTCGACCGTTACGCGCACGACCGAGGCGCGGGCGTGCTTGACCGCGTTCGTGAGCAACTCGCAGACGACGTAGTAACCGGCCACCTCCAGCCGCTCTGCGAACCGTCCGCGAGTCGAGATCTCCAGTTCTACCGGAATCGCCGTGCGGCGGGAGAGGGCACGCAAGGCCGGCGCCAGCCCGCCTTCGGTCAGGATCGCGGGATGGATCCCGCGAGAGATCTCGCGCAACTCATCGAGTGCGACCGTCACTGCGTTCGCCGCGCGAGCCAGCTCTTCCCGCAGCGCGTCGACTCCCGCCGTCACATTGCCTGCCGCTGCGCGCAGCTCCAGTGCGAGGGAGATGAGCCGTTGCTGGGCTCCGTCGTGCATGTCGCGCTCGATGCGGCGGCGGGTCTCGTCTGCGGCCGCGACGATGCGGGCACGTGAAGCGTTGAGCTCTGCGCGGGCGACGGCGTTCGAGATCGCTGTCGCTACGAGCTCGGCGAAGCCCAAGAGCCGTGACTCCGTCTCCTCGGCCAACGGCTCCGGCGCCGTGGAACTCGCGAGGATTGCGCCCCAGACGCGTCCCTCTACGAGGATCGGGGCGCCGACCGTTGAGCAGGCGGTGGCGCCCAGCGTGCTTGCCAGCTCGACGACCGGCCCGGAAAGGGCCTCATAGCTGTCGATCCGACTGGGCCGACCCGACTGTTGCACCAACGCTGCGACACTGTCGCCGTCGAGGTCGACGCGTGTGCCGACGGACAGCGTGCGGTCTCCACTCGTCCAGAATGCGGCGACGGTCATCGTCCCGTCCGCCTCGTACCGGCAGACGACTCCGCGATCCGCCAGGAGAAGCCGGGCAACCTCTTCGGCGACCGTCGCAAAGATCTCTTCCGCCGTCCCCTGGCCGGCCACCAGGGTCGCGACGCGCCGCAGCGCAGCCTGCTCCTCCGCGAGCCGACTGAGCTCGACCTGCGCTCGACGCCATGCGGTCACGTCACCGGGAACATCCACCGCGTCCTCCTCGACCGGGGTCGGGATCCGATCAAGCCGCGGACGCCGGCCGCGGGTCTCGCGGAGCGCGTAAACGATGTAGGCGTCGCCGCGGTCGAGCGCCTCGGCGAATCCGGCTCGTCCACCCGGAAGCATGACGATGCCTCCGCCAGCAGGAACCTCGATCCGTTGGGCGCGAAGAAGTCCGTCTGGATGATCTGCGATGACTCGACCGCTGCGACTGACGAGCGCAAGTTTGCCGCCGGCCGACGCCATGCGGTCCAGATAGCGGACACGGAGTCGCGCGTCGCGCACCTGCGCCTGGACACGCAGGTCCGCCTCGACGGCGCGCGCAGCTGCGAGGGCGGCGGCGAGGCTCTGCGGATGTGCGCGGGCCATCGATCCGGTGAGGTCGATGACTCCGAGCAGCCGCCCGTCCTCGGGGTCGTGAACCGGCGCGGCAGCGCAGGTCCAGCCGTGGACGATCTCGCTGAAATGCTCGGCCGCGTGAACCTGCACCGGGTGATCGGCCGCCAGCGCGGTTCCGATCGCGTTCGTGCCTGCACCGGCCTCGTTCCAGAGCGCACCCTCGACGAAGTTCATCGCGTCGGCCGCCGCCGAACGAACGTTCGCGTCGCCGTCGAGCCACAGCAGCAGCCCGTCAGCACCACTCACGACGATCAGTTGCTCGCTCTCGTCGGCAAGAGCCCCGAGCCAGCGACGGATCAACGGGGCGGTCGCCTCGAGCGGATGGGCGTCCCACCGTTCCCAGACGTCATGGCGATCTGCGAGCAGCGTCGGCGCACGAGAGCGGGAGGGGTCTATCCCGGCGACTTGGGAGCGGCGCCAGGATTCGGCGATCGGTAAGCGCACCTGAGCGAGGCGGCCAGCGCTGAGGTAATCGTCCCAGATCCGCCGAAGCTCACGGGCCCGCAGCGACGGCGATTCCGTCGCATCGATCGCCACCCAGGGATTGGTGGGCATCTGCGGACCTTCCGTCCTGCCGCCGTCATGCTGGCGCGCAGTACATGCGACTTCGCACGTCTCTTGAGCCTCCACCGGCGCTCACCAGTGTCCGAAGGGCTGTCTCCACGGGCGAGGCCGCCGCTTCTCCTGGCACCGAAATTGAACCACCATCGGGCGGTCCTCGGCATCGTGCGGCCTCGTCGGCCGTGCTCACGTTTCCCGCCTGACCTCCTTCTCGGGACGTACTCGGACATCGGCTCGTCCCCTTGGCGTGCAGTCGGTTTCCTGCCGAGCAGGGAGGAGGCTCAGATGCACCCTGCCTCCGGAGATCGACCTCGTGGCGTATCGCTCGTCGTGACGGCGAGAGCTCAGAGTGCAAGGGTGACCCTCCGCGCGAAAACCTCCATCTCGGCCCCGGCCTCGCCGCGGAGGAGCAGACGGTAGGCGAAGCCGACGCGTTCGACACGGGAGGGGCGCAGCCTCTCCTCGGTCGCGCCCTCTTCCAGCAGGCGCAGGGTGGATCGGTTGACGCCGCCCAGCTCTAGCCGGTGACCGTCGGAGAGCGCCAGGCCGATGCCGGTACGCGAATCCGAGACCAGGACCACGTATCCGACATCACCGGCGACATAGTGCAGGGCGCTCGCCTCCAGTCGGCGCAGTTCGTCCACAGCGACCCGTTCGAGGTGCGTGTCGAGCTCCCGAAGCTCCCGCGGCCGGAACACCCGCCTCAGTGAGTCGTTCGCCGCGCGACAGTTCCTCCGGCGCTTCCGGGCCATCCAATAACCCGCGGAGGGGGCAATCAGCGCGAGCGCAACGCACAGGACGATAGCCATGCACTTCTTCCGATCCCTTGGTCGTTTGTGGAATCCACCCGTGACAGGCGCAGCCACAGGGGGCGGGAGCGCTGGTCGCATTGACTCGAGTTCGGGGCCGGCGCACCGATCGTTGGCCGCGTCGATGCTCAAGCGGCTACGTCGTCGTGACGAGTCCCGTTGCTCGTAGGCACGTGCGGGCGTGAGCAGCGTCCATCCTCCGGTCGGGGTCCTTGTCGAGAAGGCCGACGAGCACCTCATCCAGGCTCCCGGCGTGCC
>JAOPWM010000117.1 GCA_025965695.1 Blastococcus sp.
ACGCCGGTCCCACCAACAACTGGATGGACCCGACCGAGATGAAGTCGGTCATGACCGAGCTGTACCGGGGGTGCATGCGCGGCCGGACGATGTACGTCATCCCGTTCTGCATGGGCCCGGTCGAGGCGGAGAACCCGATGTTCGGCGTCGAGCTCACCGACTCGGAGTACGTCGTCGTCTCGATGCGGGTCATGGCGCGCATCGGCAGCTACGTGCTCGACGCGATGGGCGAGGACCGGCCGTTCGTGCCGGCCATGCACTCCCTCGGCGCCCCGCTCGACGAGGGCCAGCAGGACGTGCCGTGGCCCTGTAGCGACACCAAGTACATCGTCCAGTTCCCCGAGGAGCGGATGATCTGGTCGTACGGCTCGGGCTACGGCGGCAACGCCCTGCTGGGCAAGAAGTGCTACTCGCTGCGGATCGCCTCGGTGATGGCGCGCGACGAGGGCTGGCTCGCCGAGCACATGCTGATCCTCAAGCTCACCAGTCCCCAGCAGAAGACGTACTACGTGGCCGCGGCCTTCCCGTCGGCCTGCGGCAAGACCAACCTGGCGATGCTCGAGCCGACCATCCCGGGCTGGAAGGTCGAGACCTTGGGCGACGACATCGCCTGGATGCGCTTCGGTGAGGACGGCCGGCTCTACGCCCTCAACCCGGAGTACGGCCTGTTCGGCGTCGCGCCGGGCACGGGCTGGGACACCAACCCGAACGCCATGCGCACGATCGAGCAGGGCAACTCGGTCTTCACCAACGTCGCCCTGACCGACGACGGCGACATCTGGTGGGAGGGCATGACCGACGACGCCCCCGCCCACCTGACCGACTGGAAGGGCCGGGACTGGACGCCGGACAGCGACGAGCCGTCCAGCCATCCGAACAGCCGCTTCTGCACCCCGATCACCCAGTGCCCGATCCTGGCGCCGGAGTACGACGACCCGAAGGGCGTGCCGATCTCGGCGATCCTCTTCGGTGGCCGTCGCAAGACCACGATCCCGCTGGTCAGCGAGGCGCGGGACTGGAACCACGGTGTGTTCATGGGCGCGACGCTCTCCTCGGAGACCACGGCTGCCGCGACCGGGGCCGTCGGTGTCGTCCGTCGCGACCCGTTCGCGATGCTGCCCTTCATCGGCTACAACGCCGGTGACTACTTCGCCCACTGGGTGGACACCGGCAAGCAGCACGACTCGAGCAAGCTGCCCCGGATCTTCTATGTCAACTGGTTCCGCCGTGACGACGACGGCGGCTTCCTGTGGCCCGGTTTCGGCGAGAACAGTCGGGTGCTCAAGTGGGTCATCGAGCGACTCGAGGGCACCGCGGCCGCCGTCGAGACCCCGGTCGGCCACGTGCCGACGGCGGACTCCCTCGACGTCTCGGGCCTGGACATGACCCCCGAGCAGGTGGTGAAGGCCCTCGCTGTCGACAAGGACGAGTGGCGCGAGGAGATCCCGCAGATCACCGAGTGGTTCGAGAAGTTCGGTGACAAGCTGCCCAGCACCATGTGGGACGAGCTGGAGATCTTGAAGAGCCGGCTCGCCTGAGAGAGGACCCCGTCCTCCCCACCCCTCGAAGAAGGACCCCGTCCTCCTCACCGCTCGCAGGCTCGCGGTGAGCCTCTGGACGGGGCCGGCCCTGGACGGGGCCGCGACCGAGGCCCGGAACCCGAGCGGTTCCGGGCCTCGGTCGTTGGCTGGTCGTGGATGCCAGGGACGGGCGCGCCCGCGGTCGGTTAGCGTGAGGCCGCTCCCCACCCGTCCCGGAGGCCTCCCCGCTCGTGGCGAATCCCTACCTGCAGGTGCTGCGCACTCCGCATGCCCTGCCGATGGTGCTGGCTGCCTTCATCGGACGGCTGCCGCTGTCGATGGTCGGCCTGGGTTGTGTGCTGCTCGTCGCGTCGGAGACCGGCTCCTACGGCCTCGGCGGGGCCGTCGCCGCCGCGGGTGCGGTGACCACCGCGCTGGCCGGCCCGGTGATCGGCCGGCTGGCCGACAGCCGCGGTCAGCGCCGGGTGCTGATGCCGGTCCTGCTCATCTTCGTGGTCTCCGGCGTCGCCTTCCTCTTCGCGGTGAAGGACGACTGGCCGCGGTGGACGGTCTTCCTCGCCGCCGGGGTGTCCGGCGCCTGCATCCCGCCGGTGTCGTCGATGATCCGGGTGCGCTGGACGCATCTCCTCCGGGGCAGTCACCGGCTGCCCACGGCGCTGGCGATGGAGTCGGTGGTCGACGAGTTCGTCTTCATCGTCGGCCCCGTCCTGGTCACTTTCCTCTCGACCACCGGGCACGCCACCAGCGGCGTGGTCACCGCGTTCGCCCTCGCCACCGTCGGCAGCCTGCTGTTCGCTGCCCAGGTCCGCACGGAGCCGCCGCCGGGCGGCCACGAGAGCCGCGGGGGGCCGTCGGCCATGCGGACCCCCGGGCTGCGGGTCCTCTTCGTCGTCGGCGCCTCCGTCGGGGCGATCCTCGGCACGCTGGAGATCGCGCTGGTCGCCTTCGCCGACGGAGTGGGCGCCAAGTCCATGTCCGGCGTCCTCATCGCGGGGCTGGCCGTCGGTTCGATGATCAGCGGTATCGGCTGGGGGACGGTGCGCTGGCGGCTGCCGCTGCGGCGCCGGCTGGCCGGGGCGCTGGTCCTGCTGACCATCTGCAGCGTCCCGCTGCTGCTGGTGCACCACATCTGGGTGATGGTCCCGTTCGTCGTCCTTGCCGGGGTCGCGGTCTCGCCGTCGCTGATCAGCTCCTTCACCCTCGCCGAGGTGCTGGTCCCGCGGGCCGCGGTCACCGAGGCGTTCACCTGGATCGGCACCGCGCTGGGCCTCGGCGTCGCCGTCGGCGCCTCGGTCGCCGGCAAGGTGGTCGACGTGTCCGGGGCGAACGCCGCCTTCCTGGTCGCGACCGTCGCCGCCGCGATCGCGGCGATCGTCGTGGGGATGTTCCAGCGGCTGCTCCACGTGCCGGCCGAGCACGCCACCGCCCCGGCCCTGGTCCGATGACCGCTCCCGACCGCCCCGCCGGGGCCCGGACGATCGACGAGTTGCTGGCTCAGGTGCGGGGCCGGATCGGCCGCATCCACCCGGTCGAGGCGGTTGCCCGGCTGGCGGCAGGCGCCCTGTTGGTCGACACGCGGCCCTGGGAGCAGCGCACCAGGGACGGCGCGGTGCCGGGCGCGGTGATGATCGATCGGAACGTGCTGGAGTGGCGGCTGGACCCGGCCAGCCCGTACCGGCTTCCCCAGGTCACCGGATACGACCTCGAGATCGTCGTCCTCTGCAACGAGGGGTACAGCTCCAGCCTGGTCGCGGACACGCTGCGCACGCTGGGGCTCACCCGTACCGTCGACGTGATCGGCGGCTTCGTCGCCTGGGCGGCGGCCGGGCTGCCCATCGTCCCGGCGACCCAGGCGGACGTCGCCGCCTGAACGACCGGGACGGATCGACGTCGGCCGGCGCGGTCGCCCAGCCGCCGCCGGGCTGGGTCTCGGCGCTGGCAGGTGCCTCCCGGCTCGATCCCTGGCTCGCGCGCGGTTCGGCTGACCGCCGTTCCGCGCGGCCTGCGATGCTCGGCCGGTGAGCCGTCCCCGCCCTGCTGCCGGTGGTGGCCGCCGACTGGGGGTGGCACCCGAACGTCTGGGGAAGTGGCTGGACGGGGTCGCCGACCGGCACGGCGCCTTCACCGACGTCGTCCTCGTCGACGGCACCGTCCACGTCACCTGCACGGACACCACGGCCGTCACCCTTCGAGCGCCCTTCGGCTGGACGCCGGGCCCGGCTCTGCTGACGTCGTTCACCGCGGCGGCGCGGGAGCCGCACCGGGCCGCCGTGCTGCTCGTCCGCCGGGGGCGGTGGGCGGTCGGCGTCTTCGACGGGTCCGACCTGGTCGTCTCGAAGGTCGATGCCCGGCAGGTCCAGGGCCGGACGGCGGCCGGGGGCTGGTCGCAGCAGCGCTTCGCCCGGCGGCGCGGCCACCAGACGGACGCCGTCGTCGAGCACGCGGTGGAGACGGCGGTGCGGGTGCTGCTGCCGCACGCCGGGTCCGTGGCCGCAGTCTTCACCGGAGGCGACCGCGGGCTGACCGACGAGGTGCTCGCCGATCGCCGGCTGGCGCCGCTGGCCGCGCTCCGCCGGGAGCCGCCGCTGGACGTGGGCGAGCCGACGAAGGCGGTCCTGCTCGAGACGCCCAAGCAGTTCCGCGCCGTCGACGTGCTGATCAGAGAGCCGGCCGACCGCCTTGCCCCGTGATCATCGACTTGTTTGCCGCAGACACAGGTGGACACGCCGGAACCGGCGACAACAATCCGATGATCACGGCGGACAGACGATGCGGCGTAACGTCCATCGACCGTGTCTCACTCCGCTGCTGCTCCTGAGACCCCAGCTGCCGATCCCGTTCTCACCGCCGAGCGCGCCCATCTCGCGCGCGCGGCCGACTGCCTCACCGAGATGCGCACCGCCGCCTCCGCGGTCGTCGACGCCGGCGTCGACGCGTGGGCCTCCGAGCGGCTCGGCGCCGCCCGCGCCGAGCGACTGCGCCACCTGGCCGCCGACCCCGGCGTCCCCGCCTTCTTCGGGCGCACGGACACCCCCGAGGAGACCTTCCACATCGGCCGGCGGCACGTCCGCGACGCGGTCGGCGACCCGGTCGTCATCGACTGGCGGGCGCCGATGAGCCGGCCGTTCTACCAGGCCAGCGCGGTCGACCCGCAGGGCCTCGTGCGCCGCCGCCGGTTCGGCTTCGCCTCCGGTGAGCTCACCGGCTACGAGGACGAGCCGCTCGTTGCCGGGGACGAGCAGGACAGCCGGTTCCTGCGGGAGGAGATCGAGCGGCCGCGCAGCGGCCCCATGCGGGACATCGTCGCCACCATCCAGCCCGACCAGGACGACATCGTCCGGGCCCCATTGGCCGAGTCGATCTGCGTGCAGGGCGCACCGGGCACCGGCAAGACGGCGGTCGGGCTGCACCGGGCGGCCTATCTCCTCTATACGCACGGGGGGCAGCTGGCCCGGTCCGGCGTCCTGGTGGTCGGCCCGAACCGGGCGTTCCTCCGCTACATCGAGGAGGTCCTGCCGACCCTCGGCGAGGTGGAGGTCGACCAGACGACGGTCGCCGGACTGACCGCCCGGGTCCCGGTCCGCGCGGTCGACCGTCCCGAGGTCGCCGTCCTCAAGGGCAACGCCCGGATGGCCGAGGTGCTGCGCCGGGCGCTGTGGGGGGAGATCGCCAAGCCCGACGACTCGATCCAGGTGCCGCTCGCCGGACGGAAGTACCGGGTGACGGTCGAACGGCTCAAGCGTTACGTGGACGACGTCCGGCGGCGCGGCCGCGCCGCCGACGACCAGCAGCTGCTGCACTACGCGGCGGGCCGCGAACGGCTGGGGATGCTGGTGGCGGAGGACGCCCGCCGGCAGAAGGAGGAGGCCGGCGGCAGCCCGAGCGACGCCGAGACCCGCCGGGCCGCCCGGAGCGTCGAGGTCCGCGCATTCTGCGACGAGGTGTGGCCGGCCCGCGAGGCGGCCGGGCTGGTCCACGACCTCCTGAGCGACTCGGCCCGGCTGGCCCGCGCGGCCCGGGGCATCCTCACCGACGACGAGCAGGATCTGCTGCGCTGGCCGGTCGCCCCGCGGTCGGTGCGCACTGCGCCGTGGACCGACGCCGACGCCGTCCTGGTCGACGAGGTGGCCGGCCTGCTGGACCGCACCCCTGGCTACGGGCACGTCGTGCTCGACGAGGCGCAGGACCTCTCCCCGATGCAGTGCCGGGCGGTCGCCCGCCGGCTGGCTGCCGGCTCGCTCACCGTGCTGGGCGACCTCGCGCAGGCCACCAGCCCGTGGTCGCCGTCGGACTGGCAGGAGACCCTCACGGGCCTGGGCCGGCCGGACACCGTCGTCCGCCCGCTGACCCGGGGCTACCGCGTGCCGGGGGAGGTGCTGGAGTTCGCGAACCGGCTGCTCCCGCTGATCGCCCCCGGCCTGCCGGCCGCCACGGCGGTCCGCTCCGGACCGGGCTCGTTGAGCGTCCGGCCGGCGTCGGCCCTGGGGCAGCCGCTGGTCGACGTGGTCGCCGAGCTGCGCGCGGTCCCCGGCTCGATCGGGATCGTCTGCGCCGACGCCGCCGTCCCCGAGGTGGCGGGCCTGCTCACCGCCGCCGGGATCCCCGCCGCTGCGCTCACCGACGACGGGACGGAGGCCGCGGCGGTCGCCGTCGTCCCGGCGACGCTGGCCAAGGGACTGGAGTTCGATGCGGTCGTGGTGGTCGACCCGGCGGCGATCGTGGCCGCCGAGCCGCGCGGTCTGCACCGGCTCTACGTCGTCCTCACCCGGGCCGTGAGCACTCTCGTCGTCCTGCACTGCGGGGACCTTCCGGCACCTCTGACGCTCTGACCACGGTGTTCACTGCTGCCCGTCGCTTCGCGTCACGGGCCGGCTACGGCCGGCGCGGGGGATTGTGGCCCCTTGCGTTCTCTGTTGAGGTGATCCCCGCATCGGAGGGGAGGGTCCATGAGTCAGCTCGCGCGCAGCGTGCGCAGGCTGTTCGTGCTGGCCCTGAGCATCGTGGTCTCCGGTGCCCTGCTCGCCGGGCTCCTGCTCCCTTGGGTGGGCGGCCCCGCGCTGGTCGCCCAGCAGTCGACGAGCCTGCTCGGTGACCCACCGCTCGAGCCGATCAAGGCCCCGCCGCCGGGTAACACCACGATGCTGGCCGCGAACGGCGAGCTGATCACCTCCTTCTACCAGGAGAACCGCGCCCCGGTCGCCGGCGAGCAGATCGCCGAGGTCATGAAGCAGGCGATGGTGGCCGTCGAGGACGCCCGCTTCTACGAGCACGCCGGCCTCGACGTGCAGGGAACGTTGCGCGCGGTGCTGGCCAACATGGCGGCCGGCGGGGTGCAGGAGGGGGGCTCGACGCTGACCCAGCAGCTGGTGAAGCAGACCTTGCTGCAGACCGCCGACACCCCCGAGGAGCGGCTCGCGGCGACCGAGCAGACGCTCGGCCGGAAGCTGCGCGAGGCACGCCTGGCCCTCTCGCTGGAGAGCGCCTACGGCAAGGAGGAACTGCTGACCCGCTACCTCAACATCGTCTACTACGGGCAGAACGCCTACGGGGTCCAGCCGGCCGCCCGGGCGTTCTTCGGGGTGGACGCCGCCGCACTGACACTTCCCCAGGCGGCGCTGCTCGCCGGCCTCGTGCAGAGCCCGTCGGACGACGACCCGTTCACCGATCCCGAGGGCGCGACGATCCGGCGCAACCAGGTGCTGACGCGCATGGAGACGCAGGGCTACATCACGCCCGAGGAGAGGGAGGCAGCGATCGCCGCCCCGCTCGGTATCGCGCCGGCCCCCGCGCCGCGCCGGGGCTGCGTCGAGGCGAGCGTCGGACCCTACGTCTGCGACTTCGTGCAGAAGTACCTGGTCCAGACCCTGCACCTGACCCAGGAGCAGCTCGACCACGGCGGTTACGTCATCCAGACGACGTTGGACCCCGAGCTGCAGCGCTCCGGCGACGCCGCCGTCCTCAACACGCTCCCGCTGGATGACAGCCGGGCCGCGACGTTCTCCGCCGTCGAGCCGGGCACCGGGCACCTGCTCGCACTGAGCGTGAACCGGATCTTCGGGTACGACCTCAACGACAAGAGGCAGGAGTCCGTCAACCTCAACGTGGCGCCCAGCCGTGGCGCGGGCTCCACCTACAAGGTGTTCGTGGCCGCGGCGGCGCTGGCCCGTGGCTACTCGACGTCCTACACGCAGACGACGTCGGATCCGTACATCTCCCGGGTCTACAAGGAGAACGGCAGACCGTATCCCGTCCAGAACGCAGGGAGATACCGGGCGACGTTGGACCTGACGACGGCGCTCTACCAGTCGTCGAACACCTACTTCGTGGCGCTGGAGGATGCCCTCGGCAGCGTCGAGGAGCCGGTGCGCATGGCCGAACGGATGGGGCTGTACCGGTTCGGCCCTGCGGGCCTGTCGGAGCAGGTCATCGACGAGCAGCGAGGCTCCTTCACCCTCGGCCCCGACGCGACCAGCCCGCTGGGGCTGGCCGGCGCCTACTCCACGTTGGCCGCCGGCGGGACGCAGTGCGACGTGACCCCCGTGACGGCGGTGCTCGACCAGCACGGTGACCCGCTGAAGGACTCCCACGGTGTGCCGGTCGTCAAGGACGACCAGTGCACGCCCGAGGCGATCCCGGCCGGCGTCGCGAACACCCTGAACCAGATGCTGCGCAAGGACGTCGAGCCCGGGAACCCCGGCCAGACCGCGCCGGCCGCCTACGTCCGGGGCCACCAGATCGCCGGCAAGACGGGAACGGCGCAGGGCAACGTCTCGGTGGCCTTCGTCGGCTACACGCCGGAGATCGCCGCGAGCGTGATGGTGTTCAACCCCAAGGTGAACGAGAACGTCGGCGGTTTCGGCGGTGGCAAGGGCGCGACCGTCTGGCACGACGCGATGGCGCCGATCCTCCAGGCGCGGGGGAGCGGGGAATTCCCGCCGGCCGACCCCGTCGTCGTCAACGGCAACATCCGGCCCGTCCCCGGATGCACGACGGTGAGCCAGTGCCGCAGTCTGCTGAGCGCGGCCGGTTTCCAGACCACGACGGTGCGGGTCGACAGCGACAAGAAGGACGGCGAGCTGGCCGGTACCAGCCCGCCCCGCGGCGGCCGGGCGGTGCCGGGCCAGCTCGTGACGATCCTGATCAGCAACGGCTCGAACTACACCGTGCCCACGCCGACACCGACGCCGACGGTGCCCCGTCCTCCGGCGACCGCCGACCCGCCGGTGAACCCACCGGTGTCGTCCGGCACCCCGCAACAGCCGGACGGGGGGCCCAGGCCGCCCGGCCGGTTCCCGCTACCGGGCCGCTGAGCGCCGCTCCAGGAGGTCGTCGAGGGACTGGGTGAGCAGCCAGCCGCCGATCAGGACGAGATGCAGCAGAAAGAGCCAGAAACCGAGGGCGACCATGCCCCCGACCACGGTCAGTCCGCCGAAGGGCGCGCCCAGCTCGAGTGGCAGGGACAGGAACAGCACGAAGCCCTGCAGGAAGCCGGAGAGGCAGGCCGCGGTGAACAGCGCTCCCATGCCGAGGGCCCGCCACCGCACGCGGCCCCCACCGACCACCCGGAACCCCCAGGCGAGGGGCACGACGAGCGCCGCGAGCACCCCGTAGAAGCCGATCGCGATCCGCCCGGCAGTGGCACCGGCCCCGCCGGTGTCGGCGAGGTCGGCCATCACCGGGACGGTGAGCAGCAGGGGATAGAGCAGGGCCGGCGCCACGACCAGCACGGGCAGGGCGGCCAGCCGCCCCCGCCAGCTGGTGAGCCCCTCCCGCCGGGGGCTGAAGCGCAGCAGGGCGCGCCGCAGTCCCTCCCCGTAGAGCGACATGGGAAGCAGGGAGAGCAGTCCGCCGATCGACGTCAGGCCGACGCCGGCACCCACCAGGCGGGACACGGCATCGGGCGCGCCCAGCTCGGACGGCAAGAGCTCGGCCAGCCGGTCGCCGAGCTCCTGCACCCGCGCCGGGGACGTCAGCCGGGAGGTGAGGGCGAAGGCCAGCACCATCAGCGGGACGATCGCGATGCCCGCGTAGAAGGTGAGACCCGCGGCGATCAAGGCCAGATCCCGCCCCTCGAGGCGGCGTCGGATGCCCGCAAGGACCTCCCGGACCGCGGGCCGCCACCCCGCGCCCGTCGTGGCGTCCTGCGGCACGGCCGGCCTGAGCGTCACGCCGCAATGCCATCAGCTCGGCGGCCTCGCTGCCTGTCGACCGGCGAGGTCACGGAAGGGACGCGGCAGGCGGGCAGGCGTTGACTTCTGCTTCCCATAGACATTAGCTTGCCGCTGACGGTCGAAAGGAGACGCAACGATGCGGCTCGCTTACCACTCCATCACCTGGGGCGGAGTCATCGGGGCTCCCCAGGGGGTCACCAGCATCAAGGACCTCTACTACCTGTCCAACGGGTCGCTGGAGGATGCCGTCCAGGGCATCGCGGCGGCCGGCTATCAGGGCACGGAGGTCTTCGACGGCAACCTCGCCGCCTACGCGGACAGGCCGGAGGTCCTGACCGACCTGTTCGCCGCGACGGGCGTCGAACTGGTCAGCGTCTATACCGGCGCGAACTTCGTCTACGCAGACGTCCTCCCCGACGAGATGCACCGCATCCGTTCGGCATGCGATCTCGCCGTGACCTTCGGGGCCTCCCGACTGGTCGTCGGCGGAGGCGCCCGCCGGGCCTCCGGCACGACGACGGAGGACTACGACCGTCTCGGCGCCGCGCTCGACGCGGTGGTGGACCTGGCCGCCGAACACGGCCTGGACGCCAGCTACCACCCACACCTGTCCACGATCGTCGAGAGCCCCGACGAGCTGGACCTGATCATGGAGCGGACCCGGATCGGGTTCTGCCCTGACACGGCGCACCTGGCGGCCGGCGGCGGGGATCCCGCCGCGCTGATCCGCCGGTATGCCGACCGACTGCGCCATGTCCACCTCAAGGACATCGCGCTCGAGACCCTTCAGTTCCTGCCCCTGGGGCAGGGCGATCTCGACCTGGTCGACATCGTCCGTGCGGTACGCGAGGCCGACTACGACAGCTGGCTGGTCGTCGAACTGGACTCCTACGACGGCGATCCCCGCGAAGCCGCCGAGATCAGCAGGGCCCATCTCACGCAGATCCTCGACGGTCTCGACGCCTGACCGGCGTCGCGGCGTCCACGGCGCAAAGCCGGACCGCACCCACGTCCTTACCGCCCCCCCGCACCAACGTCCCGCACCACTTGTCTGTTCGTCTTCGTTCCCGGAGAGAGAGTCATGAATCGACGTCCCGCAGGGCGCTTGCGCGCCCTTCCCATCGTGCTGGTCACGGTGGCCGCCACACTTCTGTCTGCCTGCTCCAGTGCCGGTGGCGACGCTTCCGCGCCGGCCGGTGACGTCAACCAGTCCGCCGTCGACAAGGCCGACAAGGCCCTGGCGGACCTGAAGGGCCAGGTCCTCAGTACCGGCCCGAACGGTGAGAAGGCCTCGCCCGTCGACGACGTCGTCCTCACCGACGCGCAGGTCGCACAGGTCAAGGCGATGGGCGCCAAGGCAGCCATCGTCATGCACTACGGCGGCAACGACTGGTCCACCGCGCAAGTGGACGGCCTGAACTCGGAGTTCGCGCGCCTCGGCATCGAGGTCGTCGCCACCACCGACGCAAACTTCAAGCCCGAGCAGCAGGTCTCCGACATCGAGACGGTGATGACCCGCAACCCGAACATCATCGTGTCGATCCCGACCGACCCGGTCGCCACCGCCGGCGCCTACCGCAAGGCCGCCGACGCCGGCGTGAAGCTCGTGTTCATGGACAACGTCCCTCAGGGCTTCACCGCCGGCAAGGACTACGTGTCGATGGTGTCGGCGGACAACTACGGCAACGGCGTGGTGTCCGCGCACCTCATGGCCCGCTCGCTCGGCGGCTCCGGGAAGATCGGCCTGATCTTCCACAATGCCGACTTCTTCGTGACGAAGCAGCGCTACGACGGCTTCAAGAAGACGATCAAGGACAACTACCCCGACATCACGATCGTGGAGGAGAAGGGTGTCGCCGGTCCGGACTTCGCCGGTGACGCGCAGAAGGCGGCCGACGCGATGCTCAGCCAGCACGCCGACCTCGACGGCATCTGGGCCGTCTGGGACGTCCCCGCGGAGGGTGTGCTCGCCGCGGCCCGTTCCGCCGGCCGGGCCGACCTGAAGGTGGCCACCGAGGACCTCGGCCTGAACGTCGCGATCGCGCTGGCGAAGAACGAGAACGTCGTCGGCCTGGGTGCCCAGCTCCCGTTCGACCAGGGGGTCACGGAGGCCCGTCTCGCCGCGCTCTCCCTGCTCGGCCAGCCGACGCCGCCGTACGTGGCGCTGAGCGCGCTGCCGGTCGACCACGACAACGTCCTGGATGCGTGGAAGTCCGTGTACCACTCCGACCCGCCGTCGGACCTGGCCGACTCCTTCAAGGACTGAGCGGTCGCGGATGAGTTCTGAAGAGAGTGCTGCGGCGTCCCGGCTCGAGGGCCGGGACGCCGCGGTGCGCATGCGCGGCATCTCCAAGTCCTTCGACGGCGTCCGGGTGCTCACCGACGTCGACTTCGAGGTTCGCCGGGGTGAGGTGCACGCGCTCGCGGGCGGGAACGGCGCCGGCAAGTCCACGCTCATGAAGATCCTGCAGGGCGTCTACAGCCTCGACGCCGGCGAGATCGAGATCGACGGGCAGCCGGTGCAGCTGTCGAGCATCCAGGACGCCCGGGCTGCGGGGATCGGCATGGTGTTCCAGGAGTTCAGCCTGGTCCCCACGCTCACTGTGGCCCAGAACATCTCGCTGGGCGTCGAACCGCTGGGGCGGGCCGGGCTCATCCGTGACCGCGAGGCGGTGCGGCAGGCCCGTGCGGTCTTCGCCGAGATGGAGGTCGACGTCGACCCGCGGGCAGTCGTCGGCGACCTGGGCACCGCCTACTGGCAGCTGACGGAGATCGCGAAGGCCCTCTCCCAGCAGGCGCGCGTGCTGATCATGGACGAGCCGACGGCGAGCCTGGCCAAGCACGAGGCGGACGCCCTCTTCGAGCTGGTCGGGCGGCTGACCCAGCGGGGGATCTCGGTCATCTACATCTCCCACCGGATGGAGGAGGTCTACCGGATCGCGGATCGCATCACGATCCTGCGCGACGGGCGACGGCTGCTCACCAAGCCTCTGACCGAGGTGAGCCCCGAAGAGATCGTCCAGGGCATCGTGGGCAAGGAGATCGAAGGGCAGATGTCCTACCTGCAGCGCAACGCCTACGGCGACGTCGGGGAGCCGGTGCTGGAGCTCCGCGACGTGACCGCGGGCCCCAGGGTCCAGGGCATCTCTTTCCAGGTGGCGCGCGGGGAGATCGTGGGGCTGGCCGGGTTGATGGGCAGCGGGCGAACGGAGCTCGCCCGGGTGCTGTTCGGCATCGACCCGATCCGCAGCGGCTCCATCGTGGTCCGGGGCGTCGAGCTGCGGCTGCAGGGTCCGCAGGACGCCATCCGTGCCGGCATCGCGCTGATCCCGGAGGACCGGCGGGCGCAGGGGCTCATCCTCGACCACTCGGTGCGGGAGAACCTCACCCTTCCCCTGCTCGGACGGATGCGCCGCGGCCCGCTGCTCGACGACCGCAAGGGACGCGCCCTGGCCCGTGGGCTCATCGAGCGCTTCCGGGTCAAGGTCGCCGACCCCGACAGGCCCGTACGCCGGCTCTCCGGCGGCAACCAGCAGAAGGTCGTCATCGCCAAGTGGCTGGGGACCGATCCCCAGATCCTGGTCATGGACGAGCCGACCGCCGGGGTCGACATCGGCACCAAGAACGAGATCCTCGCGGCCATCCGCAGCCTGGCCGACCAGGGCATGGCCGTCCTGATGATCTCCTCGGAATACCCCGAGCTGCTCGCCGTCAGCGACCGGGTGGTCGTCCTCCGCGACGGTCGGGTGCACCGGCAGATGGATCGCGCGGAGATCCCCGACGAGAACCACCTCCAACTCGTAGTCCAAGGAGCCTGAGCCATGTCCACGACCACGGGTCCCGGTCCGGGCCCGACCGAGACGTCCGCCCCGGAGGTCGGGGCGCGATCGCTGACCGGGCTGCTGCGCGGCCTGGACTGGCGGCGCTACATCATCTACATCGGGTTCGTCGTCGTCTTCATGGTCTTCGCCGTGACCCTGGGCGACCGCGGATTCGTGTCGTCGAACAACCTGCTGAACATCTTCCGGCAGGCCGCCACCATCTCGATCATCGCGGTCGGGGTCACGTTCGTGATCTCCTGCGCCGAGATCGATCTGAGCGTCGGTTCGGTCGCCGGCCTGGCCAGCGTCTGTACCGCGATGGCAATCTCGAACTGGGGCATCGTCGCCGGCATCCTTGCCGGCCTCGCCGTAGGTGTCGTCGTCGGGGCGATCAACGGGACGCTCGTGAGCATGCTCAACATCCCGTCGTTCCTGGTGACCCTGGGGATGCTGGGCATGGCGGCGGGCGTCGCGCAGTGGATCACCGGCTCCGCACCGCAGCCGATCCTGGACGACACGTACAACCTGATCTTCGGCGGCGGGAACTTCGGTCCCGTCCCCGGCCTGCTGGTCTGGATGGCGCTCTTCGTCGCGCTCGGCACCGTCGTGCTGGCCAAGACGCGGTTCGGCCGGCAGGTCCTCGCCACCGGAGGGAACCGGATCGCCGCGGAGTTCAGCGGCGTCCGCACGCGGCGGATCAAGTTCCAGGTCATGCTGCTGTCTGCCGTCGTCGCCAGCGTCGCGGGGATGCTGTACGCCGGGCGCCTGGAGTCCGGCCGCTTCCAGTGGGGAGCCGGCGACGAGCTCTCGGCCATCGCCGCGGTGATCCTGGGCGGCACCAGCCTCTTCGGCGGCTACGGGACCGTGATCGGCACGCTCTTCGGCTCGCTCATGATCAGCCTCATCAACAACGGGCTGATCCTCGCGGGCCTGGAGACCAGCCAGCAGCAGGTGGTGCGCGGGGCGATCATCATCCTCGCCGTGGCTCTGGGCCGCCGGAAGTGAGACCGCAGGGCCCCGCCGAGGGTTTCGACACGAGCAATGGCCGTCCCGTCCGATTCGGGATCATCGGCACGGGATTCATGGCGCGGGTCCACGCGCACGCCGTCCGCGCCGGGGGCGGATCGGTGACCCGGCTCGCCGGCAGTTCTCCGGAGCGGGCGAAGGAGGCGGCCGGGCGCCTCCACGTCTCGGAGGTCGCCGCATCCGTGGAGGAGCTGGTGGAAGCGCCCGACGTCGACGTCGTGAGCGTCTGCACCCCCAACAACCTGCACGGTCCGATGGCCGAGCTGGCGCTCGCGGCCGGCAAGCACGTGATCTGCGAGAAGCCCCTGGCCCTCACCGCCCCGGAGGCCGCGCACCTCGCCGGGCTGGCCGATCGCACGGGCAGGCTCACCGCCGTCCCCTTCGTCTACCGGTACTACCCCACCGTGCGCGAGGCCCGCGCGCGCATCGCACGGGGGGACGCCGGACGGCTCTGGTTGCTGCACGGCTCCTACCTGCAGGACTGGCTCGCCTCTCCGGCCGCGACCGACTGGCGGGTGGACCCCGCCCGTGGTGGGTCGTCCCGAGCGTTCGGCGACATCGGGGTCCACTGGTGCGACCTGATGGAGTTCGTGACCGGGCACCGGATCGTCGAGCTGACCGCGACCACGGCCCGCGCGCACGACGCCCGACGGGACGTCCCGGTGGCCACGGAGGACGGCGCCTGCGTCATCTTCCGCACCGACCAGGGCGCCACCGGCAGTGTGCTGGTGAGCCAGGTGTCACCCGGCCGGAAGAACGCGCTGACGTTCTCCTTCGACGGAACCGAGGCCTCGTTCGGGTTCGACCAGGAGCGCCCGGAGACGCTCCGTGTCGGCGGCTCGGCCGTCGACCTCGTGGTGCAGCGCGACCCCGACCACCTCACCGCGGCGGCCGCGCCGTACGCCGTCCTGCCCCCGGGGCACCCTCAGGGCTACCAGGACTGTTTCAACGGGTTCTTCGCCGACGTCATCGCGGGAGTCCGGGGCGAGGACGTCGGCGGGCTGCCCTCGTTCGACGACGGCCTCCGGGCGGCGCGCATCACCGCGGCGGTCGTGGAGGCGGCGGCGACGGGGGCCTGGGTGCGGGTCGCCTCCTGACTCGGCCCCCTGCAGGGCGTCCCCGAGCGGGCGAGGGGATGCGGGAGAGGGGTCCTTTCTCAGGCCGCCGGCTCCTCGGCGATCTCGGGGTACCCGGACGGCGACCCGACCGGAAGCCACCGGCCCAGGCGCTGTCGGCTGAACAGCTCGTCGAGCACCATGTGCGCGGCGCCGGAGAGAGCGGGATCCGGCGCCAGCGTGGACCGCTCGATCCGGAGCTCGCGGGTCGCCAGGGGGAGGGACCGCCGGTACACCGTTTCCCGCACCGAGGCCAGGATCATGTCGCCGGCGAGCGCCACGCCGCCACCGAGCAGCACCAGCGACGGGTTGAAGAAGTTCACCAGCGTGGCGACGGTCTCGCCGACGAGCTGGCCGGACCGGCTCAGCAGCTCCACGGCGACCGGGTCGCCGTGCTCGGCGGCGACGGCGACGTCCGCGGCGGCGATCGGCTGACCGGCCGCGAGCATGCGGCCCAGGAACTCACTGCGGCCCTCCGCCGCTGCGGTGGTGCCGTCACGGCTCAGCGCCGCCCCACCGGCGAGCGCCTCGAGGCAGCCCACGTTGCCGCAGCGGCAGACGATCCCACTGGCCGCGTCGACCCGGGCGTGACCGATGTCGCCGGCGGCCCCCTGCGTGCCGCGATGCAGGCGGCCGGAGGAGATGAGACCGGCGCCGATACCGGTCCCGACCTTCACGTAGATGACGTCCTGCTGGTTCCGGGCGGCTCCGACGCGCAGCTCGCCCAGGGCCATGAGGTTCACGTCGTTGTCCACCCACACCGGGACGCCGTGCCGCTCGGACAACCGGGCGCGAACCGGGTAGCCGTCCCAGCCGGGCATGATGGGCGGACTGACCGGGGTGCCGGAGGCGAACTCGACGGGCCCGGGCAGTCCGACGCCGATCCCGTAGATCGGGGCCTCGGGGACCGTGGCCCGGGACAGCAGTTCGTCGAACAACTGCTCGACGCGGGCCAGCGTGGTGTCGGGGCCGGCGGCGATGTCACCGGGCTCCTCGACGAAGTCGAGCACCCGTCCGGTGAGGTCGGTGACGCCCGCCGCGAGGTGGGTGGCGCCCAGCGGTGCCACGAGGATCAGTCCCGCCTCGGCGCGCACCGCCAGTTCACGGGGCGGTCGCCCGCCGGTGGAGCGGCCGAGCTCGCTCTCGACGAGCAGGCCGCTGTCCATCAGCTCCGCCACCCGCTGGGTGACGGCTCCCCTGCCCATCCCCGACAGCCGGGCCAGCTCCGGGCGGGTGCGGGCCTGGCCCGAGCGCACCAGGTGCAGCACCGTCACCAGCCCGTCCAGTTGGTCGGTGCTGACGGGAGCACGCGTGGCGGCGCTCAGCGACGACTCGTCCATCCGTCCACCTCCCCGGGCCGTGCGCTTGACTTATGCATGAGCCGAGCACAACATACCGACACGCCTGCCGAAGTGGTCCAGGCGCTGAACTACCGGTTCCCCGGCGCTCTGCGATTCTCCGTCGCGCTTGCGCCGTCGGGGCACCCGGGGCGGAGGTGTGATGAAGCTCGGGTTCCTGGCGGCGCGCCTGCCGCGGCGCGGTCTCCAGGGGATCGCCGTCTGGACTGCCCGGGAGGGCTTCGAGGCGGGGCCCCAGGTCGCATGATGCGCCCCCTCCTCGTCGCCTGACCTGCACGACCGCGCCCCGGACCTCACGGGGCGCCCACTTCGGGCCCTCGAGGCGCCGACCGAATCCGACCGCAGCGCAGCCGCGGCTCACTGAGAGGAATCACCGATGGGCAAGCTCGATGGCAAGGTGGCCGTCATCACCGGCGGGGGACGCGGTCAGGGCCGGTCGCACGCGGTGCGACTGGGAGCAGAAGGCGCCGACATCGTCATCTGCGACATCACCGAACAGGTTCCCTCCGTCCCGTTCGCGACCGGGCAGACCGGCGACATGGAGCAGACCGTCGCGGAGGTCGAGAAGCTGGATCGGCGCTGCGTCGCCATCGAGGCCGACGTGCGCAGCACGGCCGACATGCAGCGCCTGGCCGACACCGCGATGAAGGAGTTCGGCCGCATCGACTTCCTGCTCGCCAACGCCGGGATCCTGAGCCTGTCCGACAACACGTGGGAGCTCACCGACGAGCAGTGGGACGACATGATCGACATCAACCTGACGGGCGTCTTCAAGGCCTGCCGGGCGGTGGTGCCGCACATCCGTGCCGGTGGGAACGGCGGGTCGATCATCATCACCTCGTCGATCGCGGGCCTCCGCGGCGTGGCCGGCTGCACGCACTACACGGCGGCCAAGCACGGCATCGTCGGCCTCATGAAGACGCTGGCCCGCGAACTGGCGCCCGAGATGATCCGCGTCAACACCCTGCACCCGACCGGCGTGGACTCCCCGATGTCGAACAACGACTACTTCCCCCAGTGGCTCGACGAGCACGAGGAACTCGGCAACGCCATGCGGTTCAACCTGATGCCGGTCGACTCGATGCCGATGGCCGACGTCTCCGCCGTCGTGGCGTTCCTCTGCTCGGACGACGCCAAGTGGATCACCGGCTCCACCGTGCAGGTGGATGCGGGCTTCATGCTCAAGTAGCGCCCGGCGTCGGCCGTCCCGCCACCGGCCCGCGTCAGCGGGGGTCGAGCAGGTGGCGGGCGGCCGCGTAGCCGCCCAGGCCGCTGACGGCCCCCCCGCGCACGGTGCCGCCGGACGAGGCCGCGACGATCCGCGGATGGTCGGTCCCGACGCCCCAGGTCCCCACCTGCTCCGGGGCCGCCGCGACCGGCCAGGCGAGGTCGCCGTGGAAGATGTGCCCGCCCGGCATGGCCAGGGACGACTCCACGTCCAGCGGTGAGGCGGCCTGCAGGCACGGGTCACCGGCGGCGTCGCGCGCGAGGCAGTCCAGCAGCGGCTCCTCGAGATGGGCGTCCAGCTGGGCGACCACCCGGCGGACCGCCTCCCGCCGGGTGCCCACCGGGTCGTCGCGGAAGAGCTCGGCCGGGGTGTGCAGGCCGAAGAGCGTCAGTGTGTGGTGCCCTGTGGCCCGCTCGACCGGTCCGAGGATCGACGGGTCTGTGAGCGAGTGGCAGTACACCTCGAACGGGATGACGTCGGGCAGCTGGCCGGCCGAGGCCTGCGCGTAGGCGGCGTCGAGCTGAGCCGCCGCCTCGTCCACGTGGAAGGTGCCGGCGAACGCGGTCGCGGGGTCCGCGCCGGACCGGAGCCGCGGCAGCCGCGCGAGCACCATGTTCACCTTCAGCTGCGACCCGGAGGGCCGAGGACCGGGGTCCGCGCCGGTCAGTTCGGCCAGCACGCCGGGGGCGGCGCCGCAGACGACGTGGCCGGCGTCGGCGGCCTGGGCTGCGCCGTCCTCGTCGGTCCAGTGCACGGTGACGCCGTCCCCCCGCGGGTCGAGGGCCGTGACCTCGGCCCGGGTGACCAGCTCCGCCCCGTTCCGGCGGGCCGCGGCGGCCATGGCGCCGGTGACGGCACCCATGCCGCCGACGGGCACCCGCCAGCGGCCGGTGCCGTTGCCGATCAGGTGGTAGAGGAAGCAGCGGCCGGCGAGCCCGTCGGCGGCGTGCACGTCGGCGAACGTGCCGATCAGGCCGTCGGTGAGCGCGATCCCGCGGACGTCGTCGTCGGTCAGGTGGTCGGCGACGACGTCGGCGAGCGGCCGCTCGCGCAGGTCCTGCCATAGCTCGGGGTCACGCATCCGGCCGGCCAGGGTGCCGGCGCTCAGGAGGGGCTCGGTCAGCGTGGGCGCGAGGTCCTCGGCGAGCGTCGCCAGCCGGCCGTAGAAGCGCTGCCAGCCGGCGAACTCGTCGTCGGCCCCGGTGAGCTGCCGGAAGGAGGTGGCCGTGGCCGGGCCCTCGTCGCGCTCGACCAGCAGACCGGTGGACTCTCCGGCCCGTGTCGTCGCGGTGTAGGACGCCACCGCGCGGTCGATCAGCCGGACCTGCAGGGCGAGGTCGGCCACGATGCGGTCGGGCAGCAGGCTGACCAGGTAGGAGTACGCGGAGAGCCGGACGTCGACCCCTTCGAAGACCTGCCGGCTGACCGCGGCACCGCCGACCTGCGCGGCTCGCTCGAGGACCAGCACCGTCTTCCCGGCGCGGCCGAGATAGGCCGCGGCCACCAGGCCGTTGTGGCCGCCGCCGACCACCACCACGTCGTACCTGCTGCACGTCACCGGCGGACGGTATCCGGGACGGATGGCGCGGTACTACCAGCCGCCTCCGGCAGGACGGGGCTGGTGTGACGGAAAAAACCGACGAATAACATCGCTGTCATTGTCACGGCCGGGTAACAGCCGTTACGTTCTGTGTGTCCGTCGGGGCGGTCAGTCACTGCATGAGTGGCGACCCGGGGGACGCCGTCGAGCCGGCCGTCCGCAGTCGTGGATGCCGGACCGGGGACCCAGGCAGTACTGGGGTGTAGCGCGGACGGCCACCAGCCGTCGCGCCGGGCGATCTCCCGCTCGAACCCGTCAGCTAACCCGGTAGGCGGCTCATGGATGAGAAACGGAGCCGCCGCGTCATGGCGACCCCCCTTGGCCGCACGCCCTCCGCTGCCTCCAGCCGCAGGTCGTCCCGCCGTCCGGCCCTCGCCGGGCGAGCGGTCCTCGCCCTCGCCGGCGTGGTCGGCGTCCTGTTCTCGACGGTCCCCGCGCAGGCCGCTCCGGCCACCTCGGCCCAGGCCGCCGAGCTGGTCGCCGCCCGCGGCCACGAGCTCGAGGTGATCACCGAGCAGTTCAACCAGGCGCGCGAAAACCTCACCGCGCAGCAGGCCGCCGCCCAGGCCGCCGCCGCGCAGCTGGAGCAGGCCACCGCCGCGCTGGCCGGCGCCCAGCAGAGCGTGCGGGGCATCGCCCGCTCCGCGTGGACCGGTGAGGGGCTCAGTTCCTTCCAGGCGCTCATGACCAGCGACTCCGCCGACGACTTCGTGGACCGGATGTCGACGCTGCAGCTCGTCGCCGGACATCAGGGCGTGGTCCTCGATGCTGCCGCCGGCGCGAACGTCGCCGCCGCGCAGGCGCAGGCCGCCGCACAGGACGCCGCCGCGCAGGCCCAGGCGAGCTACGACAAGGTCGCCGCCCAGCAGGCCGACCTCCAGAAGCAGGTCGCCGACTACAAGGCCGTCTACGACCAGCTCAGCGCCGCGGAGCGGCAGGCCGCCGCCTCCATCGGCGACCGGGCCAGCCGCTCGGCCCAGCGGGAGCCGGCCGCTGCCAGCGGACCGGTGGTGGCCAGCAGCGCCGCGGCGCAGATCGCGATCGACAGCGCCATGGCCCAGCGCGGCAAGCCCTACGAGTGGGCGGCCTCGGGGCCGGGGTCCTTCGACTGCTCGGGGCTGACGACCTACGCCTATCGCGCCGCCGGGATCAGCCTGCCGCGCGTCGCCGCGATGCAGGCCACGATGGGCCAGGCGGTCAGCCGCGCCGATCTGCAGCCCGGCGACCTGGTCTTCTTCTACAGCCCGGTCAGCCACGTGGGCATCTACATCGGCAACGGCCAGATGGTGCACGCGCCGACGTCCGGCGACGTCGTCAAGGTGGCCAGCGTCGACTCGATGGGCGGCTTCAGCGGGGGCCGGCGGATCGCCGCCTGACCTGCTCACCTCCTCCGGCCGAGCCCCCGGCCGCCCACCGCGACCGGGGTCGTCTTCGGGGGCGCGGTCCTGGCCCTGGTCGAGACCGGTCACCCGTGGCCGGCGGTGGCTCTCGGCGCCGCTGCGCTGCTCAGTTCCGTGCTGTCGACCCCGCCCCCGGGCTGACCTGGAGCAGCAGCCCCCAGACGAAGGCCGCCCGCACGTCGCCCGGCAGGTGGACCTCCCACCGGGTCGCCACACCCGGGTCCACGCTCGTGGCGCCGGGGAGGCCGATGACGTCGTCCAGGACGTGCTCCCACACCCGGAGATCCGTGGGGGTGGCCGGCGGCACCGGCGATCCGGGCGCCCGCACCAGATGCTCGTTGAGGACCGATCCGCCGGGTCCGCTCAGCACCTCCCAGTAGAGGTACGGCCACAGGGGCAGCGGCCAGCGGCGGACCTCGACGTCGAGGTCGCCGAACCGGCGGTCCTCCATCTCCTCGGGCGGCCCGAGCACCGCCTTCCGCAGGCTCAGCCCCCGCGGAGCCCTCGGGGAGTGCTGCAGCGCCTGCCACCGGGTGTGCGCCGCGTGGGCCTCGCCCCGGGACGCGCCCAGTCGCGGCAGCGCCTCGGCGACGAGGTCGGGCCGGACGTCGGCCATCCGGCGCAGCAGAACGAGGCAGAACTCCCGCCGCGCCAGACCCCGCACCCGCGCGACCCTGCCACGATGCCACCGTGCTGATCAGCCGGGCCATTGCCGAGGGGATGGCGGACGGATCCGTCACGGTCGCCTACCGCCGCTGGGACCGGCCGCGGGTGCGGCCGGGCAGCACCCAGCGCACCGTTGCCGGCGTCGTCCGGTTCGACAGCGTCGAGGAGGTGGACCCGGCCACCCTGACCGAGGAGGACGCCGCCCGGGCCGGCGTCCGGTCACTTGCCGAGCTGCTCCGGCTGCTCGGCCGCCGCGACGGTGCGCACGTTTACCGGATGCGGGTCTGCCTCGCCGGTGCCGATCCCCGGATCGCGTTGCGGCAGCAGGACGAGCTTTCCGACGACGACCGGAAGGCTGTCGACGAACGGCTGGACCGCTGGGACGCCGCCCGCGCCGGGCCCTGGACGCGCGAGATCCTGCGGCTGATCGCCGACCGCCCGGGCGTCCGTGCACCGGACCTGGCGGCCTCCCTGGGCCGGGAGACGCTGCCGTTCAAGCGCGACGTGCGCAAGCTGAAGGAACTCGGGCTGACCCACAGCCTCGAGGTGGGGTATGAAATCTCACCCCGGGGCCGGGCCTACCTGCGCTGATCCGTCGGGGAGGATCGGAGCGTGAACCCCCGCACCGCCGCCACCGCTTTCCGCATCGTCGCCGTCGCCGAGGCCCTCTCCTGGATCGGCCTGCTGGCCGGCATGTACGTGAAGTACGTCCCGGAGACCACCGAGCTGGGTGTGAAGGTCTTCGGCCCCATTCACGGCGGAATCTTCGTGGCCTACGTCGTCGTCGCCCTGGTGGCGAGCCGGGTGCTGCGGTGGTCCCCGCGGACGACGGTGCTGGCCCTCGTCTGCTCCGTCCCGCCGCTGGCCACGGTCTGGTTCAGCCGACTGGCCACCCGGAACGGCAGACTGCCACGTCAGCAGGCGGTTCGCACCGCCTGACCGGCGCCGGTCCCGGGAGCCTCGCTACGGTCGCGGTCATGCCGGAACCCGTCCTGCCGTCGACCGCCCGCACTCTCCTGGCGCGTACCGCCCGCGTGCAGCGCGAGGGGCGGGCGCCGAGTCTGGTCGCCGGGGTGGTCCGCGACGGTGCGCTCGCGTGGTCGGCCGGCCGCGGGGAGGTCCCCGAGCCGCACACCGACGTCCAGTACCGGCTCGGCTCCATCAGCAAGACGATCACCGCCGTCGTCGTGATGCGGCTGCGCGACGAGGGTCTCGTGCACCTCGACGACCCCCTCGACCGGCACCTGCCCGGCACGCCCTTCGGGAACCGCACGATCGGCCAACTGCTCTCCCACCTGGCCGGCGCCTCGGCGGAGAGCCCCGGCGGCTGGTGGGAGCGCACGCCCGGCGGCTCGCTGGCCGAGCTCCCCCTGGGTGAGGACGATGTCGTCCTCGGCGCCGCCCGCCGGTTCCACTACTCCAACCTGGGCTTCGGCCTGCTGGGCGAACTGGTCGCCCGGAAGCGCGGGACCTCCTGGGAGGAGGCCGTCACCGCCGAGGTGCTGGCGCCGCTCGGCATGACCCGGACGACCCCGCGTCCGGCCGCCCCCGCGGCGCAGGGCCGGGCCGTGCACCCCTGGGCCGACGTCGTGCTTCCCGAGCCGGAGCACCACGCGGGTGTGATGGCCGCCGCCGGGCAGCTGTGGGCGACGCTGGCCGATCTCGGCCGGTTCGCCGCCTTCCTGCTCGGAGACACCGCCGACGTGCTGGATCCCCCGACCCTCGAGGAGATGACCGTCCCCGCCGGCGTGGACTCCTCCGCCCCGGGCTGGTCTGCCTACGGGCTCGGGCTGCAGGTGCTGCGCGTGGACGGCCGCACCCTGGTCGGCCACGGCGGCTCGATGCCCGGGTTCCTGGCCGGGGTGTTCGTCGACCGGGAGGAGCAGACCGGCGCGGTCTCGCTGGCGAACACGACCACCGGGCTGGACGCCGTCGTCTTCGGTCTGCTGGAGGACCTGCGCGCGGCGGAGCCGAGGATCGTCGAACCCTGGGTCCCGGCGCCCTCCCCGGTACCGCTGGACTGCCTCGGCGTCTGGTTCTGGGGCCCGTCGCCGTACGCGCTGCGGTCCGTCGGCGGGGGACTGCTGCACCTGGGACCGCTGCCGGGTCGGCCGGGGCGGGCGAGCCGTTTCATGCGGCGGGACGACGGCACGTGGGTCGGGCTGGACGGCTACTTCGCCGGCGAGACGCTGCGGATCGCCGAAGACCACCTGAACCTCGACACGTTCCTCTTCACGCGGACCCCCTACGACCCGGACGCGCCGGTGCCCGGCGGCGTGGACGAGCGCGGCTGGCGCTGACGGGGGCTCAGGGCCGGTCGAAGGCATCCATCGTCGCCTTCACCACCGCCGCGTAGGCCAGGTGCGGCACCACGTCGCTGATCCAGTCGGCCGTGGACCAGGTGCGCGGATCGGTGACCCCGAGCACCGTCATCGGGCTATTGGTCGCGACGAGCACGCCGCCGGTGATCACCGCCGTCCCCACCAGTGGTGACGAACGGAAGCCGGCGGCCCGCACCAGCCCCACCAGGACGCCGATCCCGACCCCGGCTGCATAGCCGGTGAGTGCCCCCAGTCCCTGGAGCCGGTTCTGCCGGGTCTGGCCGTCGCCGGGGACGGCGAGATGCGCCTTCTCGGCCAGCTTCTCCACCGTCCGCTCCGGCGAGGAGCTGGCGGGGCGGCCCCGGATCGCCATGTCCAGGTAGGTGACCGCGTCGAGCGCTGTGGTGCCGGCCGCGCCCGCTGCCGCACCGCGGAGCGCCCAGCCGAGCGGGCTGATCCGTCGCTTGCCCCTACCAAAGGTGCCCAT
>JAOPWM010000275.1 GCA_025965695.1 Blastococcus sp.
CCCTACTCGCCGGTCCTGCTCCTGGAGCTGATCGGCTGCCTGTTCCTCGGCGCGCTGCTGCTCACGGCGCTCGGCGTCCTGCTCTCGACCCGGATCAGGACCATCCAGGCGGCCATGCCGATCAGTCAGCTGCTGATCATGCCCATGATGTTCCTGTCCGGATCGCTGTTCCCCATCTCGGGGCTGCCCGGCTGGCTGTCCGTGCTCACGCGGCTGAATCCGCTCACCTACGTCGTGCAACCGATGCGCCACTTCACGCTCGGGCACCTGTCCCTCACCGACGCCGAGCGCGCCCGGCTCGTGCCGGTCCTGCACTGGTTCGGCTGGGAGGTGCCCATCGGGGTGCAGCTGCTCACGGTCGCCGTCATCACCCTCGGTCTCATCTCGCTGGCGGCCCGGGTCTTCCGCACCACGGAGTGAAGGAGGGCCCCCGTGCCCCCACCGTGGAAGGACCCCGTCCTCCCCACCCTTCGCAAGCTCAGGGTGGGACCCGGGACGGGGCCGCGGTGGCACCCTGCACGGGCGCCATAGGCTGCCACGGTGACCTCCCTGGCCGGCGCCGTCTGGCCGGAGCTCCCCGAGGCGCCGCTGCTCGTCGTCCCGTTGGGGTCGGTCGAGCAGCACGGCCACCACCTGCCGCTGGGCACGGACACGGCGGTCGCCTGCGCCGCGGCCGAGGCGGCGGTGGCGTCGCTGGACGGCGCCCTGCTCGCACCGCCCCTGGCCTACGGGGCCAGCGGCGAGCACGAGGGATTCCCCGGCACCGTCTCGATCGGCACCGAGGCGCTGACCGGCCTGCTCGTCGAGTACGGGCGCTCCGCCTGCCGCTGGGCCGGCCGGGTCCTGGTGGTGAACGGGCACGGCGGCAACCTCGACGCCCTGCGGTCCGCCGTCCCCTTGCTGCGGGCCGAGGGCCGCGACGTCGCCTGGTTCCCCTGCGGCGTGCCCGGCGGCGACGCGCATGCCGGGCGGACCGAGACGTCCCTGATGTTGCACGTGGAACCCGACCGGGTGCTGGGCGAGCGGGCCGTCCCGGGTGTGACGACACCGATCGGCGTGCTCCTGCCCCGGCTGCGGGCCGAGGGCGTGCGGGGCGTGAGCCCGACCGGCGTCCTCGGCGACCCGACGGGGGCGTCGGCCGAGGAGGGGGCGGCGCTGCTGGCCGGCCTGGTCGAGCGCCTGGTCGCGGCCGCCCGGGCCTGGGACGCCGACGGGACGGGACGACTCCTGGGCTGAGCGCTCGTCGCGAGTCGAGAGACGGGTCAGAGGGAAGCCGCGAAGATGATCACGGATTGATCACTGCCCGCTGCGTCCGACCGCGGCACGGCCCCCGCCAGGACGGCGCCGCTAATGTGCCGCGCGAGAGCGGGGTTTCCGGTCGCACCGGTGGAGCCCCCCAACCGAAGGACGGACCACGATGGCTCAGCAGTCCACTCCCGACGCCGTGGACACGGCCCGCGAGGCGCCCACCCCGCGGATCGCCGTCGAGACCAACGGGCTCAACGTCATCGCCGAGTCCGAGCGGAAGGGCACGCCCGGCCAGCTGTTCTGGCCGTGGTTCGGGGCGAACGTCAGTGTGCTCGGCCTGGCCTACGGCTCGTTCCTCCTGGGCTTCGGCATCTCGTTCTGGCAGGCCGTCGTCGCCGGCGTCATCGGGATCACCGTGTCGTTCCTGCTCTGCGGCTTTGTCGCCATCGCGGGCAAGCGGGGCTCGGCACCCACGCTGGTGCTCAGCCGGGCTGCGTTCGGCGTCAACGGCAACCGCTTCCCCGCGGTGCTCTCCTGGGTGCTCACCGTCGGCTGGGAGACCGTGCTGGTCTCGCTGGCCACGCTGGCGACCTCGACGGTGTTCACCCAGCTCGGCTGGAGCGGCGGCACCGCCACCAAGGTCGTGGCCCTGCTCGTGGTCGCCGCGCTCGTGGTGGGTGGCGGCATTCTGGGCTTCGACCTGATCATGCGGATGCAGACGGTGATCACGCTGGTCACCGGTGTGCTGACCGTCGTCTACGTCGTCCTGGTGGCCAAGGAGATCGACTGGTCGGCGGTCACCTCGGCGCCCTCCGGCTCGGCCGCGGTCTTCATCGGTGCGCTCGTCTTCGTGATGACCGGTTACGGCTTCGGCTGGGTCAACGCCGCCGCCGACTACTCCCGCTACCTGCCCCGGCAGGCCTCCACGGGGGGTGTCGTCGGCTGGACGACGCTCGGCGGCGCGCTCGCCCCGGTGGTCCTGCTCATCACCGGGCTGCTGCTCGCGGGCTCCGATCCCGACCTGTCCGCCGCGATCGGGCTGGACCCGATCGGCGCGCTCGGCACGATCCTGCCGACCTGGTTCCTGGTGCCGTTCATCCTGGTCGTCGTCCTCGGGCTCATCGGCGGGGCGCTGCTGGACATCTACTCGTCGGGTCTGTCGCTGCTGGCCGCCGGGCTGCGGGTGCCGCGCCCCGTCGCCGCGACCATCGACGGCGCACTGATGGTGGCCGGCACGGTCTTCGTCGTGTTCTTCGCCGGCGACTTCTTCTTCCAGTTCCAGGGCTTCCTGATCACGCTCGGCGTCCCGATCGCCGCTTGGTGCGGGATCATGCTGGCCGACATCGCGCTGCGCCGCCGCGACTACGCGGAGCCCGACCTCTTCGACGCCCGCGGCCGCTACGGCAGTGTGCAGCCCGTCCCGCTGGCCCTCCTCGCCCTCGGCACCGTGCTCGGCTGGGGCCTGGTCACCAACACCTATGCCGGCTGGCTGGGCTGGCAGGGCTACCTGCTCGGGGCGTTCGGCCTGGGCGGCAAGGACGGCGAGTGGGCCTACGCCAACCTCGGCGTGCTGGTGGCATTCGCGGTCGGCCTGCTCGGCACGCTGGCGCTGCGCGGCGCGGCGGTGCGCGC
>JAOPWM010000279.1 GCA_025965695.1 Blastococcus sp.
GCCGAGCTCGCCGCCCGCGGCGCCGCCGCCGGCGAGAAGCTCGGCCTGTCCGCCGAGATCCTCGACGAGGGCGCGCTGGCCGCCGGCGGCTACGGCGGCATCCTGGCCGTCGGCAGCGGCTCGGTCCGCAAGCCGCGGCTGCTGCGCCTGACCTACGCCGGCCCCGGCGCGCGGAAGAAGATCGCGCTGGTCGGCAAGGGGATCACCTTCGACAGCGGCGGCATCTCGATCAAGCCGGCCGCGAACATGGAGAACATGAAGAGCGACATGGCCGGCGCCGCCGCCGTGATCGCCACCGTGTGCCTCGTCGCCCAGCTGCGCCTCCCGGTCGAGGTCACCGCCACGGTGCCCATCGCCGAGAACCTGCCCAGTGGCACCGCCTACCGGCCTGCCGACATCGTGACCTTCCGCAACGGCAAGAAGGCCGAGATCACCAACACCGACGCCGAGGGCCGGGTAGTGCTCGCCGACGCGATCGCCCGCGCCGCCGAGGACCGCCCCGACGTCCTGCTGGAGACCTCGACGCTGACCGGTGCGCAGCAGGTCGCCCTGGGCAACCGCACGGCGGGTGTCATGGGCACCGAAGACCTCCGGAACGCCGTCGTCGCCGCCGGCACTCGCGCGGGTGAGGGCATGTGGCCGATGCCGCTGCCGGCCGAGCTGCGGCGCGGTCTTGACTCCCCCATCGCCGACTTCGTCAACGCGACCACCGACCGGATGGGCGGGATGCTCGTCGGCGGGCACTTCCTCGCCGAGTTCGTCCCGGACGGACTGCCCTGGGCACACATCGACATCGCGGGGCCGAGTTACAACACCGGCGCGGCGTGGGGCTACAACCCCAAGGGCGGCACCGGCGTCCCGGTGCGCACGCTGCTCGCCACCATCGAGGCGCTCATCGCCGAGTAGTTGGGGCCATCGTCAGGGGCCCGCCGCGAGCTAGCGAGTGGTGGGGGGACGATGGTTCTTGTCCCAGTCCCGCATCCGCTGTGGGTAGCCGGTCACCTGGGCGTCGTAGACGGGGATGGCCAGGTCGCGGGAGAGCCGGCGCGCGATCTCCGGCCCGTCGATGCGCCGGCGGGTCCACTCACCGTCGGCGGCGACCAGCACGATCGTCGTCTCCGTGACGGCGGTGCGCGGCTCGACGTACCCCTCGACGCCACGGCGGGTGGCCACGAACTGCTCCAGGTGGCTCAGGTCGCCCTTGTGCGAGCCGCGGTCCAAAGTGCCCCGTCGGCTGCCGTCGCCGCCGCGCACCGAACCGCCACGGCCGCGGCCGCGGAGCCGGTCGAACAGGCCCATGGCGTCTCTCCCGTCGTCCAGTTCCGCTGTGGTGTCGCCGCCGTGATCATTACGACGCTCGGTGAAGCAACGGCGCTCCGGGCCGCGCCGTTCCCGGAGTGGCAGGATGAGCGACAAGGCCCCGCCCGCTCGAGCGGGACAGGACGACTGCACTCGAGGAGCACCCGTGAGCGAACCCACCTCCCCCGCCGATCTGGTCATCCTCGGTGGTGGCTCCGGTGGTTACGCCGCAGCGTTCCGCGCCTCCGAGCTCGGCCTGAACGTCGTCCTCATCGAGAAGGACAAGGTCGGCGGTACCTGCCTGCACCGCGGCTGCATCCCCACCAAGGCGCTGCTGCACAGCGGTGAGATCGCCGACCTGGCCCGTGAGGGCGAGCAGTTCGGCGTCAAGACGTCGCTGGCCGGGATCGACATGGACGGCGTCAACGCCTACAAGGACGGCGTCGTCTCCAAGCTCTACAAGGGGCTGCAGGGCCTGGTGAAGGCCCGCAAGATCACCTACGTCGAGGGCGAGGGCCGGCTGACGTCCCCCACGACGGTCGAGGTGAACGGCCAGTCCTACGAGGGCAAGCACATCCTGCTGGCCACCGGCTCCTACGCCCGGACGCTGCCTGGCATCGAGATCGACGGCACGAAGGTCATCACCAGCGACCACGCCCTCAACCTCGACCGGGTCCCGGCGTCGGCGATCGTCCTCGGCGGGGGCGTCATCGGTTGCGAGTTCGCCAGCGCGTGGAAGTCCTTCGGTGTGGACGTGACGATCGTCGAGGCGCTGCCGCACCTGGTCCCGCTCGAGGACGAGTCCTCCTCCAAGCTGCTGGAGCGCGCCTTCCGCCGTCGCAAGATCGGTTTCGAGCTCGGCAGCCGCGTCTCGGGCGTGCAGACCACCGAGAACGGCGTCCGCGTCGACCTGGAGAACGGCAAGAACCTCGAGGCGGAGCTCGTCCTCGTCGCTGTCGGCCGCGGGCCGGTCAGCCAGGGCCTCGGGTACGAGGAGGCCGGGCTGAACATGGACCGCGGCTACGTCCTCGTCGACGAGCTCTGCCGGACCAACGTGCCCACCGTCTCCGCGGTCGGTGACCTCATCCCCACCCTGCAACTGGCGCACGTCGGCTTCGGCGAGGGAATCCTCGTCGCCGAGCGGGTGGCCGGGCTGCACCCTGTCCCGATCGACTACGCCGGCGTCCCGCGCATCACGTACTCCGACCCGGAGGTGGCCTCCGTCGGTCTCACCGAGGCCCAGGCCAAGGAGAAGTACGGCGAGATCAAGACGCTGACCTACGACCTGGCGGGCAACGGCCGCAGTCAGATCCTGAAGACCGCCGGTGCGGTGAAGCTCATCCAGGCCGAGGACGGCCCGATCGTCGGCATCCACATGGTGGGCAGCCGCGTCGGCGAGCTCATCGCCGAGGCGCAGCTGATCTACAACTGGGAGGCCGAGGCGGACGACGTCGCGAGCCTCATCCACCCGCACCCGACGCAGAGCGAGGCTCTCGGCGAGGCCCACCTGGCCCTCGCCGGCAAGCCCCTGCACGTGCACGGCTGACCGACCCCTCTCCCCTCCCCCGCCCCCAGCCAAAGGAGCACTGCCCCGATGCCGACGTCCGTCACCATGCCCGCCCTGGGCGAGAGCGTCACCGAGGGCACGGTCACTCGCTGGCTCAAGCAGGAGGGTGAGCAGGTCGAGGTCGACGAGCCCCTCCTGGAGGTCTCGACCGACAAGGTCGACACCGAGATCCCGTCGCCCGTGGCTGGGGTGCTGACCAAGATCCTGGTCGCCGAGGACGAGACCGTGGAGGTCGGCGCGGAACTGGCCGTCATCGGCGGGGGGGACGGCGGCAGCGCTCCCGCGCCCGCGGCCGAGCCCGAACCGGCTGAGGTCCCCGCGGAGCCGGAGCCGGAGCCGGCACAGGAGCAGGCGCCCGCACCCCAGCAGGAGGAGCAGCCGGCCGCATCGTCGGACAGCTCCGGCGACACCGGTGGCGGCGGCGAGGGCACCTCGGTGACCATGCCGGCACTGGGCGAGAGCGTCACCGAGGGCACCGTCACCCGCTGGCTCAAGGCCGTCGGCGACCAGGTGACCGCGGACGAGCCGCTCCTCGAGGTCTCCACCGACAAGGTCGACACCGAGATCCCGGCACCGGTCAGCGGCACCCTGCTCTCCATCTCGGTCAACGAGGACGAGACCGTCGACGTCGGCGCGGAACTGGCCGTCATCGGCACCGGGGGCAGCGCACCCGCCGCCGCCCCGGCCGCGGCTGCGGCCACGACGGAGCCGCAGTCGGCACCCGCCGCGGCCGAGAGCGACTACTCCGGCCCTGCGCCGGAGGCGGAGAAGGCTCCCGAACCGCAGGCCGCGCCGGCCGAGAAGCCGGCGCCGACCAAGGCGGCTCCCGCCCCCGCGGCCCAGGCCCCCGCGCAGCAGGCTCCCCCTGCTCAGGCACCCGCCGGGGGCGACGGAGGCGGCAACTATGTGACGCCGCTGGTCCGCCGCCTGGCCGCCGACCGCGGGGTGGACCTCAGCACCGTGTCCGGCAGCGGTGTCGGCGGCCGGATCCGGAAGCAGGACGTGCTGGCCGCCGCCGAGCAGGCCGCGGCACCGGCGCCGGCTTCAGCCGCAGCGGCGAAGGCGCCCGCCGCCCGGACGCCGTCGCCGGCCGCCATGCCCGACACCTCGGTGCGCGGGCGGACCGAGAAGATGTCCCGCCTGCGCGCGGTCATCGCCCGGCGCATGGTCGAGTCTCTGCAGGTCAGCGCCCAGCTGACCACCGTCGTCGAGGCCGACGTCACGCGGATCGCCCACCTGCGTCAGCAGGCGAAGGCGGACTTCGAAGCCCGCGAGGGCGTCAGACTCTCCTTCCTGCCGTTCTTCGCGAAGGCCGCGGTCGAGGCGTTGAAGGCTCACCCGTCGGTGAACTCCTCGATCGACCAGGAAGCCGGCACGGTCACCTACCACGACACCGAGAACCTCGGGATCGCGGTGGACACCGAGCGTGGCCTGCTGGTGCCGGTCATCCACGACGCCGGTGACCTCAGCCTCGCCGGGATCGCCCGGAAGATCAACGACCTGGCGGAGCGGACCCGCACGAACAAGATCACGCCGGACGAGCTGGGCGGCGGCACCTTCACGCTGACCAACACCGGCAGCCGGGGCGCCCTGTTCGACACCCCGATCATCAACCAGCCACAGGTCGCGATCCTCGGCACGGGATCTGTCGTGAAGCGTCCCGTGGTGGTCCAGGACCCGGAGCTCGGCGAGGTCATCGCCGTCCGGTCGATGGTCTACCTGGCGCTGACCTACGACCACCGGATCGTCGACGGCGCCGACGCCGCGCGTTTCCTCACCACGGTGCGCGAGCGGCTGGAAGCCGGTCAGTTCCACGGTGAGCTCGGCCTCGGCTGAGCAAGGACCCCCCTGCCCCCCACCACTCGCGGGCTCGCGGCGGGCCCCTGCAGGGGGCGCCGTCGCCTGCTCCCTCAGGAGGGTCGTTGAAGATCGCGGTCACCGGAGCCTCCGGGCTCGTCGGCAGCGCACTGCTTCCGGCACTGCGCGCCGACGGTCACGAGGTGATCCAGCTCGTGCGGCGCACCCCGAGGACCGCCGACGAGCACCGCTGGGACCCCCAGCACCACCGCATCGACGCCGCGCTGCTCGCCGACGTCGACGCGGTGATCAACCTCGCCGGGACGCCGATCCGCCCGCGCCCGTTCACCAGCAGCTACAAGCAGCGCCTCCTCCAGAGCCGACTGGACGCGACGACGACGATCAGCGAGGCGATGGCCGCGGCCGTCGCCTTCGACCCGAGCCGCGAGCGGGTCCTGCTGTCGGCGTCGGCGGTCGGCTTCTACGGCGATACCGGGTCCCGCACCGTGACCGAGCAGGACCCGGCGGGCTCGGACTTCCTGGCCCAGCTGTGTGCCCAGTGGGAAGGGGCGACCGCGCCCGCCGAGGCGGCGGGTGTCCGCGTCGTGCACCTGCGGACGGGGCTCGTGCTCGACCGGTCCGCGATGCTGGTGCAGGTCCTGGGCACCGTGTTCCGGCTCGGTCTCGGCGGCCGCATGGGCAACGGCCGGCAGTACTGGCCGTGGATCAGCCTGGCCGACGTGATCGGCGGGATCCGGCACCTGCTGACCGCCGACATCGCCGGACCGGTCAATCTCACCGGGCCCGACCCGGTGACGAACGCCGACTTCACCAAGGAACTGGGCCGCCAGGTGCACCGGCCGACCGTGCTCCCGGTGCCGGCCTTCGCCCTGAAGTTGGCGCTCGGTGAGTTCGGCCGCTCCAGCGTTGCCGGTGGGCAGCGGGCCATCCCGGTCCGCCTCCAGGAATCCGGGTACGAGTTCACGCACACCGACCTGACCTCAGCGCTCGGGGCGGCTGTCTCCCGGGGCTGACCGCCATGCTCTCGCGTCACCCGATCCGTTCGGCGCTCTCGATCAGCCACCCGTCACCGGTACGGACCAGCACCATGCGCACGGCAGCCTCCGCACGGCCGGCGCCCGTCCGGAGGGCCGCGCCGTCGGGGCGGCCGGCGGGCACCACCTCGTAGGCGGGCCGGCTGTCGATCAGGTCCAGCCGCACCCGGTCCCCGTCCGGCTGGGCGGCGGTCACCTCCTCGACCACCGGGACGAACCCGCGGAGCACCTCACCCTCGGCCGCCAGCACCCGCGTGAGCTCGGTGTCGGCCGCCAGCAGCGCGCTTCCGCCCACGTAGACGTCGTCCAGCAGCTCGGGAGACGCCGTCGCGAACGCTTCCGTCCGCCGCCGGTAGAGCCCGTCCACGACGCTGCGCCAGTCGTCGACGGTCGTGGGACCGGCCTGCCGTTCCCCCGGCGCCGGCGCGGGGCCCGCCACCGAATCCGGCCGAGCGGATGGCGCGGCGGTACCAGCCGACGCCGCAGGTGCCCCTCGGGTGTCGCCACCGGTCGATCCCAGGAGGGCCCCCACCCCGGTCAGCGCCAGGCCGGCGACCCCGACCGCGGCAAGACGACGAGTGAGCAACCTCGCCGACCAGCCGCGGACGGCAGCGCGCCAGAGCTCACGGCGCCCGGCCGGCTCCGTGATGACCGGTGCCGGACGCGGGCGCCGGCCCGGCACCTGGTGGGTGAGCTCGGTGCGCGGACCGCGGCCGGTGACCCCCAGTTCGGCGTCCGGTACGCCGTCCACGGGCAGCCGCACCGGCTCCGGCCGGCAGGCGTGCCGGAGGTCCAGCGCGAACGCTGCTGCCGACCCGCGATCGTGGGGGTCGGCGGCGAGACCGCGACCGATCACCTCGATCAGCGCCGGAGGCGCGTCCGGAGCGAGCTCGGCGAGGTCGGGCAGCAGCCCGTCGGCCGCCACGGTGAGCGTGTCGCCCGGCGTGGCCGCATTCCACGGTGCGATCCCGGTCAGGGCGTGGAACGCCGCAGCCGCGACCCCGAAGACGTCCGACGCCGGTCCCGGCGCTCCGCCCCGGGCCACGGTGGGGTCGACGTAGGCAGGGGTCACCTCGCCGGCCGCCGTCTCGCCGAGCACCCGGGCGACCCCCAGGTCGGTGAGGACCGGCCGGCCCTCTCCGGTGAACACGATGTTGCTCGGGGAGAGGTCACCGTGGACGACGCCGTTCCCGTGAGCGTGGGCGAGCGCTGCCGCCACCGGTGCGATCGCCGTGACCACCTCGCCGGGCCGCAGCCGGCCGCGCCGCGCCAGCAGGGCGGCCAGGCTGCCGCCGGACAGCAGTTCGAGGACCAGCGCGATGCGCGGGACACCGCCGCGTTGCGGCTGGTGCACCACCTCGAGCAGACGGACGAGGTGCGGGTGGTCCAGCTCGCCGAGCAGCGCCGCCTCGCGCGCCTGGCGCTCCGGATCGCCGGCGACCAGCACCTTCACGGCCACCGGCGGGCCACCCCGCCGCGGCACGGCCCGCCACACCTCCCCCGAGCCACCCCGCCCCAACCGCGCCTCGAGGGTGTAGCCGGGCACCACCGGGGCACTCGGGGCGTCCGGGTCGGGCCGAAGAGCAGCGGACATGCCGCAGACCGTAGGACGGTCGGGCGGCGGGCTGCCGGAGTTGTCCACAGCCCCCCGGAAGTCGCCGGTCAGCGGGGCCACCTAGGTTCGGGGAATGCCCGCGTCAGCACCCACGATCCTGGCCACCAGCATGGGATTCGCAGCCCGCGGCCGTGGCCCCTACGACTGGCGCCCGGGTCCGGTGTTCGACTTCGCGTTCGAGCTGGCGGGCGCACCCGCACGCCCGCGCCTCTGCTACCTCGGCACGGCCACCGGCGACGATGCGGCCCGCGTGGCCGGTGTCTACGGCGCGTTCGCCGGCAGTCCCGTCGAGGTCAGCCACGTCAGCCTCTTCCCGATGCCGACGGTCGCCGACGTCCGGGAGCACCTCCTGGCGCAGGACGTGGTGTGGGTCGGCGGCGGCAGCGTGGCCAACCTGCTGGCCGTCTGGCGGGTGCACGGCCTCGACGACGTGTTCGCCGAGTGCTGGCGGGCCGGCGTCGTGCTGGGCGGGGTGTCGGCGGGGTCGCTGTGCTGGCACGTCGGCGGCACCACCGACTCCTTCGGGCCCGACCTGCGCCCGGTGACCAACGGCCTGGGGCTGATCCCCACGTCCAACGGCGTCCACTACGACTCCGAGGAGCAGCGCCGACCGCTGTACCACCGGCTGGTCGCCGACGGCACGCTGCCGGGCGGGCACGCCACCGACGACGGCGTGGGTCTGGTCTACCGGGGCACGGAACTGGTCGAGGCCGTGGCCGACCGGCCGGACAAGGCGGCCTACCGGGTGGAGCGCGGGCCGGACCGCACGGCGGTGGAGACGCGCGTCGAGCCGCGGCGTCTCGCCTGACCCACGCCTAGGCTGGAGCCGTGACCGAACTGGAGACCGTGCAGGCAGGCCTCGTGCCCTACGAGCAGGCCTGGGAGATGCAGCGCGGGCTGCACGCCCGTCGGGTGGACGGTCAGGTGGCCGACACGCTGCTGCTGCTGCAGCACCCGTCGGTCTACACGGCCGGACGGCGCACGGAGGCCCACGAGCGGCCCGCCGACGGGACGCCGGTCATCGACGTGGACCGCGGCGGCAAGATCACCTGGCACGGCCCCGGTCAGCTCGTCGGCTACCCCATCGTCGCGCTGCCCGACCCTGTCGACGTCGTCGCCTACGTCCGCCGGCTCGAGGAGGCGCTGATCGAGGTCTGCGCCGGTTTCGGGCTGGCCACGGGGCGGGTCGAGGGCCGCAGCGGCGTCTGGGTGGCCGCCGACCAGCCCGGCTCCGGCTTCCGGCCCGAGCGCAAGGTGGCCGCGATCGGCGTCCGGGTCGCCCGCGGGGTCACGATGCACGGCTTCGCGCTCAACTGCGATCCCGACCTGACCGCCTTCGGCTCGATCGTCCCGTGCGGGATCCCCGACGCCGGCGTGACGTCGCTGTCGGCCGAACTGGGGCGCGACGTCACCGTGGCCGACGCGGTCGGTCCGGTCGAGGCGGCGATGAAGCGGGTCCTGGCGTTCGAGCCCGCGACCACCGGATGACGCCATTCCCCCTACAGCACCTACGTCAGCCTCTCGCTGACCCGGCCCGGCGCGGAGTGGCACGAGATCATCCGCCCCGCCTCCCGGACTTTCGGCGCCGAAAGTCCGCCGGGGTAGCGGACTTTCCGCGAAGAGGGTTCGGGGAGTCGGCTCAGCCGAGGACGAAGTTCACCAGGCGCCCCGGGACGGCGACGACGCGGCGCACGGTCGCGCCGTCCAGGTAACCCGCGATCCGCTCATCGGCGCGGGCGGCCGCCTCCAGGGCCGCGGTGTCGGCGTCGGCCGGCACACTCACCTGGGCGCGCACCTTGCCGTTGACCTGGACGGCGACTTCCACCGTGTCATCGACCAGCCAGCGCTCGTCGGCGACCGGGAACGGGTGCCACGCCGACGACTCGTCGTGACCCAGCCGCGCCCACATCTCCTCGGCGATGTGCGGGGCCAGCGGCGCGACCAGCAGCACCAGCGGCTCGGCCACCGAGCGCGGCACCGGCGTCTCCGCGCCGTAGACCGACGTGAGGTGGTTGGTCAGCTCGGTGATCCTGGCGATCGCGATGTTGAACCGCAGGGTGGTCACGCCGTCGCGCACGCCGGCGATCGTCCGGTGCAGCACCCGAAGGGTGTCCTCGTCGGGCTCGACGTCAGTGGCCCGGACGGCGCCGGTCTGCTCGTCGATGACGACCCGCCAGATCCGCTGCAGCAGCCGCTGCGATCCGACGACGGCCTTGGTCTCCCAGGGCCGGGACTGCTCCAGCGGCCCGGTCGACATCTCGTAGACCCGGAAGGTGTCGGCCCCGTAGGCGCCGATCATCTCATCCGGCGTCACCATGTTCTTCAGGCTCTTGCCGATCTTCCCGTACTCACGGTTGACCGGGTTGCCCTCGAAGAAGAACCGGCCGTCCTTCTCCACGACCTCGGCAGCGGGCACGTAGAAGCCCCGCTCGTCGGTGTAGGCGAAGGCGGAGATGTAGCCCTGGTTGACCAGCCGGCGGAACGGCTCCTCACTGGAGACGTACCCGAGGTCGTGCAGGACCTTGTGCCAGAAGCGGGCGTACAGCAGGTGCAGCACGGCGTGCTCGACGCCGCCGACGTAGAGGTCCACACCGCCGACATCGCCGTCCTCGCGCGGGCCCAGCCAGTAACGCTCCAGCTCGGGGTCGACCATCTGCTCGTCGTCGCTGGGGTCGAGGTAACGGAGGTAGTACCAGCAGGAGCCGGCCCAGTTGGGCATCGTGTTGGTCTCGCGGCGGTACTTCTTGGGGCCGTCGCCCAGGTCCAGCTCCACCGTCGTCCACTCCGTCGCCCGCGACAGCGGGGGCTCGGGGGCGGAGTCGGCGTCGTCGTCGTCGAACGTCTTCGGCGAGTAGTCGTCGACCTCCGGCAGCAGCACCGGGAGCATGGACTCCGGGACGGCGACCGGCAGCCCGTTCTCGTCGTAGACGATCGGGAACGGCTCGCCCCAGTAGCGCTGCCTGCTGAACAGCCAGTCGCGCAGCTTGTAGGTGGTCGTCGCCTCGCCGTGGCCGTGCTCGATCAGCCACTCGGTGATCGTGGCGATCGCGGTGGCCTTGTCCAGGCCGTCCAGCGAGATCTCCTCGTTCGAGGAGTTGATCATCGGTCCGGCGCCGGTGTACGCGCCGCCGTCGAAGTCCGCCGGCGGCTGCACGGTGCGGACGACGGGCAGGTCGAAGACCTCGGAGAACTCCCAGTCGCGGGTGTCCTCACCGGGGACGGCCATGATCGCGCCCGTGCCGTAGCCGGTCAGGACGTAGTCGGCGATGAACACCGGCAGCTCGCGGCCGTTGACCGGGTTGACCGCGGTGACGCCGAGCCAGACACCGGTCTTGTCCCGGCCCTCGGTCTGGCGGTCCAGCTCCGAGCGACGGGAGGCCTGCCGCTGGTAGGCGCTGACCGCCTCAGCAGGGGTGGCGGCACCGCCGGTCCAGCGCGGGTCGGTGCCGTCCGGCCACGCGTCGGCGGTCAGCGCGTCGACCAGCGGGTGCTCCGGCGCCAGCACCATGTAGGTGGCGCCGAACAGCGTGTCGGGCCGGGTGGTGAAGACCTCCACCGTCTCGTCCCCGACGGAGAACCCGATCCGGGCGCCGGTCGAGCGGCCGATCCAGTTGCGCTGCATCTGCTTCAGCGACTCGGTCCAGTCCAGCCGGTCCAGGTCGTCGATCAGCCGGTCGGCGTAGGCGGTGATCCGCATCATCCACTGGGTCAGCGGCCGCCGGAACACCGGGAAGTTGCCCCGCTCGGAGCGCCCGTCGGCGGTGACCTCCTCGTTGGAGAGCACGGTGCCCAGGCCGGGGCACC
>JAOPWM010000128.1 GCA_025965695.1 Blastococcus sp.
GGGTGTCGGTGCTGGCCAGCGAGACCTTCGACGAGCACGGCCCGGCCAAGCGGCCCAGCGTGCAGGTGGGCGACCCGTTCACCGAGAAGCTGCTCATCGAGGCGTGCCTGGAGATCTTCGCCGCCGATCTCGTCACCGGCATCCAGGACCTCGGCGGCGCCGGCCTGTCGTGTGCGACCTCCGAACTCGCCAGCGCCGGCACCGGCGGCATGCACGTCGACCTCGACACCGTTCCCCTGCGCGACAGCACGCTCACCCCGGCCGAGATCCTGATGAGCGAGTCGCAGGAGCGCATGTGCGCGATCGTGGAGCCGGCCAAGGTCGAGGAGTTCCTCGCCGTCTGCCGCAAGTGGGACGTCCTCGCCACCGTCATCGGTGAGGTGACCGGCGGCGACCGGCTCACCGTCGACTGGCACGGCGAACGGATCGTCGACGTCCCGCCGCGGACCGTGGCCCATGAGGGCCCCGTCTACGACCGGCCGATGTCCCGCCCCGCCGACCTCGATGCCCTGCAGGCCGACGACGCGGCGCGACTGTCCCGCCCCGTCAGCGGCGCGGAGATCGCGGCCCACTGGCTCGCCGTCGTCGCCAGCCCGGACGGCGCGGACAAGACCTGGGTCACCGAGCAGTACGACCGCTACGTCCGCGGCAACACCGTCCTCGCCCAGCCCGAGGACGCCGGCGTCGTCCGCATCGACGAGGAGAGCCACCGCGGGATCGCCCTGGCGCTCGACGGCAACGCCCGCTACGCCCGGCTGGACCCCTACACCGGGACGCAGCTGAATCTCGCCGAGGCCTATCGCAACGTCGCCGTCTCCGGCGCCACCCCGCTGGCGGTCACCAACTGCCTGAACTTCGGCTCGCCGGAGGAGCCCGAGGTCATGTGGCAGTTCGCCGAGGCCGTCCGCGGCCTGGCCGACGGCTGCCGTGAGCTCGGGCTGCCGGTCACCGGCGGCAACGTGAGCCTCTACAACCAGACCGGCGACGTGGCGATCAACCCGACCCCGGTCATCGGCGTGCTCGGCGTGCACGAGGACGTCCGCCGCCGCATTCCCGGCGGCTGGCGGGCCGACGGCGAGAGAGTGCTGCTGCTGGGCGAGACGCGGCCTGAGTTCGGCGGCTCGGCCTGGGCGTCGGTCGTGCACGGCCACCTCGGCGGCAAGCCTCCCGTGGCCGACCTGGCCGCCGAGCGGCGACTGGGGGAGTTGCTCGCGAGCCTCACGGGGCTCGTCAGCTCTGCGCACGACCTCGCCGACGGTGGGCTCGCGCAGACCCTCGCGGAGTCCGCGCTGCGCTACGGCGTCGGGGCGCGTCTGCGCCTCGACGCGGACCCGTTCACCGCCCTGTTCAGCGAGTCGGCCGCCCGCGCTGTCGTCACGACGTCGGACCCCGACGCCGTGCGGACGGCCGCCCGGGCGGCGGGTGTCCCGGTCACGGACCTGGGGACGACGGGGGGCGACACCCTGAACGTGGAGGGCCTGCTCGACCTGCGGATCGCCGAGCTCCGGGCCGCCTGGTCGGCCACGCTGCCGGCCCTGTTCGGCGCCCCCGAGGTCGCGGTCGGTGCCGTCCCGGCGGGCGCCGTCCCGACCAGCTGATGGCCGGCAGCGCCCCGATCGCGGCGGACGAGCTGCGCGCCGTCCTCGAGCCCGTCCTTCCGTGGCTCGCAGGGGAGGCGGAGCAGCCGCCCCGGGTGGTCGTCGGTGCCGCGGTGAAGACCGCCGCCCGGTGGCTGGCCCAGCAGGTGCCCGGCCGTTCCGTGGAGCTGAGGGTGCCCCCGCACGTCGCCGTCCAGTGCATCGACGGGCCCAGGCACACGCGCGGGACGCCGCCGAACGTGGTCGAGACCGACGCAGCGACCTGGCTGCGGCTGGCGTCGGGACAGCTGAGCTGGGCGGACGCCGTCGCGGCGGGCAAGGTCGTGGCCAGCGGCAACCGCGCCGACCTGGGCCCGCACCTGCCCTTGCGCCCGCTGCGCCGATAGCGGACTTTCGGCGCCGAAAGTCCGCTGTCGGCGGTGGTCGTTACCCCGTGAAGAGTGAGCTCGCCGTCTTGATCGTCTGGTACAGCCCGTAGACCAGCGGGACTCCGACGAGGGTCCAGGCGAACGCGATGAGCGCCGATCGATACCCCTGCGTGATCGGGGCAGTCCGCAGGACGGAAGCCCACTCCGCCGATGCATGCCGCCCGACCTAGGCTCGCGTTATGCCATATGAGGTGAAGGGCGTCGTCGCCCGGAGCAAGGGTGCGCCGGTCACCATCGAGACGATCATCGTCCCCGACCCCGGTCCCGGTGAGGCGGTCGTCGACGTGCAGGCCTGCGGGGTCTGCCACACCGACCTGCACTACCGCGAGGGCGGCATCAACGACGACTTCCCGTTCCTGCTCGGCCACGAGGCCGCGGGCGTGGTCTCGGCCGTCGGCGAGGGCGTCACCAACGTGGCGGTCGGTGACTACGTGATCCTCAACTGGCGGGCCGTCTGCGGGCAGTGCCGGGCCTGCGCCAAGGGCAAGCCCTGGTACTGCTTCAACACCCACAACGCCGCCCAGAAGATGACCCTCGCCGACGGCACCGAGCTGTCCCCAGCCCTGGGCATCGGCGCGTTCGCAGAGAAGACGCTGGTCCACTCCGGGCAGTGCACGAAGGTCGACCCGGCCGCCCCGCCGGCCTCCGCCGGGCTGCTGGGCTGCGGCGTCATGGCCGGCGTCGGCGCGGCCATCAACACCGGCGGCGTGGGCCGTGGCGACACCGTCGCCGTGTTCGGGTGCGGCGGGGTCGGGGACGCCGCCATCGCGGGATCCCGGCTGGCCGGCGCCTCGAAGATCATCGCCGTCGACATCGACGACCGGAAGCTCGAGTGGGCGAAGGGCATGGGCGCCACCCACACGGTCAACTCGAAGGCGACCGATGCGGTCGAGGCGATCAAGGCGCTGACCGGCGGTTTCGGTGTCGACGTCGCGATCGACGCCGTGGGTCACCCCGCCGTCTACGAGCAGGCGTTCAACGCCCGCGACCTGGCCGGCACCGTCGTCCTGGTGGGGGTGCCGAACCCGACCATGAAGATCGAGCTCCCGCTCATCGAGGTGTTCGGCAGGGGCGGGGCGCTGAAGTCCTCCTGGTACGGCGACTGCCTGCCCAGCCGCGACTTCCCGATGCTCATCGACCTGTACCTGCAGGGCCGGTTCGACCT
>JAOPWM010000130.1 GCA_025965695.1 Blastococcus sp.
GACGTCGTCGAGCAGTTCCGGGCCGCTGGCAACTGACTCGCTGCACGTCGGAGGGGTCCGGGTCCGAAGTGGGCTCGGGCCCCTCGTCGTTCAAGTTCAGCCTCTGTCCGTGCTCAGTGAGGGTCCAGCACGGGGCGCCCGCGGCCACGCGTCCTTGCGGCGACCCTTGGTGCCTGATTCATCGGATGCGGGGGCGACAGCGAGTGGTCATCGGGCGAGCAAGGGCGAGCTGGCCCGTGCCCGGCATCACCCAGGGGGCGTTTCCGGCAATCGCGTGCTGGGTCGATCCATCCCGCTCGGGGGAGTCTCGTCCCCATCGGTGCGGGTGCAGGTCCGCTGGGCGGGCGGTCAAGGGCGGGGAGTGGCGGATCACCATCGGCAGCCGTGCACTGGCACCGACGATGACCCGTGCGTTCCGCACGTGACCGGAGGGCGAAGTCGCCTTGCGCTATTGGTTCGTGAGGAATCCCGGGCCTGTCTCGTTGACGGCCGAGGACGCCGCCACCGACGCCGGGTGAAGCCGGCGATCCTTCGGGTGGCGGCACCGCTACCGGCACCGCGCACGCCGAGGCGTGACGGCGGCGACCGCTACGGGGTCGACGAGCTGCGGCGTCCTCGACCGGTCTCCGGGAGCGCGGCCCGACCTCCCTCCGGCGGCGGCGGAAAGCGGGCTGAGGGCACAAGAGCCGGGCCAGCCTCCGGGCCGCGAAGGTGCAGGGTTAGTCGCGCTGGATCTGTAGTCGCAGGGCCGCGTGCTTACCCGGTGCTACTGGAACGCCGACCCGGGTGGCGGGGTCGCATTGTGTCTCCGGGTCGGCCCTCTTGGTTAGCAGCCAGTCCGCAAGACGTCAGGCCGTCGACGCCAGTCCACCGTGTGGAAGTAGTTCTGCATCAACAGGCGGCGGACACCTTGGTCCTCCTGTACCGACCAGATCACCGTACGGACGACCGGGGACGTCGGCCCGTTCATGTGGCTGAGGCGATGCTGTGCAGCAGTTGCCCCGATGCGCTCCGCTCAGGAGGCATCGGGGCAGCGGGGATGACCGTCAGCCACTGCTCCGGGGTGTGGACAGGTCGAGGACGACGTCGGTGATCATGTCCTCCTGACCGCCGACCAGGCCGCGGCGGCCGACCTCGAGCAGGATGGTGCGGACATCGATGCCGTACTGACGGGAAGCGGCTCCGGCGTGCCGGAGGAAGCTGGAGTACACACCGGCGTAGCCGAGGGCGAGCGTCTCGCGGTCGACCTGGACGGGGCGGTCCTGCAGCGGGCGGACAAGGTCGTCGGCGGCGTCCTGCAGAGCGAACAGGTCGCAGCGGTGGGTCCAGCCCTGCAGCTCGGCGACGGCTATGAACGGCTCGATCGGGCAGTTGCCGGCGCCGGCCCCGTGGCCGGCCAGGGATGCGTCGACCCGGGTGACTCCCTCCTCGACGGCGACCACGGAGTTGGCCACGGCCAGCGAGAGGGTCTGGTGGGCGTGGATGCCGATCTGGGTCCCGGGTCGGGACGTCCGGCGCCACCGGCGACGAAGGTCCGTTCCAGCCAGGCCGGGCGCTCGGCGGAGGCCGCCCGGTAGCCGTGGCATGTATCAGCGAACGCCGTGGGACCTCTTCTTCCCGAGGCCCGGTCGGGACCAGCCGGCCTCCCGGGGCGGTGTAGCCCGGACGTCGGCCGTGGTCCGTCAACAGGGAGCATCGCCATGACCTTCAACGCCCCGCCTCTCCCCAATCCTCCGACTCAGGACTCGTCGACGCGGCGAGGCGGCTTCCTGGGATTTCTCACCACGCTCCCCGGCATCCTCACCGCGGCAGCTGGGGTCATCTCGGCAGCGGGAGGAATCCTCTACGCGGTGAACGACAAGGGCCCCTCCTCCAACCCAGCCGGCGCGACGTACAACATCACACTTCAGGGCGGGTCGGTGCCCTCGGGATCTGGCCAGATCGACACCAGCAGCCTGTCGACGGGCGTGCATGCCTCCGTGGACGACCAGGCGTCCGCCCTGATCAACGACTGTGCAAGCGGCAACCCCAACGCCTGCACCACCCTGCTCGACCAGCTCGCGCAGGAGTGCTACGACGGCTACGGGATCAGCTGCGACGTCCTGTACGAGGTCTCGGCATCGGGATCCGACTACCAGGCCTACGGCGCTACCTGCGGCGGCCGGTACGACTGGACGTACGCCGACGCCTGCAGCCAGCTGTGACCGGGAGCGGAGTACGTGCCGAGCGTCCGGGGCGGGAGGATCGGCCCTCCCGCCCCCGCCTCGGGCGAGCCGTCGATCGGCCGTGGTTCTGGTGGAGCATCGGTGTCGTCTTCCTGTTCAACGCCGCACTCTCGGCGGCCGAGCACCGGTGGGCGGTGGCCCTGCTGCAGGCACTGACCTTCCTGTGGGCCGTGGTCGCCGGCGTGACCGCCCGGAACGCGCCCCCGACGTCTCCACACTGAGCCGGCGACGCAAAGAACGCCGCCACGGCCTCGGCGCGTGCATGATCTGGCCCACGCAGGGTGGGCACGTCGCCGGGGGCCTCGTCCCGCTCGCAGAGAGGGCATCCGGCCGACACCGGAACACCCGACCAGAGACAGGAGTGACCATGCCTTCGCAGGCCGGGAGCACACAACGCCTGGCGGAGATCGTGCAGGCAGACGTGACCACGATCCCGGACGTCGTGGAGCGCCTGACGCAGGTCTACGAATATGCGGGCAGTTCGACGACCGCCGGCGAGAACGACGGCATCGTGTGCTTCACCGAGCTCTACCGCACGATCACCGAGACGGTCGACAAGGAGACCTACGAGGACCGTGACTTCCTCGTGCGGCTGGACCTCGAGTTCGCCCGTCGTTACTTCCTCGCACTGCGCAGCTACGCGTCCGATCGCGGGTCGGCGCCGCACCCGTGGCGGCTGCTCTTCGACGCCCGGAGCAACCCCGACATCGAACGCGTCCAATTCGCCGCGGCGGGCGTCAACGCCCACATCAACTACGACCTCGCCGCCGCCCTGCTGGCAACCTGGGAGGATTTCGCGCCGAACGACGCCCGCCAGCGGGACTTCGGCAAGATCAACGATGTGTTCGACCGCCACTTGGACGGCCTGCGGCAGCGCTACAACGCACCGTTCGGAGACGTCGGGGTCGACGGCAGCGTCTTCGACCGCCTCTCCAACGTGATCTCCTCCGTTCTTGTCCGCGGCACGCGGGCCAACGCGTGGATCGACGCGATGCAAGTGTGGAATGCCGAGGACCGCGAGACTGCCCGCGGACGAATGCTCGAAGAGCTCAGCGTCGTGGCGAGCCTGCTGGGCAGGGCGCTGCTGTTGCCATTCCTGTAGCCGGCAGGACGACGCGGAGCGCCGCGTCACGGGCGGTCGGGCACCGCCACCGCGGTCGGCGCGCCGACCGCTGGGCATCCACGGCCCTCCTGCGATGTCGCTCGACCGAGTCGTCGGGCCCCGATGTACGCCCTGGTGCCCTGAAAATACGTAGGTCCGGGGTGTCCAGCTACGTCATTCGGCAGAAGCGTGCCTTCCGCCGCCGCTGACACCGTCCTCTCAGAGCTGCAGGTGGTGCGGCTCTGAGAGGAGGAAGCATGGTTGCCGACCAATGTAGTCGAGCTCCTGTGCACGAACCCGTCTCTGCGTGGGGACTCCTGCGTCGGCTGAGGGATCACGACGAACAGGCCTGGCATTCAGTCGTGCAGGACTACGGGCCACGACTACGGAGGCTGGGCTATTCCTACCGACTGGGCGGGCAGGAAGTCGAGGATGCCCTCCAGGCCACGTGGTTGATCCTTCTCACGCACGTCGAGCAGGTACGCGATCCCGCGTGTCTCGGCGGCTGGCTCACCAGCATCATGCGTCACGAGTGCTTGAGGATCGTGCGCCGTGCGGGGCGCCGCCGGGAGAGCCTGGTCGACGACTGGGCAGGCTACGAGGGCAATGCGCCGGACGACGTGGACGCCGGTGAGCTTCTCGACCGTGACGGCCTGACGCCGCACATATGGCGTCTTGTCTGCCAGTTGCCACCGAGGCAACGCGACCTGATCCGAGCGCTGTACGAGCGGGACCAGCCCTCGTACACCGCCGTGTCGGTTCGAATGAACATGCCGTTGGGCGCCATCGGTCCGACCCGGCAACGAGCGTTACGACACCTCCGTGAACTGATCGAGGGCATGGACCTCGTCGGGACGTGACTGATCGCCTGTAGTTCCTGCACCCTCTCGTCGGCTGGCGGAGAGTGCCCGTCATGCACTGTTCCAGGGTGCAGCGGTCGCGGGCCGTGAGCACTCGACGCCCTTCGGCACCGCTGTCTCTTCCTCCGGAAATCTTCGAGTGACGGTGCCGCAACCGGGACTACCGTCCGAACATGCCGGGACGAGCACCCCCAGTTCCGTTCCTCGGACGTGTCGATGAGGTGGCGCGGCTGGAAGCGACGCTCGCGGGGCTCGGCGACCGCCCCTATGCCGTCGTCCTGGCGGGGGATCCGGGCGTCGGCAAGTCACGGCTCCTCGCGGAGTTCGGCGAGCGGGCCCATGCTCACGGAGCTCAGGTTCTCGCCGGCGCGTGTCTGGATGTAGGGGACACGTGGCCCTACCACCCACTGAAGCTGGCGCTTCGCCGCCACGTGGAGGCAGGGCTGCGGCGATGCCCGGAGCGGGGCGCCCTCGGCGTCGGTGCGACGCGACTTCTCGACGTCCTCGATGAAGGCTCCGCCGGCAATGCCGGAGGCGGAAGTGTGCTGGGCCAGCTGCACGCCGGACTTTGCGCACTCGCCGCCGACCGACCTCTCGTCGTGCTCCTCGACGATCTCCAGTGGTTGGACAGCAGCACCCGACGTCTCGTGCTCACGCTCCTCTCCGGCCTGACCAGCGCTCGGCTGCTCATCCTCAGTGCTGTCCGGACCGAACACCTACAGGGCACCTCACCCGTGCGCGGGCTGCTGCACGAGCTTCGGCGCTCGCGGTCGGCGGAAATGCTGCGGCTGGATCCGTTGGACCGAGATCTGTCGATGCAGCTCGCCGAGCGGGTGTCCGGTCGCCGCTTGGCGCCTGCCGGCGCAGAACTGGTCTGGCGGAGAAGCGGCGGGAACCCTTTCGCCATCGAGGAGCTCGTACACGTCCAGCCGGATGCGACGGAGTTGCCGGACAGCCTGCGCGACATGGTGCTGTCCCGGGTCAACGCTCTTCCGGAACTGGCGCAAGACGTGGTGCGGGCGGTGTCCGTCGCGGTCAAGCCGGTGTCCCACCAGCTGCTGGTCCGTGTGATGGGGTCCGACCGTGGTGACATCTCGGCGGCCGTCCGCGCTGCCGTCTCGGCCGAGCTGCTGAACATCAACTCCGACGGGTACGTGGTCCGGCACGGCCTGGTGCAGGAAGCGGTGCGCGCCGAGCTGCTGCCCGGCGAGGCGCTGACCCTGCACAGGAGTTTCGCGGGGGCGCTCAGTGACGGTGTCGGGCCGACGCGTCACGATCAGCTGGCGCACCATTGGCGCCAGGCCGGCGACCCGGATCGCGCGCTGCCCGCGGTGGTGGCCGCAGCCGAAGAAGCCGAACGGCTTCATGCTCCAGGTGAGGCGTGGTCGAACTGGCAGCACGCCCTGGAACTGGCCGGGGAGGCGCACGGGCAGCTCGGCCGCAGCCTGCTGTTGCGCGCGGCCGAGGCAGCGTTCCAGACCGGCGACCACGCCGCCGCCCTCGAACTCGCAGACCGCGCCGCGGCGGAGCCCCCTGGGTCCGATGCGCCACAGACATCGGGCGAGAGACCCCCTGCGCTGCTCGGTCCGATCCGCGCTCGTTATCTCGCTGCGGCGGGCCGACTCCAGGCCGCCGTCCACGAGTACGAGCAGGCCCTGCGCGACCTCGCGCTGACCCCGGAGCGGCGTGCGGAGTTCGAAGCCCGGTCAGCCGAGCTGCTGGTCCGACTGGGCCGATACCGAGAAGCTGAGCGACACGCACGGCAGGCCCTCCAGCTCACCGCGAATCTCCCGTCTGCAATCGAGAGCAGGGTGGTGGCCAGCGCCGCGCTCGGCTTCAGCCAGGCGTATCTCAACGACTCCGACGGCGGCCGCGCATCGTGCCTCGGGGCCGTCCGGGACGCCGAGGCGTCGGGCGAGGCGGATGTCATCGGAACTGCCTACCTCCACCTGGCGGACCTGCTGAGTGGACCGCTGAACGAGCTGGAGGAGGGGGTTGCCGTTGCGCTGCGCGGGGCGGCGCGCGTGGCTGATCTCAGCGGTCGCGGGGAGCACATCTCCCGTCTGGCGGCCTCGGCGGCCAATGGGCTCTTCCGCGTGGGCCGGTGGAAGCAGGCGGCGCAGGTCGCGTCCGATGCGCTCGGCCGCGACCCCACGGGGGCTGCCGCCGTCGACCTGTTGCTGGCCCGTGCACGGATCTCCATGGGATTGGGCGAACTGGAGGCGGCCCAGCGGGACCTGAGGTCGGCGGAAACCTTGCTCGCAGACGAAGCGGGGAGCAAGCAGACGGTGCCGCTGGCCACCTTGCACGCAGGCCTGGCCATGTGGCACGGGGATCCGGCCGGTGCGCGGGCAGCTGTGCGTCGCGGCCTCCGGGCGGCCGAGCGGGGGTGTGACGACGTCTGGCTCTTGGCGCCGCTGATCTGGCACGGGCTCCGGGCCGAGGCCGAGGCCGTGGCCGACGGCCGCACTGCGGACGAGGTCGCGATTCGCGCCCTCACGACCAGGAGGGCGCACCTGCGGAACGAGTGCGCGCGTGCGGCCCCGCAGATCAAGGATGTCGTCCAGGGCTATGAGCTGCTCGACGACGCAGAGCTCACCCGTCTCGACGGACGCTCGGACGCCGGAGTCTGGCGGTGTTCGGCGGAGTACTGGGAGAGCCGGCGCCATCCCTATCCAGCCGCCTACGCCAGGCTCCGCCAGGCCGAAGCCCTCCTGTACGAGAGGAGCCGTAGCCGCGAATCCGGTGATGCGCTGACACGGGCCTACCGGACTGCCCGGGACCTCTCGGCCGGTCCGTTGGCGGCGCAGATCGAGACGTTGGCGGCGCGCGCCCGCATCAGGCTGGAAGACCCGGGTCGGCGGCCCGCGGCGGAACCCGGCGAGCGGAGGCCCGGGCCAGATGCCCCGCTGACGCGGCGGGAACGGGAGGTGCTGGCCGAGGTGGCCACGGGGCTCAGTAACCGGGAGATCGGGCGGCGGCTGTACATCAGCGAACGAACCGCGGGCGTGCACGTCTCACGGATCCTCGCCAAGTTGCACGCCCGGACAAGAGTCGAGGCCACCGCCATCTACCTACGGAGCGAGCAGGATGGCACTCCCTTCGGCGGCTCATAGGGCTGCCGGCACGATGATTCCCTTGTCGGTGCGTCTTCGCGGTCAGTTCTCCCCGGCGCCATTGGGCCAACCGGTGTGCTCGAGCTCTTAAGCGAGCCACGCGAGTTGTAACCCCACTCCACCCATGGCCTATCTCGGCTTGGGTGTGGAGTTACCGGGCGTGTCTCTATTCGATGTCGGTCTGGTCTGTCCAGCCACTCACGGATCTGCCGATGAGCGCGCGGAGGCTCGATCGATTGAGGCGGTGGGTGCGGCCTCGGGCTGCGGCCGCGGAATGCCACTGAGCGTGCCGGGGTCTTCGAGCATGCCGGTGGGGGTGCAACCCGGCGCGGGCGCTTGTCCTGGCTCGATGATCCCGCGTGGTTCACGCAGACACGTGCGGCGTGTCTCGGCTGACCGCGTCGAGCAGCAGCCTCGCGGCCACCGTCGTGCCGTCGGTGCGGATTGTGCTGGCCATGGCGGTCGATCGCGCGCGGGTCTCCGGGGTCAGGGCCGACCTCAGCGCAGCTGACAAGGACTCGGTGGTCGGAGCAGGATCGTCGTGTGCCGCGCCGATCCCCAGCTCGGCCACCCGAGCGTAACGAGCCGAGCGCGGCGGGCACGGCGCGTTCGCCGATGCGGGAGGCGAGTTGTCCGCGGGCGACGGCGAAGCGGGTACCCATGGCGGCGACGGGCCGAAGCGCCACGGTGCCTGTGGCGACCTGAACGGCGAGCGAGGCGACGTTCGCGAGCCCGGCGGTGGCCAGCTGTTCCCGTGCCATCGGCGGTCTTTTGCGGTCCGCCCCGTTCTTCAGACGCACGGCGGCGATGGCCAGGATCGCGGCGACGGCGCGCTCAGGGACCAGCTCATGTACGAGGTGCGTGTCGTTGACGTGCTGCAGCGCGCCGGCAACGTGGTCGGTCAAGGCGGCGTTCGAACCGGCATCGATCAGGTGGCTGGTGTCCATGCCGTGCTGGGCGGCGGTCGTGATCGCCTCGTGGTTGGTGACGATGTCCTGGTACTGGGGATAACGGGTGAGGTGGTCGGCGAGGACGTGCCAGTCGTCCGTAGCCATGACCTGCAGGTGGCCGACGACGTGTCCATTTTCGGAGGTCTGCAGGTCCCACCCCGGTTGGTTGAGCGACGACGCCTACTGGGCGTGCTCGACGCCGGGTAGGCGCAGGTCCCCGGACTTGATCTGTTCGACCGTCTGGAGCTCCCGGTCCACGCCCTTGATGTTGTTGACCAGTCCGGTGATGCCGTGGGGGGACAGATGGGCCGGCACGCCCTTCAGGGTGGGGGGAGTAGGTCTTGAAGAGGCCGAGGCGACGACAAGCGGGGGAGGGCAGCATCAGTGAGTACGCGATCAAGGCGGGTCCGCGTTTTCTGATCAAGTTCGCAGCCCAACGTGAGGACGGCACGAGGCGCACTGTTCTCAAGCGAGGATTCAAGACGCGGAGGGATGCCGCTGCGGCCCTGCGCGCCGAGATCCGCAAGTCCGAGGTGGGGGAGTGGGTCGAGCCGTCGAAGCAGCGCCTCGACGCCTACCTCGCCGAGCGGATCCAGGGGCAGCGGGCTCAGCCCGTCCACGCTGGCCTCCTACCGGAAGAACATTCAGCTGCACATCGGGCCCCACCTCGGTGCGCAACCCATCGCCCATCTCACAGGATCGGCGGTGGACGCTTGGATGCAGCGGCTGGAGGTATCCGGCCGCCGACGGTCAGGGCGGCCTCTCTGCGCGCACGGTCCGCTACCTGTTCACCGTCCCGCGGTCGGCACTGGGCGATGCGGTCAAGCACGGAGGGCTCGCCGTCAATCCGACGGACCGGTCGACAGCGCCGAGCCCGTCAGAAGCCCGCCCCCCGGAGATGCAGGCGTGGACCGCGCCGGAGCTCGGCCGCTTCCTTCGTTGGGCAGAGGCCCAAGACGCAGACCTCGCCATGGGCTGGCGACTGCTCGCGGCCACCGGGATGCCGCGGTGAGGCGCTGGCCCTTCGCTGGCGGGACGTCGACCTAGACGCCGGCCGACTCGCGGTACGCCGCAGCGTCGGCGTGGTCAAGACCAAGGGCGCCGGCGAGCTGCTGGTGGAGGGCCCGACCAAGACGGGTCAGTCCCCGGGTGGTCGACCTGGACTCAGGCACCGTGGCGGCGCTCCGCGCCTACCAGGCAGTTCGCGGACTGCTGGCCCTCGACCAGGTGCGGGACTCAGCGCTCGTACTTAGCAATCTGGACGGCACCACCGCCACCCGGAGCGGTTCTCGCGCCGCTTCGTCGGCCAGGTCGTCCAGGCCCGCAGGGCGCTGGGGGAGGACCGGTTGCCGGTGATCCGGCTGCACGACCTGCGCCACACCCCACGCCACCCTGTTGCTGGCCGACGGCGTGCCGGTGAAGGCCGTCTCGGAGCGCCTGGGCACGCGAGCGCCACCATCACGCTCACCGTCTACCAGCACATGCATCCCGGCAGGGGTCGCCACGCTGCTGACCGCTTCGCGGCGCTGCTCGACGGCTGATCCGAGTCGCGAAGTATCACGCGGGTATCAAGACGGCTTCGTAGGCCTCGACAGCGAGACACCCCGGGCTCCTGAGCTCCAGGAACACCGGGGTGACGCTGTGTCCGAGGGGGGACTTGGCACATAGCCCAACGCGTCCACCTGCAGCGGCGCTAGCCGCGGTCGGAGTGCACCACGGTGCCAACCGGGTGCCGTCGCACGATGGCGTTGCGCAGCCATGGCCAGCGAGGCCTTCATCCGCTCACCGACACGATCAGGCCGCCGTCGCGGACTCGGGTGACGGAACCACGGCTTCCTCAGCGCCCGACCGTGCGAACGGCAGGGCGATGACCATGGCGACCGCGAACGACACGATCGACGCCGAGAGCCATGGGTGGCCGAGGGTGTGCAGACGGGTTCCGGCAGTCGTCCAGAAGTCCGACCAGTGCGGGATAGCACCCGGATTGGCCAACTGGTACACGACGAAGCCGGCCGCCCAGGCGATGAGCATCGCCGGCCGCAGGGGGGCCTCGGTCGAGGTGTTCCACGCGGCGCCCCGGAGGCGAAGCCAGCACCCGATGAGTGCCCCGGAGAGTGGGATGAAGACCCCGCCGATCAGGTACAGGAAGTTGGTGTACTGCCCGATGTCCACGGTCAATGCCACACCGATCGCGAGTACGCCGATAACGATCGTCAGGATCCGGCGGTCCCAGCGGGGAGCCATGTTCTGGATCGACACCGCGGTCGAGTAGACGTTGGCGAAGCTCTGATCGGTCTCGCGGAGCACGAGGACTGCGACGGCCGCAGCCCCCAGCGGCAATGACAAGAAGAGATCGAAGATCCGGTTCGGGTCGCGGCCGACCTCCGACAGGGCCACCACGCCCATCAAGAGACAGGCGATCTGCGTGACCCCGTACCCGGCGAAGCCGCCGCTGAAGGCCGAGCGCGCCGAGCGCGAATGACGGGAATAGTCCGCCCCCAACGGCACCCACGAGATCGTGAGGGCGACAGCCGCGTCGACGGCCAGCCAGAAGCCGCTCCACGACCCCGTCACGTGCACCGCCGGATGACGCACGAGCCCCACGATCAGCACCGTCATGGCGATGACCACCAGAACGGAGACGTACTTCCGCAGAACCCTGATGGCACCCAGCGGCCGGATCGTCAGGGCGGTGGTCACGATGCCGGCCGCCAGGACGCAGACCCACCGTGGCAGGGCCACGAGGGCGTGCAGGCCGTCGGCGATCACGATCAGTTCGAACACCGCCCAGCCCAGGCACTGGGCGATGTTCAGTACGGTCGGCACGAAGGACGCCTTGGCCCCTAGCAGCCCGCGCATCAGCACCATCGCCGGCGCACCGGTCCGTGCGCCCAGCACCAGGGAGGCCCCGAGCATGGCTCCACCCAGCAGGGATCCGACCACGATCGCGGTGACCGCGGCCGGAAGGCTCAGTGGTCCCGCCCCCAGGGGCGTAAGGATCGACAGAGCCCCGGCGAAACCGAGCAGGCTGACCCCGAGATTCCCCCAGAAGCCCAGTTGATCGAGGAGACCGAGGGTTCGCGGCGGCGCCTCCACCAGGGTTGTCGGAGCCTCGGTGCGGGACTGGTGGACGTGATCAGACGTGGTGGGCACGGACATGCCAAAGCACCTCTCCCTGCGCCGGTACGAGCCGGATCAGGTTCAAGCGGTCGGCCACTCACCCTCGGCGGCACAAGTGGTGCCACCGATGGCTGGCGCCCTCTCAGCCCGTTCGACGGGGCTCCCGCGGGACGTCGGCAGCCTACGATAGGCGCGCCACTTCGAGGGCCGCTCAGTCGAGGGAGAGCGGCTTACCGCGCGAGTGCGCTCCTTCAGCTCGTACCCTTCCCATCGAGGTCGTCGTCCACCCCCAGCTGAACCGGGGTACCGCCTCCAGGCATTCAGACGTCAACGGTGATGCCGTAGTCGCCCAGCCAGGCGTCGAGCGCCAAAATCTGCTCGAACCGCATCCGTGTGGCCATCCCGGAGTTCGCACCCACCGGCGTGGCGAGTCGTTCCCGGACCGCCTCCGCGTCGAGGAGGGGGCTCACCGGGCCGGCCGTTTCCAGCAGCGCGGCGACCCGTCGGCGCAGAACCTGCTCGTAGCGGGCGTCCTGTGTCG
>JAOPWM010000025.1 GCA_025965695.1 Blastococcus sp.
CGCGCGCGGCCAGCCGGACCGGCACCGAGGTCCAGGCGACCGAGGTTCGCGGCTCGGGCACCGGCCCGCGCGGGCCGTGGGCGCTGCTGCGCCGGCGCCGCCCGACGGACATCCCCACGCCCGAGGAGGCCGAGGAGTCGGCCGAGGCCTCCGTCGTCGGCTGACGGGCGGTCCGGCCCGCGTGGCGGGCGTTACTGCAGAGTAGTTTCGGCAGCGACCCGACGTCCGCCGACCGTCCGCGGAACCCGCCTCATCGTGGAGGACCCATGCCAGAAGCCGTCATCGTCGCAACCGCCCGTTCTCCGATCGGCCGCGCCTTCAAGGGGTCCCTGAAGGACCTCCGTCCCGACGACCTTGCCGCCACCATCGTGCGCGCCGCCCTCGACAAGGTCCCCGAGCTCGACCCGCGCGACATCGACGACCTGATGCTCGGCTGCGGCCTGCCCGGCGGCGAGCAGGGCTACAACATGGGCCGCGTCGTCAGCGTCCTGCTCGGCATGGACCACCTGCCCGGGACGACGATCACCCGCTACTGCTCCTCCTCGCTGCAGACCACCCGCATGGCCATGCACGCGATCAAGGCCGGCGAGGGCGACGTCTTCATCTCCGCCGGTGTGGAGATGGTGTCCCGGTTCGTCAAGGGCAACAGCGACTCCCTGCCCGACACGAAGAACCCGGCCTTCGCCGACGCGGAGGCGCGTGGCGCGAAGGTGGCCGAGAGCGGCGCCGAGAGCTGGAACGACCCTCGCGAGTACAGCCAGATCCCCGACATCTACATCGGGATGGGCCAGACCGCCGAGAACCTGGCACTGCTGAAGAACGTCTCGCGGCAGGAGATGGACGAGTTCGCCGTCCGCAGCCAGAACCTGGCCGAGCAGGCCATCGACAACGGCTTCTGGGCGCGCGAGATCACCCCGGTCACCACGCCGGACGGCACGGTCGTCAGCAAGGACGACGGCCCGCGGGCCGGCACCACGCTGGAGGCGCTCTCCTCGCTGAAGCCGGTCTTCCGCCCGGACGGCCGCGCCACGGCGGGCAACGCCTGCCCGCTCAACGACGGCGCCGCCGCGGTGGTCGTCATGAGCGACACCAAGGCCCGTGAGCTCGGCCTGACCCCGCTGGCCCGGATCGTCTCCACGGCTGTCACCGGCCTGTCGCCGGAGATCATGGGCTACGGCCCGGTCGACGCCTCCAACCTCGCCCTCAAGCGCGCCGGGATGAGCATCGGCGACATCGACCTCGTCGAGATCAACGAGGCGTTCGCCGCCCAGGTCATCCCCAGCTACCGCGACCTCGGCATCGACATCGACCGGCTGAACGTGCACGGCGGCGCGATCGCCGTCGGCCACCCGTTCGGCATGACCGGCGCGCGCATCACCGGCACGCTGATCAACGGCCTGCAGACCAGGGACAAGACCTTCGGCCTGGAGACGATGTGCGTCGGCGGCGGCATGGGCATGGCGATGGTGCTGGAGCGCCTGTCCTGAGAAAGGACCCCCTGCCCCCCGCCGCTCGCAAGCTCGCGGCGGGCCCCTGCAGGGGGCCGCAATGACTGTGGCCCGGCCCCCTTGCGGGGACCGGGCCACAGTCGTCGGTACGGGTTCAGCTCAGTCGCGGAAGTAACTGAGCAGCCGCAGGATCTCGATGTAGAGCCAGACGACCGTCACGAGCAGGCCGAAGGCGATGTACCAGGCGAACTTCGCGGGGGCGCCGCGACGGATCGCCTCGTCGGCCATGTCGAAGTCCAGCAGCAGCATGAACGCCGCGATGCCGATGACGACGAGGCTGAAGACGATGGCGAGCGGGCCACCCTCCCGGAGACCGAGACCGCCCGGTGTGATGAAACTGGCGACCAGGTTGACCAGCACGAGCACGAGGGCACCGATGGCGGCGCCGACCACCCACCGGGTCAGCTTGGGCGTGACGCGGATCGCGCCGGTCTTGTAGACCACCAGCATGCCGGCGAAGACACCGAAGGTGCCGATCAGCGCCTGCATGACGATGCCGGGGTAGATCAGGTTGAAGGCCTCGCTGATCGCCCCCAGAGCCACGCCATAGAGCGCACCGTAGGCCAGCGTTGCGACCGGATTGGCAATCGTCTTGAACGAGATCACCAGGCCGAGGACGAAGGCCACGAGGACGGCGGGCAGGGCGAGGGCCCACCCCATGTCGCCCGGGAGTGCCCAGGTGGCCGCGGCGGCCAGGACGGTCACCAGGAACGAGATCCCGGTCTTGGTGACGACGTCGTCCATCGTGAGGTAGCGGGTCGTCGTCGCCGCGTATGGCGACGGGGCCGCGTAGGGGTCGTACTGGGTCGGGGCGCCGTACTGGCCGGGGGCACCGTTCTGCTGGGGCTGGGCGCCCCAGCCGAGGTTCTGCTGGCCGTTGTTCCCGGCACCGCCGAACCGGCTGAAGGCCGGGTTACTGCTGGGCATCGTCATCTCCCTGAGGTGACTGGTCGGTCCGTGGAGTCCACGGTGCTGCACTCCACTCGACCAGGTCAACGCCCGGACCGCCTCGGACGTTCCGGCGTGTCGCAGTTTGACCCACTCCGGTACCTCCACCGGGAGGACGGACCGGGATAAGACGTGCCCCCGGTCGGGATCGAACCGACACTGTGACCCTTTTAAGGGGCCTGCCTCTGCCGATTGGGCTACGGGGGCGCCCTGCGCACGCTAGCGGTGCGCTCCACCCTGGCGCGGGCGGACAGGCAGCCCCTGGCCGGCCGAGACCTCAGGCCGAGCCGGTGCCCGTGGGCGGCAGCGCTGCGGCCTCGTCGGCCCGGGGTGGGGGCAGCTGGCCGGCTCGGCCGGTGTTCGCCGCGAACACGAACTCCCTGCGGGGGTCCTGCAACTGCCCGAGAGAGACGACCTCGCGGCGGAACAGCGAGGCCAGTGTCCAGTCCGCGACGACCCGCGCCTTCCGGTTGAAAGTGGGCACCCGGCTGACGTGGTAAGTGCGGTGCATGAACCAGGCCGGCCAGCCCTTGAGCTTCACGCCGTAGACCTGGGCCACGCCCTTGTGCAGCCCCAGGCTGGCCACCGAACCCGCGTACTTGTGCCGGTAGGGCACCGGTTGCTCATCGGCGAGCACGGCGACGATGTTGTCCGCCAGCTGCCTGGCCTGGCGGACGGCGTGCTGGGCGTTGGGCGCGGTGGTGGCCGTGGGATCGTCCTTGGTGACGTCCGGGACGGCGGCGAGGTCACCGGCGGCCCAGGCGTCCGGCAGCCCGCGGACCTGCAGGGTCGCCTCGCACTCGACGCGGCCGCGGCTGTCGACCGGAAGATCGGTCTCGGCCAGCACCGGGTTGGGCTTCGTGCCGGCTGTCCAGACGAGGGTCTCGCTGGGGAACTCCTCACCGTCGCTGAGCCGGACCACGCCATCGTCGGACACCGATTCCAGCCGGGTGTTGAGCCGCACGTCCATGCCACGGTCGGTGAGCTGACGGACCGTCCATGCCCCCATGTCCAGGTCGACCTCGGGCAGGATCCGCCCCGTCGCCTCGACGAGCACCCACCGCATGTCGGCCGCCGAGAGTCGCGGGTAGTAGCGGTCGATGGCGTACCGGGCCATGTCCTCCAGCTCGGCGAAGGCCTCGATGCCCGCGTAGCCGCCGCCCACGAAGGTGAAGGTCAGCGCGCGGGTGCGCACCTGCGGGTCGTCGGTCGAGCTGGCCGCGTCCAGCCGGGCGAGGACGTGATTGCGCAGATAGATGGCCTCCCCGACGGTCTTGAACCCGATGCCGTGCTCGGCGAGCCCAGGGATCGGCAGCGTCCGGGCCACGGAGCCCGCGGCCATCACCAGCACGTCGTAGGACAGCTCGAACGGCGTGCCCTCGACGGGCGCGATCCGGGCCCGCTTCTCCCGGTGCGTCAGGCCGATCACGGCGCCGGTGATCACCCGGCACCGGCTCAGCGTCGGCCGCAGCGGCACCACCACGTGCCGGGGCTCGACCGAGCCGGCAGCCGCCTCGGGCAAGAACGGTTGGTAGGTCATGTGCGGCTGCGGATCGACCACCACGATCTCCGCCCGCCCGCGCGAGAGCTTTCTCTGCAGCCGCAGAGCGGTGTAGAGGCCGACGTACCCGCCGCCCACGACCAGGATCACCGGACGTTGCGCCATGGCGGAAGCCTAGGCCCGGGGCGGCCCGTCGTCAGGGTGAGTGCGCGCGCCGGGGACGGTCGCCGCCAGCTCGGTGGCCCGCGCCAGGACGGCGTCGAGCATCGGTTCGGTGAGCCGGCCGGTGAAGGTGTTCTGCTGGCTCACGTGGAAACTGCCGAGGAGGGTGAGCGGCCCACGCGGACCGGTCAGCTCCACCTCGACCCCGTGCCCGAATGCCGGTCGCGGCCGCGGCAGCTCGTACCCGGCCGCGCCGAGCACCGGCCACAGCGCCGTCCAGCCGAAACCGCCCAGCACGACGATCACGCGCAGCCGCGAGAGCAGCGACAGCTCGCGGGCAAGCCACGGAGAGCACGTGTCGCGCTCCTCCGGCGTCGGGGCATTGGCCGGCGGCGCGCAGCGGACCGCCGCCGCGACCCGGACGTCGGTGAGCTCCAGCCCGTCCCCGACGTGCGTGGACGTCGGCTGGTTGGCCAGGCCCACCCGCCAGAGTGCGGCGAAGATCCAATCCCCGCTGCGGTCGCCGGTGAACACGCGGCCGGTCCGGTTGCCCCCGTGCGCGGCTGGGGCGAGACCGACGACGGCGATCCGCGCATCGGCCGGGCCGAGTCCGGGCACCGGGCGGCCCCAGTAGTCCTCCGACCGGAACGATGCCCGCTTGACCTGCGCGACCTCCTCCCGCCAGGCCACCAGTCGGGGGCAGGCGCGGCAGCCCGACACCCGCGCATCGAGGACGGCGAGGTCGCGGGCGCTCCGCGCGGCACGCACGACCCCGGCCGGCGTGCGGGTGACGGGGAACCCGTCGGCGTCCAGGGCCATCCGGATCAGCCGCGGGCGAGCCGCAGGGCGATGCCGTCGAGGATGTCGTGCTCGCTGACTGCGACCTCCTCGAATGCGAACTCCTCCATGATCACACGCAGCACCAGGGCGCCCGCGCCGATGACGTCGACCCGCCCGGGGTGCATCACCGGCATGGTGGCGCGGCGCTCGCGGGTGGCGGCGAGGAGGTACGCGGTGACCTGGCGGACGGCGTCGGCCTCGATCCGCGAGCCGTGGATGGCGACCGGGTCGTAGGCGGGCAGCTCCAGGGCGAGCGCCGCGACCGTCGTCACGGAGCCGGCCAGGCCGACGAGGCTGGCCGCCTCGCTGACCGGGACGTCGGCGACGACCTGGGTGAGCGCCGCGCGGATGTCGTCCTCGGCCCGGCGGACCTCCTCGCCCGACGGCGGGTCACCGTGCAGGTGCCGCTCGGTCATCCGGACGCAGCCGATGTCCACCGAGCGGGCCGCACGCACACCGTCGGCGTCGCCCAGGACGAACTCCGTGGAACCGCCGCCGATGTCCACCACGAGGAACGGCGGGCGCGGCGGGGTGATGCCGTGGGAGGCGGCTGCCGCGTCGAGGGAGGTCGTGGCGCCGAGGAAGGACAGCGCCGCCTCCTCCGTACCTGCCACGACGTCCGGCAGCTGCCCGAGGACGGCCCGGACCATCTCCTCGAACTCGCCCCGGTTGGCGGCGTCCCTGGTAGCGCTGGTGGCCACCATCCGGACCGCCTCGGCGCCCAGGTCACGGGCTGCGTCGGCGTACTCGACGAGCACCCGGCGGGTGCGCTCGATCGCCTGCGGCGCCAGCCGGCCGGTGGCGTCGACGCCCTCCCCGAGCCGCACCACCTCCATGCGGCGCAGCAGGTCGGCGTGGGCACCGGTGGCTGGGACGTCGGCGACGAGCAGCCGGATGGAGTTGGTGCCGCAGTCGATCGCAGCGACCCGGCTCACGCCGACTGGGCGCACGGCCCCGCCGCCCACCACTCCCCCATCTCCTCGACGGCGCGATCGCCGATCGGGTTGACCCCGGGACCGGCTGCCAGCGCGTGGGCCGCCAGGGCATGCAGGCACTTGACCCGGTCGGGCATCCCACCGGCCGTCATCCGGGTGGGCAGCACGTCACTCGCGTCCCGGATGGCCAGATAGGCCTCGTGTGCAGCCTGGTAATCGGCGGCCAGGCCGGGATCCGTGGCCAGCTCGTCCTGCCACTCGCGCATGCGGCCGGCCGACTCCAGCCGGCTGGCGGCCGCCGTCGCCCGGGGGCAGGTCAGGTAGTACAGCGTCGGGAAGGGCGTGCCGTCCTCCAGCCGGGGCGACGTCTGCACCACGTCGGGCTGCCCGCACGGGCACCGGTGCGCCACGGCCACGAGCGCCCGCGGGGGCCGGCCGAGCTGCCGGGCGATGATCGCCCGGTCCTCGTCCGTGACGGGTTCGCTCACCTGCCGGGGTCCCCGTCGGCGACCGTCACCGATTCCAGCAACCCGTCGTACCAGGGCAGCGGACGGGCGCCCTTGTCGGGCGCCGGGAGCGTGTTCGCGTCACCTGCCACGGCGTTCCCGTCGACGACGACCACGAGCCGGTCTCCGGGCAGGACGTAGGTGAGCCGTTCCCGCGCCTGCCGCTCGGCGTAGGCGGGGTCGGCCTGGCGCTCGAGCTGCTTCTGGAGATCAGCCGCCCGCTGATCGAGTCCCCGGCCTTCGACGGCGAGCTGGACCAGCTCCGCGCGGCCGGCGAGGTACTGGCGGACCGGCCCGGCGAGGGTCAGGGCGAGGAGCAGGACCAGCGCTCCCAGCAGCACCGCCCGACCGGTGAACAGCGGCCGGCGCCGGACAGCGGCAGCCGCGGAGGTCCGTGCCGTCCGTCGTCCGGGGCGCCGCTGGCCCGGCCGGCTGGTCGCGCTCGACCGCTGGCCGGTACGCACCGGCCGCGTCGTGTGCACGCGGGGTACCCGACCGGTGGTGCGCCGTCCCTCGGCCGTCGGGCCGGCCCGACGTCCCCGGGCGTTGCTCATCCCGCCATGCGCGGGAAAGCGGCCGCTCCGGCGTAGCGGGCCGCGTCGTCGAGCTCTTCCTCGATGCGCAGCAGCTGGTTGTACTTCGCGACCCGCTCGCTGCGGGCCGGGGCACCGGTCTTGATCTGCCCGCAGTCGGTGGCGACGGCGAGGTCGGCGATCGTGGTGTCCTCGGTCTCGCCGGAGCGGTGGCTCATCATGCAGCGATAGCCACTGCGGTGGGCCAGGTTGACCGCGTCGAGGGTCTCGGTGAGCGTGCCGATCTGGTTGACCTTCACGAGCAGCGCATTCGCCGCACCCTGGGCGATGCCGTCGGCCAGCCGCACCGGGTTGGTGACGAACAGGTCGTCGCCCACGATCTGCACCCGGTCGCCGAGGGCGTCTGTGAGGGACACCCAGCCCTCCCAGTCCTCCTCGGACAGCGGGTCCTCGATCGAGACGATCGGGTAGTTCGCCACGAGGTCGGCGTAGTAGTCGGTGAGGTCTCCTGCGGTGAGGGTCTTGCCCTCGAACGCGTAGCCGCCGTCGCCGTGGAACTCCGTCGCCGCGACGTCGAGCGCGAAGGCGATGTCGGTGCCCACGCTGTAGCCGGCCTGCTCGACGGCCCGCACGATCAGGTCGAGCGCGGCCCGGTTGCTGGACAGGTTCGGCGCGAAGCCGCCCTCGTCGCCGAGGCCCGTGGACAGGCCGTCCTTCTTGAGGACCGCCTTGAGCGCGTGGTAGGTCTCGGTGCCCATCTGCAGCGCCTCCGCGAAGGTGGCCGCGCCGATCGGGGCGATCATGAACTCCTGCACGTCGACGTTGCTGTCGGCGTGAGCGCCCCCGTTGAGGATGTTCATCATCGGCACGGGCAGCAGGTGGGCCGACGGGCCGCCGACGTAGCGGAACAGCGGCAGGCCCGAGGAGTCCGCGGCCGCGCGGGCCACGGCGAGGCTCACGCCGAGGATCGCGTTGGCGCCGAGGCGGGACTTGTCCGGCGTCCCGTCGAGGTCGATCAACCGCTGGTCGATCATCCGCTGCTCGCTGGCCTCGTAGCCCACGAGCTCGGGGCCGATGACGTCCAGGACGCCGTCGACGGCCTTGGTCACGCCCTTGCCGCCGTAGCGGTCACCGCCGTCGCGCAGTTCCACCGCCTCGAAGGCACCCGTGGATGCGCCGCTGGGCACGGCGGCCCGGGCGATCGTTCCGTCGTCGAGGGCGACCTCGACCTCCACGGTGGGGTTTCCGCGCGAGTCGAGGATCTCCCGCGCGCCTACGGCGTCGATGCTGGGCACGGGGGCAGCCTAACCAGCCGCGGGGGCGGGCACACGGCCCCACCGGTCCCGGCACGCGGCCGCGGCCGACGCACCCCCGGACTTTCGGCGCCGAAAGTCCGGCTCGGCTGCGGACTTTCGGCGCCGAAAGTCCGTCA
>JAOPWM010000028.1 GCA_025965695.1 Blastococcus sp.
AGATGGCCGGTTCACCAGGCCCGGTGAGCGGCCGGAGTTGCGCCGGGCCGTCAATCGAGGAGTTATCCACCACTCGGCACCGACACGAGGGTCTACCCCATTGGGAACCTCCTACGGTATCTCGAGCACCATCATCCTCCGCCGAGGTGGCGTGCTCGCCACTTGCACGCCGCCGGGAGGCCGATAGGTCGGCGGGCCAGTCGGCCTTGGCTGCCATGGTCGCGGTCCTCGGAGTCCGGTGTCGCGGCCAGAAGCCGGATGGTGACCCGGGGTCGACAAGCGGGTGTGTGGCGCTGGCCGCAGGGTGCAAGGCCATCCGGACAGCCCTGCGTCGAGCTGACCGAGGTCATCAGCGCAGATAGGGCCCGGACCTGGAGAGGGTGCTCATCGTTTTGCGCGCCGTCCCTCACACCGCGTTGAGGGCCCTCAACAAGGCAGTCGATGCAGGAGTTCAGAGAGCCCGCAGACATGCCGATGTCAGAGGCGAGGGGAACTCCCACGGTCGTGACCGGAGGGAGTTCACTGCGTGTCCGAGGGGCGACACGGTACATACGCACACGGCTGTCTGCTTTCGCCGCTGACGGCGGTTGTCAGCCGTAGGCGTCGGCGCGGTGCGAGATGCGGACAACCCGTACCAGGACTTGGTCATCGTGGATCGAGTAGATCACTCGGTACTGGCCCCTGCGGGCGGACCAGTAACCCTCCAGATCGAATCGCAAGGGGTTGCCGACCCGGTGAGGATCGGCGGCGAGCGGCCCGAACAAGAAGCCGACGACGGCGACGGCGACCGCCTCAGGAATGTCGCGTTCGATGGCGCGCTTGGCCGCCGCGGACAGGACGACGGTGTAGGTCCGAGGTCGGCTCACCGGCGGCGTGCGGCCAGCGCGGCGCGCACGTCGGCTTCGTCGTAGACCTCGCCGTCGTTCATCTGCGACTCGGCCTCGCGAATCTCGGCCGTGGCCTTCGGGTCGGACAGGATCTCGAGCGTCTCGACCAGTGATTCGTAATCCTCGACGGCGAGGATGACGGCGACCGGGCTGCCGTTCTTGGTCACGGTCACTCGTTCGTGCGTCCCGGCGACCTCGTCGATGACGTGGCTGAAGTGAGCCTTCACGGAGGCCAAGGACTGTATCGACATGACCCGAATTATGGTCAACTAGCGGGACCGCAGTCAAGGAGCGCCGTGCGGAAGCGCACGCGCGCTCGAAGGGAACCGTTCAGCGTGCTCCGCTGTCGACGACGGCGGGCCGTCCCCGAGGGGCAGGATCCCTGCCGGCACGGGACCGCGCACCGCAGGGAAGGACGGGGAAGCCCCGTGATCGACGACGTGATCGCCGCTGGCACCGGTACCTGGGAGGCGAGCTCCCCGGCGGTCTCGACGAGTTGCTCGCCGCCGACGTCGTCTTCTACTCGCCGGTGGTGTACACGCCCCAGTGCGGAAAGCCCTTGACGACGCAGGACCTCGAGACAGCAACCCGGACGCTGGCCGGGGGGCCCGGCGGGGCCTTTCAGTACACCAAGCAGATCCTCTCCGGGGACACCGCTGTGCTCTAGTTCGAGACGAGCGTGGAGGGCAAGTACGGGATCGGCGTCGACATCATCAGGTGCGACGACGCGGGCCGGATCGTCGAGTTCCGCGTCATGATGCGGCCTTTGCAGGGAATTCAGGCCGTGCACGAGCAGATGGGCCGAAGCTTGGCCGCCGGCGGCTGACCGACCAGGCCGTTTCGGGAACGACGAAGGCCCCGCCGGTGTTCAGCGCCGCCGGGGGCGTGCGTCGATCGCTCTCGTCGGCGGAGCCTGGCCGGCGAGGGCTGCAGCCAGCAGCGCTTGCGCGGACCAGCGCATCACGGCCATCGCGTCCTCGTTCGACAGTTGTGCGACGTCGGTCAGCCAGACTCGTGCCTCGATCCCTGTGGCGCTGCGGATCGCCAGGGCGAGCTGATGCACCTGGGCATCGGTGAGTGTGCCGCGGAGCGGCTCGAGTGCCTCGGCGATCCAGCCGATGGCGCGGCCCTGACGCAAGGGCAGGTCGGTGTGGCTCTCACCGGGGTCCAGGGCCATCCGGAGCATGGTGCGCTGCTGCGGTTCGGTGTCGCTGATCAGCTGGGTGAAGCGCTCGACCACGGCGTTCAGGCGCGCCGCCGGATCATCTGATGCGTCGGGCGGCAGGAGCGAGGTGGCGCCGGTTTCCGGATGCGCTGCCAGTAGGAGTGCCCGCTGATTGGTGAAGTATCGGTAGGCGGTGGTTCGCGAGATCCCCGCCCGTTCCGCGGCCTGCTCGACGGTGGGCGTCGTCCCAAGCGTCACGAGATCGCGCGCGCTGGCGATCAGCGCCTCGCGAGTGCGCTGCTTCTGCCGCCATCTGCCGGTCATCTCCGCCGACTGGGTTGACATGCCGGTCATGGTACTAGAGTGTCCTTGATGGAACTTGAGTCCCACGAAGGACCCCGGAGGTCCGCCATGACAGCTGCCAGAACACTCCCGCCCATCGTGCGGCAGGCCGGAGAGGGCGAGCGGCGGTGGTTCTACGGCGGAGGAATCCACACTTGGCTGGCGACCGCTGCGGAGACCGGCGGCGCGTTCGTGCTGTTCGAGGACGCGATGGACAGGGGGAAGCGGACGCCGCTGCACACCCACTCTGAGGCGGACGAGACCATGTACGTCCTGAAGGGCGAGATCGTCATGCACCTCGACGGGATCGACGAGCGCATCGCTGCCGGCGGGCTGGCTGTCGCGCCCCGCGGTGTGCCGCACGCGTTCCTCGTGACAGCGGACGGCACGAAGATCCTCTGTCTGCAGACGCCGGGGTGTTGCGAGGCCTTCTACCTCGGCGCCAGCGAGCCCCTGACACCCGAGACCGTGCGAGTCGTCGACTTCGACCGGATCCGACAGTCAGGAGCTGTCAACGGCGGCATCGAGATCCTCGGTCCGCCGCCCTTCACCGATGAGCCGTAGCTGCCGCACCGGAGATGTCGCTCGACGGCTGATGGGTGGGTGACTGCCGATGCCGGTGTGGAGAGCCGGCTGGGCTGAAGGGAGCGGCCGCCGCCCTGTAGCGCGCCGTTCGCCGACGCAGTGCTTCAGGCAGCGGGACGATGTGCCGACATCCGAAACCACACAACCCCGACCGGCTCGGAGCACATGGGTGTTGATCTTGTGTCCGAGGGGGGACGCGGTACTTCCGCACACGCATGCGCTTGAGGGGTGGATCCGCGCTCCAAGGACGTCCGTGCGTCTCGAAAGCACTGCTCAGCCCCGTGATGACGCGAACCTGCGCCCCTCGCCGAACTTGCTGGGTGCAGGTGCCCGGGATCGCGCGCGGGCTGGGGCGTGAGGAACGCTCCCCGCGCGGTGCGCAGCTCCGCCGTCCCGACGGGTGCGGAGGGAACGCGAGCGATCAGGCCTTACGCCTGCCTTTCCTGGTGGGCACGGCGTGTACTGCATCGGCGTGCGGCGCGGTGCCCGAGGTGCCGCTGCGCCGAGCGATCGTGGACGTGTTCACCAACGCCGCGGCCGGCTACACCGACCGGCTGTCGCCGGTCGACGAACCTCAGCTACTGCTGGCCGGCGGGCACCTGGACCTCGAGAGAGCGACCCGCCGACGGTCGACCGTCGCCGGTCGGCTGACCCAGCCGCGACTGTGGGGAACCTGGCGGCGAACCAAGACACCGCCCGCACTACGAACCTGGACGCCTACGGGCGCACCGCCTACGTCCACGACCTGACCCCTGGCGGACAACCCGAAAGGTAGGGGCCTGCGCCGACACAACGACCCGGGCCGACCCGCCACGGACGGGCCCGTCACCGGATCATTGCGGCAGGCCCGGAC
>JAOPWM010000107.1 GCA_025965695.1 Blastococcus sp.
TCGGGGACATCTTCCCGGCCGTGCTCGCCGCGGTGGGCCTGCTGGCCGCCCTCCGGCACGCCGACGCCACCGGCCAGGGCCAGTTCGTCGACGTCGCGATGTACGACTCGGTCCTGGCGCTGAGCGAGCGGATCGTCTACCAGCACTCGATCACCGGCGTCAGCCCGGTTCCCCAGGGCAACACCCACCCGCTGCTGTGCCCCTACGGCGTGGTCCGCACCGCGACCGGCTTCGTCACGGTCGCCGCCCCGTCGGACCACCACTGGCAGCTGCTGGCCGAGATCATGGGCCGGCCGGAGCTCGGTGCCGACCCACGCTTCGCGACCAACGACGCGCGCCTGACCGCGTCGGCGGACGTGTACGCGACGGTCGAGGAGTGGTCGCGGGGGCTGTCCAGAGACGAGGTCGTCGAGGCGCTCGCCGGCCGGGTCCCGTGCGGACCGGTGAACTCCGCGGCCGACATCGCCGCGGACCCGCACGTCGCCGCCCGGGACATGATCGTCGAGGTGGACCACCCGGCCGGCACGACCATCGGCATCGCGGGCACCCCGATCAAGCTCAGTGGCACCCCCGCGCCACCGTTCGTGCGGGCCCCCCTGCTGGGCGAGCACACCGAGGAGCTCCTGGCCGGGCTCGCCCGCCGCGCCGCCGCTTCTGGAGCAGCACCGCACACCGCCCCCACCGAAGGAGGAACCCCGTGACCGCCCGTGTCATCGAGACCACCAGCTTCGACCCGAACGCCTTCGTCGAGGAACTGGACAACGCCCCCGCCAACCTCGATGTCGGCACCCGCCTGTGGTTCGAGAACCAGGCGATCCGCGTCTGGGAGGTCCGGCTCAAGCCGGGCGAGCGCGGCCCCTTCCACGCGCACACCCGCCGCTACTTCTGGACCGTCGTCGACGGGGGCATCGGCCGCCAGCGCACGGCCGACGGGACGATGATCACCCGCGAGTACAACGTCGGGGACACCAACTACTCCGAGCACTCGCCGGACGACCCGACCATTCACGACTTCGAGAACGCCGGGGACACCGACATCCGGTTCGTCACCGTCGAACTGCTGGACTGACGTGGCCCGCGAGCTGGCCCGCGCGCTCGCCGAGGGACTCTCCGCCGCCGGTGTCCGGAAGATCTTCGGGATGCCCGGCGGGGGCCCCAACCTGGACATGATCGGCGCGGCGGCGGAGCTCGGCATCGACTTCGTCCTCGCCCACGGGGAAACGGCCGCCTGCATCATGGCCGCCAGCTACGGGCGTCTCACCGGCACGCCGGGGGTAGCGGTGGTCACCCGCGGTCCGGGGCTGACCAGCGCGGGCAACGGGCTGGCCCAGGCGACCCTGGACCGGTTCCCGCTGGTGCTCATCAGCGACGCGGTGTCCCGGGCGACGGCCGACCGGACCGCCCACCAGCGACTCGACCAGGTGGCCGCGGCGGCGCCGCTGACCAAGTGGAGCGGCACGCTGGGCACCGCCGACCCTGCCGCCGTCGTGACCGCGGCAGCGCGGTTGGCCCTGCACGCCCCGGCGGGTGCCGTCCATCTCGCGTTCGATCCCACGGTGCCCGGCGACGCGCCGCCGCCGCTCCCCCGCCCTGCGGTGAGGGACGACGGCGCACTGGTGCGGGCGCGGGAGCTCATCACCGCCGCCCGTCGTCCCGTCGTGGTGGTGGGCCTGGACGCGGCGCGGCACGCGGCCGACGTGCGGACCGCGCTGGCCGATCTCGACTGCCCGGTGCTGGTGACCTACGAGGCCAAGGGGACGGTGCCGGAGTCGTGGCCCACCTACGCCGGCCTCTACACCGGGGCGGCGATCGAGCGGCCGCTGCTGGAGCAGGCCGACCTGATCCTGGGCCTCGGGCTGGACCCGGTCGAGCCGATGCCCGGCCCCTGGTCGTACCGCGCCCCGGTGCTGCTCGTACACGGCCATCCCGTCGAGACGGCCTACTTCGGCGCGGCGCTGCTGGTCACCGGCGCCTACGCGGACCTGCTGCCGGACCTGCTCGCCGGTGCGCGACCCGACTGGCCGTCGGGGGCGGGGGCGGAGATCCGGACGGCGGATCTGGCCCGGCTGGCGTGGCCGTCGGACCGGCTCACCCCGCACGACGTCGTCCGGACGACGCGGGACGTGCTGGGCGCCGTACCGCTGACCGTCGACGCCGGGGCACACATGCTCGTCGCGATGCCGTTCTGGGAGACCGACGAGCCGGGTTCCGTGCTCATCTCCAACGGGCTGGCGACGATGGGCTTCTCCCTCCCGGCCGCGATAGCCGCGGCACTGGCCTCCCCTGGCCGGCGGGTCGCCTGCTTCGTGGGGGACGGCGGCCTCGGCATGGTGCTGGCCGAGCTGGAGACGCTGGCCCGGCTGGACCTCGACGTCACGGTGGTCGTCTTCAACGACGCGACGCTCACGCTGATCAAGCTCAAGCAGGGCGAGGCCCAGGGCGGAGCCGGCGCGGTCGGTTACCGGCCGGTCGACTTCGCGGGAGTGGCCTCGTCGATGGGGGTCCCCGCGACTGCGGTGGACGACGTGGCGGGACTGCGGCGCGCGCTGTCCTCCCCGGGAACCGGGCCACGCCTCGTCGACGCCCGCATCGACCCCTCCGCGTACCGGCACGTGATCCGAACGATCCGCGGCTGAGCGGGCGAGGCGTGCGTACCGGCAGACGGAAGGGGTAGCGGCCCCGACGTGGACATCACCGAACTGATCCTCACCCAGCACCACGAGCAGCGCCGCACGTTCGCGCTGCTCGACGAGCTCGCCGACGAACCGGCCGGGCTCGCCGCCGTCTGGGAGCGGCTGACCATCCTGCTGGAGGTGCACGCGAAGGCGGAGGAGATGTTCTTCTACCCACGGCTGCTGAAGGTCGGGACCGGCGGCGGCGACGCCGACAGCGCCGAGAGCGAGACCAAGGACGCGATCAAGGACCACAACGAGATCCGGGACGCGATCGCGGAGGCCGCGAAGCACGAGGTCGGCTCCGAGGCCTGGTGGAAGGCGGTCCGCGAGACCGACGAGGCCAACAGCGACCACATGGCCGAGGAGGAGCGGGAGGACCTGGTCGACTTCCGGCGGCACGCGGACCTGCAGACCCGGCACGAGATCGCCGTCCAGTTCATCGTCTACGAGAACCAGCACGCCCAGGGGATCGCGCCGAAGGACGAGGACCCGGACAGATACGTCGCCGAGCACAGCTGAGGACGCCGATCCGGCCTCCTGACCGCCTACGCTGAAGAGGAACTTCACCGTCGACGTCTGGAGGGCCCCGTGCTCCGCTTCCTCGGACTGCTGCTCGTCGTCTGGCTGGTGATCAGCGTCATCGGCGTCGTCATCAAGGGCCTGTTCTGGCTCGCCGTGGTGGGCGCGATCTTCTTCGTGGGCACCACGGCGCTCGGCTGGGCCAGGCGCGACCACAAGGCCCTCCCGCGCGGCTACTGACCGGGTCCCCGTCCGCGTAGAGGCCGAGGGCCCACTCGTGAGCCTGGGCACTGCGAGATAGGTCGTCCTGCCGATGGCCTCCGGTCGTCGTCCGGGCTGCAATCGACGGGCGGTACTCCACGTCGGCCATGTGCGAAGCGCTCGTCAGTCCGACGTGACACGTCGGTTGGCGATGCCGCGCGTGACGGTGCTCGTGCCGGCGGTCGTGGCCGGAGGTCGCCGCCCTGATGCTGCTCCTGGTGGTCGGCGCCTGGGCGGCTGCGCGTCACCACGGTCCTGCCGCCAGGCGGCTGATCCCGCGCACAGCGGGTTGAACCGCCGGTTCCGACGTCGGAGTCGACCGACCGCCGACGCCCCGCCGTGATGACGAAGCCCTGAGGAGGGCCCGTGAGACTCCCGATCCGCGCACTGCTTCTGCTGATCCTCGCGCGGGCGGCGCCCGGAGGCGCCGCGGCCGCGCCGCCCCGGGTCCCGGCCCACAGCACGCCCGAGGGGGACGGCGTCGTGGTGGGCAGTGGGCCGGTCGTGGTCGACGCCTACATCGACTTCCAGTGCCCGTTCTGCCGGGCGTTCGAGCTGTCGTCCGGGGACGCCCTGCGGGCCATGGCCGCCGACGGGTTGATCACGCTCGTCGTCCACCCGATGGACTTTCTGGACGAGGCGTCCACGAACCACTACTCCTCACGTGCCGCGTCGGCCTCGGGGTGCGCCTCCGACGCCGGCGGGTTCAGCGAGTACGCCCAGGTGCTGTTCGCGAAGCAGCCCCCGGAGGGCGGCCCGGGGCTGACCGACGAACAACTGGTGGAACTGGGCGTCGCGATCGGGCTGACCGACCCGGCCTTCGTCCGGGGGGTTCCGGAGCACGTCTACGTGCCGTGGGCCGACCACGTGACCCGGGTGGCGATGGCGCGCGGGGTCAGCGGTACCCCCACGACACTGGTCCAGGGCGTGCCGGTGCCGGCCAACGCACGGGCGATCGCTGCGTCGGTGGCGTCGGCCCTTCGCTGACATCCGACCGTCTCCGCCAGCACGTCCGGCGCGCTCAGCCCCGCAGGGTTTCGTCGGGCATTCGGTTGTACGACTCCCGGTACGCGGTGGCGAAGCGGCCCGGGTCGGCGAAACCCCACCGGGCGGCAACGGACGGCACCGTGTCACGGCCTGCCGGGTCGGCGGCCCGGAGTTCCCGGTGGGCGTGTTCCATCCGTACCCGGCGGGCGTAGCCCGTCGGCGTCGTGTCCTGGTGGCGCAGGAACGCCCCCCGCAGCCCCCGAGCCCCGGTGCCGGAGGCGGTGGCGACGTCGCTGAGGGTCAGCTCCCGGTCGGCGTTGGCATCGATGACATCCATGGCGCGACGGATGACGGCCGGCGTGGCGTGGTCGGCCGGGATGCGGGGGTGGCTGGCCAGCGCGGTGCTGGGGAAGGTGTCCAGCGCCGCTGCGGCCAGCAGTTGCGTCAGCTGACCGACGATCAAGGGGTACGCCGAGAGATCGGGATCGCGAAGCACCGCGCCCACCAGATAGCGGACCGCATCGTTCCAGTGCCTGCCGAGCCCCGGGGACATCGGTCGGAGGCCGGTGAACCGCAGCGCGATGGACTCGATGCCCGTCGTCTCGACGGCGACCCGCTCGACGTCGGCGGCTTGGAGGCAGACGCAACCGGCATCGGTGTCGGCCCAGAGCGCGCTCACCGACTCGTGCGGGGGGAACAGGACCGGCGTCCCGGGGGTGACGACTTCCTCATCGCGCCCGAGGCTGACCTTCATGACCCCGTCGGAGGGCTCGAGGATCAGCAGGACGTCCGAGGGCGCGACGTTGTTGTCCGCGCCCATCGAGTACCGGAGCCGCGAGACGCTGCTGCGGCCGAGTGGGGTGTGCACGCCCCGGAAGCTGAACTCCCCGCGGTTGTTCGATTCCCCCGGCTGGTAGTCGGAGTAGACGGCCTGCAGCCATTCGTGCGCTACGACCGGATCGGTCGTGGCGACCTCGCCCCTCGTGGGCATGGCGGGAGCAGGAGACGACATGGTGTTTCCCGGATTTCTCGATGGCTCGAGTCGGCTGTCTGCTCCAGCCCGCGGCGGACGCGGCCGCCTGTCACCCACGATAGAACCGATCCCGCCCAGCGGATACGCCGCCGACGAAGACCGCCGGGATGCCGCCCGGCACGGGCCGGCGCTCCTCCCCCCCGACGCTCGCCGACGTTGTGCCCCCCGGCCGGCTGCGCGAGCATGGACCCGCGGCCACCCAGACATCGGGTGCGCCGGAGCCCCGTCCGGGGGGACGCAGATGGGCGCCGACAGCACCACCACTGCCGCGCTGCGTGACGAACTCCGGGTCGTGGAGGAGGAACTCACCCAACTGCGCCAGACCGCGACCGAGCTGCGCCGCCGCGTCGGCGAGCGCGCCGACCGTCCCACCGACTCCGCTGAGATCGCGACGCTGATCACCGAGGCCGAGGAGCAGGAGGCCTTCATCGAGGTGCTCGAGAGACGGCGGGAAGACCTGCTCCGGCGCCTCGGCGAGCACCGTTGAATGCCCGGAGCCAGGCACCCCGTGGGGATGAGGGGTGTCTGGAGTTCCCTCGTGACACCTACAGCGACGGCGCGTAGCGTCCGGCGTGGTGGGCCCGCAGGGGGTCGATTCCTGTCCGGTCTGCACCCTCATCGCTGCGCCCTTCCCTTCCCGGCCAGCCGCGCAGCGCAGCGCATTCTGAAGAGGCGGCGTCAGATGACCACATCGGCAGAACACAGCCAGCACGAGTCGGCCGAGCACGCGCACGTCCACGGCGACGGTTGCGGCCACGAAACCGTCCAGCACGGTGACCACGTCGACTACGTCCACGACGGACACCGGCACGCCGGGCACGAGGGCCACTACGACGAGCACGGCGACTCGGACTGACCCCGCCCGCCGCTGCGGTGGTGCGCAACGGCCCGCTGTCGTGCTGGCGAGCCGGAACCAGCCCGTAGCGCCGGCCGTCGGTGACCGCCGCCTGCCGCCGTCGAACTCGTCAGTCCCCCATCGCCGCGGTCGTGCGGAGCACGAGCGTGTGCTGCGCCGGGCAGTAGGTGGTGACGGCGATGTCGATGAAGCCCCACGCGGCGGCGGAAGGCAGCCCGTACTGCTGCTCCAGGTCGCCGGCCGCCTGCCAGACCGCGGCGGCGTTGTTGCCGGCCGCGACAGTGCTGCAGATCTGCTGGGCGAGGGGCGGCAGCGCATCGGCGGGCAGGACGCTGTCGTACCCCCGGTCGTGGGAAGCGAGGGCGAGGAATGCGGCGCGGAGCTCATCAGCGCTCATCGGCTGGGTCACTGTGACCGTGGCCGGGGACGGGGACGCGGTGGGCCCGGAGGAGGTGGCGGCGACCGGATCGGAGCTCCGTCGGAGGATCGGGGCGAGGAGGACTGCGATTCCCGCGGCGGCGGCGATGACGAGGAGAGCGACCACAGCGCGCCGGCGCCAGTGAGGTCTCGTGATCTCCTGGTGCGCGCCGTGCCTCGTCGTCATGACTGCCTCCCAAGCTCGAAGCCGGGGCAGCGGGACCTACGCCGAGTCGAGTCTAGGTCGCGCGCGCGGCGGCGTCGTCGATCCGAGCCGGCACTCACGCGACCTCCCTCTACGGCGTTCATCGTGTTCACCGCCCGGTCTGCGTGCGCCTCTCGTCAGGCCTGCCTGGGCAGGACGGTGAGGGCCCGCACGATGAACTCGCGGAACTCCGCCACGTAGTCGCGCAGGAAATGGGCCCCGCTCTCGTCGGTGACCTCGCCGGTGTCGGTGAACAGCCCCGGCTCGGTCGGATGTAGGCCTCGACTGCGTTCCTCAGGTTCTGCTGGGCCACGGCGGTCCCGATCGCCCCGGGCGACGTGCCGATCATCGCCGACGGCTTCTGCGCGAAGGAGTTGGTCCCCCACGGCAGCGATGCCCAGTCGATGGCGTTCTCCAGGGCGCCCGGGATGGACCAGAATCGGGAGTGGGCCACGGGGTTGAGGGGCCGGCAGGGGGGAAGGCACAGACCACGTTCGCGCCGGAGGACCCGGCCCCGCACGCGCTGGCGAGGAGTCGCCGTGACGCAGTCGTCCACCGCGGCAGCCGGTCCCGTCCAGGCCGATCCCGAGGAGGAGCCTGCCGCACCGGCCGGGCAGCCGGTCACGCTCGTCGAGGGCTCGACCTTCGCCGTCTCCGGACGGTCGGGCGACATGAACGCCGACGGTCCGGAGGGGTTGTTCTTCCGGGACGTCCGCGTGTTGTCCACGTGGAGGCTGCGACTCGACGACCGGCCGCTGCAAGTACTGGCCGTGCTCCCGCAGGAGCCCTTCCGGACGACCTTCCTCGCCCGCGTCCAGCCACAGTCGTCCTCGACCGAGCTGCTCGTGGAGCGCCGTCGCTACGTCGGGGAGGGGATGCGCGAGGACCTCCGGGTGCGCAACCTCGGCGTCGCGCCGGTGGCCGCACGGCTCCGGCTGTATGTCGCCAGCGACTTCGCCGACCTCTTCGCCGTCAAGGAGAGCCGGGTCCGGGAGCGTGGCGAGATCTCGACCAGCCTGGACGACGACACGATCGTCCTCGGCTTCCGCAGCGGCGCCCTGGACCTTGGGGTGCGGATCTCGGCCAGGGGCGCTCAGGCGCGCCGAGGGGAGCTCGCCTTCGACCTGCTCCTGCCTCCGCACAGCGACTGGGAGACCACCGTGATGGTCACTCCGGTCGTCGACGGCGAGGAGGCTCAGCCGACGTTTCCTGCCGACCGCCCCGTGGAGGAATCGCACCCGGCGGAGCGGTTGCGTCGCTGGCGGGCGGCCAGCCCCGGCGTGGAGACCGGCGACGTCGAACTGCGGCGCACCTTGGCGCAGAGCATGGAGGACCTCGGGGCACTCCGGCTCTTCGATCCCCACGACCCCGACAGCGTCGCCGTCGCGGCCGGCGCCCCGTGGTTCATGGCCCTGTTCGGCCGCGACTCCCTGCTGTCCTCCTACATGGCCCTCCCCCTCGACCCGACCCTCGCGCTGGGCACGATGAAGACGCTGGCGCGCATGCAGGGCACGAAGGTCGATCCGCTCACCGAGGAGCAACCCGGCCGGATCCTGCACGAGACCCGTCTCGGCGCCGACTTCCCCCTGTCCCACGGTGGCGGCAACGTCTACTACGGCACGGTCGACGCCACACCGCTGTTCGTGGTGCTGCTCGGTGAGCTGCGGCGGTGGAGCATCGCCTCGCAGCAGGTGGACGCACTGCTTCCCGACGTCGACCGCGCCCTCGACTGGATCGAGCAGTACGGCGACCGGGACGGCGACGGGTTCGTCGAGTACCAGCGCAGCACCGAGGCGGGACTGGCCAACCAGGGCTGGAAGGACTCCTGGGACGGCATCAACTTCTCCGACGGCACCCTGGCCGAGACCCCGATCGCACTCTGCGAGGTCCAGGGCTACGTCTACTCGGCCTACGTCGCACGCTCCCATTTCGCCTACCTCGCAGGGGACGACGCGGCGACCCAGCGATGGGCGGACAAGGCCGACGCGATCAAGGCGGCGTTCAACAAGCAGTTCTGGCTGCCCGACCGCGGCTGGTTCGCCGTCGCACTGGACGGTCACAAGCTGCCGGTCGACGCGCTGACCTCCAACATCGGGCACTGCCTGTGGACCGGGATCATCGACGACGACAAGGCCGCGCGGGTCGCCGAGCACCTGATGTCGCCCGAGATGTTCACCGGCTGGGGCGTGCGGACACTGGCCTCGTCGATGGGCCGTTACAACCCGATGAGCTACCACAACGGGTCGGTCTGGCCGCATGACAGCGTGCTCGTCGCCACCGGGCTCATGCGCTACGGCTTCGCCGCGGAAGCGCAGCGGATCGGCACCGGGCTGCTGGACGCGGCCAGTCAGTTCGGCGGACGCCTGCCCGAGCTCTTCTGTGGGTTCGACCGGTCGGAGTATCCGTCGCCCGTGCCGTACCCGACCTCGTGCTCGCCCCAGGCATGGGCGGCGGCCACGCCCATCCAGGCGATGCGCATGCTGCTCCGACTGGAACCGCGGATGCCACGCGACGAGGTCTGGTTCGACCCCGCCTGGCCCGCGCGGTATGGCCGGCTGCGGATCGACGGCCTGCCCCTGGGTGGCCGACGGGTCGCCCTGGTCGTCGACGGGGACCGGGCCGAACTCGAAGACCTCCCGGAGGGCGTCGAGGCGATCCGCCGTCCCCGCCCGCCCCTCGAGCCGTCCCGGCCTGAACGCGGCTGAGGGCTGAACCGACGCTTGCGGTCAGGGACCCGCGGGGCGCTCCTCGGGGGCGGCGCCGCCGTCGAGCGCCGTGATCCTGTCGTCCAGAGCGCCCCGCACTCCGCCGCCCTCGGCCGGGCCGGCCGAGAAGGGCTGGGCGAGTGTCCCGTTCCCCGACGATGCGCCGTCGGCGGCCGCACCTCCGGAGAGCGGGGCGAGCTGGGTGGCAGCCGGTGCCGGCTGTGCCGCTCCGGGGCCGCTCATGCCCCGGAGTAGTTCGTCGGGCACCTCGATGACGAATCGCATGACTGCTCCTCTCACGCGGCTATGGCGTAGCGGGCCTCGATCTGCACCGACGCGGGGGTGAGGTTGCTGACGGTGATCCAGTAGGTGACGTGGGCGTCGTCTGCTCGCTCGATGGCGACGTCCCAGTCGACCTCCGCCGCGCCGGGGCGAGCGGTGTCCGGCACGACCTCCCAGATCACGTGCTGGGTTGCCGGCCAGTTGAAGGTGAACCAGCGCTGCGTCTGGTTCGGCGCGAGCGTGCCTCGGAACTGCGTGCCAGTGATCATGTCTGCTCCTCAGATCCGACCGAGCACGCAGTAGCGGCCTTCGAAGGCCACGTCCTGTTCGGTCAGGTTGGTCACCGTGATCCAGTAGGTGAGGTAGTTGCCGGACGCCCGCTCCAGCGCGACCCTCCAGCTCAGCTGGGCCGCTCCCGGCCGCGGGGTGGTGGGGAGCATGCGCCAGTCGACCAGCTCCCATTCGGGCCAGTTGAAGGTGAACCAGCGACGCGAGGACCGGGCCGGCACCGTCCCGGTCCACTGCACGCCCACCCGCGGGTAGGTGCGCGCCGGCCAGGCGGGGACGACGCAGCTGCCGGCTTGGTCGGACCAGTAGGACTGGACCGTGACGCCGTCGAGGGTGGACGTCGTCGAGCAGATGTCCCCGATCTCGCACCAGCCACCCTGGCTGCAGGTTCCGGCCACACCGAGGAAGGCGCTGCCCTCGGGGTCCGTGGCCGACTCGACCACTTCGTGGCTGATGATCGTGGTGAGCCCGGACAGGCTGCCGGAGTTGGTGATCCAGGCGAAGCGGATCTGCTGTCCCGAGCGCGTGTAGTAGGTGTGCTCCCCGATGAAGCTCGTGTTGCTGGAGTTGATCCCCTGCGGCATGACGATGCAGTACAGCGTCTGGTTGTCGACGTCGGTTCCGGGAACGGTCCCGGCGGTCAGCTGGCCGTCGAGGAAGGTCGCCACCTGGCTGTCGGTGAAGCCGTTGGGCGGGTTGGACGACGTGATGACCGCCGCCCCCCGGAGGAAGCCACGGCCGATCCCCCGGTATTGCGCCAGCCCGGTCATGTACGAGCTGGCCAGCATTGTGCTGCAGGCGCTGGTGATCTGGGCCGAGGTCGGGTTGGGCGCGGGACTGGCCGTCCAGGCGTTGCCCCAGTAGATCAGGAAGACCTCGGTCACCTGCAGCACCGGACCGCCGTTGTCGACGAACTTGTTGGCGCCGCCCGCGTGTGGCACCGCCTCCAGTTCGAGCGGCTCGACCTGTACCTCCCGGAGCAGATCGGCCACGAAGCCACCGCTGGGCGCGACGGCGACCGCGGCGCCATCGGCGGCGGGCGCCACCCTCGGGCGTGCGAGTCCTGTTGTCACGATTCCTCCCGGATGAGGTGCCGGAGCGAGCGGCGCGCTGCCGCTGCCACGGGCTGCGCCGGAACCGGCGAGAGGCGGTGCGTTCCGCCGGCGGGCGAATTCACCCGCAGCGCCGCCACCGTAGGGCCGGCGGCGTCACACAGGCGTCACCCGCGGGCGGCCGACGCTGACCGGACGAGCGGCGATCAGGGAGTCGGAGCCGTGCCCCGGGCGGGTGCCGAGCTCGTGCCGGCCGCGGGAGTCGGCGTGGCGGAGGCCCGTGGAGCGCTCGACGACGACTCGGACGACGAGGTCGTCGACGAGGAGGAAGACCGCGAGCCCGAGTCACCCGTCGCCGTCGCCTTGGACGGCGAACTGCCGACGGTGGTGGTCGCAGGGGCGGTTGTCGTAGGGGATGACGGGGCCGACGGGGTCGTGTCCTGGTGCGAGGACGCATTGGTCAGCTCACCGATGGTCGTGGTCCCCGACGAGTGCGAGTTGCCCACCAGCGCCGACACCGGCTTCTGCCCGATGACCTCGATCCCGGTCACGATGCCCATGGCCACGACGAAGACGGCGACGGCGTAGACGGCGACCCGCGACCAGCGCGGCCCGCGGAGCTTCGCCGGTGCCCGTCGGGGGTCGAGGTGGGTCGGCAGGGTGCGGGGCGCGGGCGGCTCCTGCGCCGACGCAACCGGCGGGCGCGCGATGAGCACCCGCTTGAGGCCATCGTTCGTCCTGCGCAGTGACTCGGTGTACACCGTCGTGCTGACGGTCGCGATCACGCTTGCCAGCGCGGCGCCGATCAAGGTGCCGGCCATGCCGAAGAACGAGGCCACAACGGCGGAGGACACCGCGGCGAGGGCACTGGCGGCCACCTGCACCGCACTGAGCTGCGCGCGCTTCGGCTGCTCGGCCGGGTTGTCGGATCGACCGCTGGTCTCGGTATGCGGGGAGGACATGAGCTCCGGGGGGACGTGTGAAAGACAGACGGAAAGCGGATCAGCGCTGACCCTGCCTGCCCAGGCTACGGGCCTCCGACGACCTCGCAGGTGCCACGGCACGCTCGGAGGCCCCCTGACCTGCGAAGAGCCCCCCATGTGATTCCGCCCACACCGGCGGGAGTCGCGGCTCGGTGGCCGTCCGCGGCTCGCTCAGCCCTGGCGCTGCAGCACGAAGTCGTAGCGGCCCTCGGACCAGGGCTCGGCGGACTTCCCGCCGTCCGGGGTGGCCCCGGGTTCGCGCGGTTCGAACGCCACGACGAGTTCCTGCTTCGTCCCGAAGACCACGTCGCTGTCGAGGTAGTCGGCACCCTCCTGGAACAGGTGGGTGATCAACTGCTCGTAGCCCGGCACGTTGATGAGGAAGTGGATGTGCGCAGGCCGGAAGTGGCTGATCTCGGTCTGGGAGATGAGCTCTCCGACCGGGCCGTCCATCGGGATGCTGTAGCCGAGAGGCGCGATGGTGCGAACGCAGTAGCGGCCATCCTCCCGCGTCGTGTACTTCGCCCGGAGCCGCGCCTCGTCGATGTCGGGGATCTGCGACTCGTAGGCGCCGTCGGTGTCGGCCTGCCAGACGTCGAGGACGGCGCCGGCCACCGGGTTGCCCTCGAGGTCGCGGACCGTGCCGTGGAGATAGAGGGGCGTACCCGGCAGGCCCTCGGACATGTCGGCGCCGAAGTCGAGCGCTGGGGAGCCCTCGATGTGGAAGGGGCCGAGCACCGTCGCCGGAGTCGCGGCCGGGTCGAGCCGGTGGTTCATCTGGACCACCAGCATGGACAACCCCAGGACGTCGGAGGTGAGGATGAACTCCTCCCGCTTCTCGTTGCTGATCTGCCCGGTCCTCGTCAGCCACTGGATCGCAGCCATCCACTCGGCCTCGGTCAGCCGCACCTCGCGGGCGAAGTCGTGCAGGCGGCGCACGAGTGCGGTCATCACCTCGGCCGTCCTCGGCTCCCGGGCGGTGGCCCAGCGCTGGACGGCGAGGTCGGTGATGTTGTCCTCGGTCACGAGTTGCATGAAGTCCTCCCAGGGTCCGCGCGGTGCGGCTGCCGCTCGCGCATCCTTCCTCCCGCGGGGTCCGCGAGAAATCCCTTCCCGGCCGTCACGGCGTGAGCACCAGCCGGACGCCGGCGTCCCCGGAGGCCTGCCGTCGCCAGGCGTCGGCGACCTCTCCCAGGGGCACCAGTTCGTGCGCCACCGCCATCCGACCGGCCGCGGCGTGCTCGGCGACGGCGGTCACGGCGGCGCGCCGCTGCTCAGCGGTGAGCGCGTTGTTCGTGTAGCCGAGGACCTCGGCGGAGCGGCTGCGCAGGACGGCGGAGGAGAACTCGGCGACGTCACCGGACGCGCCCCCGAGATTGACCAGCCGCCCCCCGTCGGCCAGTACGCGTGAGGCCGCGGTCGCCGCCGTCCCGAACACCGGGTCGATCACGAGGTCGACGGCACCGCCGCCCGCATCGGCGAAGCGACTCGCGAGGGAGTCGACGTCCCCGGACAGCGGCACGACCTCGTCCGCGCCCGCCCGCCGTGCGCGATCCTGCGCCTCCTCCGAGCGGCAGACGGCGACGACCTGGCCGGCACCCAGCAGCTTCGCCGCCCCCACCGCCGCCTGCCCGACCGCTCCCCCCGCGCCGAGCACGAGCACCCGCTCACCGAGCTGCAGGCGCCCGCGCCAGGTCAGCGCCATCCACGCGGCGATGCCGGAGAGCCCGAGGGCGGCGAGCGACCCATCGGGGACGTCGGGCCCGATCGGGACGACGTCCGCATCCGGGACAGCGCACCGCTCGGCGAGGCCGCCGTCGCCGGGGGCCATCCCGGCGTTGCTGGCGAACCAGACCCGCGTCCCCGGGGACAGGACGTCCGACCGCTCCACGACGCCGACCCCCTGCACGCCCGGGACATAGGGGGTGGCGGGACGCCCGAAGTAGGAGCTGCCCGAGGCACAGAGCAGATCGAGCGGGACGATGGGGGCCGCGGTCACCGCCACGACGGTGTGCCCGGCAGCCGGGGCGGGAGCCGGGTGCGACCCGAAGGTGGGCGCCTCCCCCGGGGTGTGCAGGACCGCTGCGCGCACGCGAGTCCTCCCTCAGTCCTCGCGACCGGAGGTCGGCTCGGTGGTGGCGGGGTCGACGTAGACGGCGTTGCGGTCGACGGTCAGATAGGCGTCCATGCCGATCGGCCGGCGCCGCTCCTCGGCGAGCTGCCCGAGCAGTCCCGCGGCACGGGCGAGGAGCGCGAAGCCGCGCAGCAGCTCCACCGGGAGGCCGAGGTCGGCCAGCGCGGCGCCGCACACCCCCGCACCGTTGAGCGGCAGCCGGCGGCCGAGCACCTGCTCGTGCACCCGCCCGATCGCCTCGAACAGCCGCAGGTGCGGTCCTCGGAGACCTTCCTCCTCGGCGATGCCGATGAGGACGGGCGTCCGCGGGTCGCGCTCCTTGTGGACCGGGTGCCCCAGGCCGGGGACGAATCTCTTGGCGGCGCGGGTCTCGGTGACGGCGCGGAGCGCGAGGGCGTCCCAGCCGGCGTCATCGGTCGGCAGCGCGCCGTGCTCCCGTTCGAGGACCTCGTGCAGGTAGATGCCGCAGTCCTCGGTCACTCCGAGGAAGCGCGACCCGCCACCGAGCAGGCCGGCGGCCAGGGCGCCCTGGAGCGAATCCGGCGCCGAGAGGTAGGTCAGGCGCGCGACGATCGCCGTCGGGGTGAAGCCGTGGTCGGCGAGGGCCACGAGCACGGCCTCGAAGACCCGGGTCTCCGACGGTGTGGGACGGCGCATGGCGACCAGCCAGAAGGCCAGCTCGCCGAAGCCCACCTTGCCCATGAGATCGGCGGTGAGATCCTGCCCGAGGAGGCGGATCTCGTCGGCGGTGGACGTGCCGAGCGAAGTGGGGAAGGCCAGGGGACGGCTGTCGTCGGTCATGCCGAGCGCTCCTTGTCGTCGGGCCCGGCGAGCCAGTGACGGAGGTCCGCGCCGTGCTCGTCGAGGGTCGGCGGCGGCAGCCGGTACTCGGCCTCGGTGGCCGAGAAGGTGATGGGGTTGCGGACCGAGGGGACGGCGGCCGCCCCCTGCCCGACGGTGACCACCGGGTCCAGGCCGATCTCCTGGGCGAACGCGACGCCCTGGTCGATGGTGTTGATCGGACCGCACGGCACCCCGGCGCCGATGATGTCGCGGAACCAGTCCATCTTCGAACGGGTGCGCAGCCGCTCCACCAGCAGGGGCCGGAGCTCGTCCCGGTTGGCGGTCCGGTCCTCGTTGCGCAGGAAGCGGGGGTCCGCGGCCAGCTCGGGGACGCCGAGGACCTCGCACAACCGGCGGAACTGGCCGTCGTTCCCTGCGGTGATGATCAGCTCGCCGTCCGCGCAGGGCAGCGGCTCGTAGGGGAACAGGCTCGGGTGGCTGTTGCCCATCCGGAAGGGGACGACCCCACCGGCCACGAACGCACTGGTCTGGTTCACCAGCCCCGACAGCGCCGAGCTCAGCAGGTTAACCTCGACGTGCTGCCCCAGCCCCGTCTCGTGGCGGTGGTTCAGGGCAGCGAGCACGCCGATCGTGGCGTGCAGCCCGGCCATCACGTCGAACAACGCGACCCCGGCGCGGTAGGGCTCGCCGTCGGCGTCACCGGTCAGGCTCATGAACCCCGAGATCGCCTGCACGATCAGGTCGTAGCCGGGCAGGGCGGCGCCGCCGGGCCCACTGCCGAAGCCACTGATCGAGGCGTAGACGACGCCGGGGTTGACCGCCGCCACGCTGTCGTAGTCCAGGCCGAAGCGGCCCAGCCCGCCGGGCTTGAAGTTCTCGACGAGGACGTCGGCGCGCCGGGCGAGCTCCCGGGCGAGGTCGACGTCGGCGGGGTCCTTGAGGTCGAGCGCCAGCGAACGCTTGTTCCGGTTGACGCCCAGGTAGTACGTCGAGACGCCGTCCCGCACCGGCGGCTGCCACGTACGGGTGTCGTCGCCCCCGGGCCCCTCGACCTTGACCACCTCGGCACCGAGGTCCGCGAGCAGCATCGTGCTGTACGGCCCGGCCAGGATACGGGAGAAGTCCGCGACGAGGAGGCCGGACAGCGGCCCACGGCCTGCGGCTGCATCGCGCTGGGTCGGTCCTGAAGTCATCGTTCGCATTGCTCCTCGCACGGCAATGACGGACGGATGTCCGTGCCGTCGTCCTGCAGTCTCTCCAGCACCGTAGTACGCCGTCAACCTGCTAGTCACGTGGTGCAGGCGGAGGAGTCGCGCTCTTGACACCGCACCCACCCCGCCAGCAAGGTGACCCGCATCACACCAGTCGACCGCTGTGCGGACAGATGTCCGGCGCCTGCCGTGAACGCCCGAGGAGGAGACGATGACCCACTCCGAGCCCGCTTTCGAGCCCGGCCGTCCGGTCGTGCTGCGCGGCGGCACGGTGCTGACGATGGACGACGCCGGCACGGTCCTCTCGGGGGCCGACGTCCTCGTGGTCGAGGACCGCATCGCCGCTGTCGGGGTCGGACTGGAGGTGCCCGAGGGGACGCAGGAGATCGACGCCCGCGGCGGCATCGTCATGCCAGGGATGATCGACACCCACCGGCACATGTGGCAGACCGCGATGCGGGGCTACGGCGCGGACTGGACGCTCACCCAGTACTTCGTCTGGAACTACCTCGAGCACGGCAAGAAGTTCCGCCCCGAGGACATTGCCGCCGGCAACCGGCTGTCGGCCATCGAGTCGCTCGACGCCGGCGTGACCACCGCTGTCGACTGGTCGCACAACCTGCACACCCTCGAGCACGCCGAGGCCGCCGTCCAGTCGCTGCGCTCGGTTCCGGGCCGGTTCGTCCTGGCGTACGGCAACATCCAGGCCGGGCCGTGGGAGTGGTCCACCCACCCGGCCGTCCGGTCGTTCCTGGAGCAGCTTCGCGACGCCAAGGACGACCTGCTCGGGGTGCAGATCGCCTTCGACGTCACCGGCGACCCCGCGTTCCCGGAGAGGGCGGCCTTCGAGGCGGCCCGCGACCTGGGCATTCCGGTGACGACGCACGCCGGTGTCTGGGGTGCTACCAACGACGACGGCATCCGGCTGATGCACGAGCACGGGTTCATGACGCCGGAGACCGTCTACGTGCACGCCTCGACCCTCACCCGGGACAGCTACCAGCGGATCGCCGCCACCGGGGGGTCCATCTCGGTGTCGACCGAGTCGGAGTGCAGTGCCGGGCAGGGGCACGCACCGACCGAGCAGGTACTGCAGTACGGCATCCCGGTGTCGCTGTCGATGGACTCGAGCGTGTGGTGGAGCGGCGACATGTTCTCCGCGATGCGCGCGACGCTGAACGCCGACCGCATGGCGGAGCACATGGACGCCCACCTCAAGGGCGAGACCGTCACCCAGCTGCGCCTGCGGGCGAGGCACGTCGTGGAGTGGGCCACCCGAGGCGGCGCGCACGCCCTCGGCCGGGACGACATCGGCACCCTGCAGCCGGGCAAGAAGGCCGACATCGTCCTGATCAAGAACGACGACTCCCCGGTCTCCTTCCCGCTGCTCAACCCGTTCGGGCATGTCGTGTTCCAGGCCCAGCGAGGCGACGTGCACACCGTCGTCGTCGACGGTCGGGTGGTGAAGTTCGCGCACAAGCTGGTCGGGATCGACCTGGCGCCGGTGCGCCGGGAGATCGAGTCGACCCTCGACCACCTCCGGTCGGAGCTCGGCGAGGAGGAGTGGGCGAACGGGATGAATCCCGAACTGCCGACAGCCGAGCTGCTCGACAACCCGTACCAGTACACCGACTACAAGTCCGAGTCGACGCACACCGGCGGCGAGGAGCGGGTGCTCGGCCGCTGAGCCACTCCTCCGTCGAGGAAGCCGACACGGGGAGGGCCGGAGAGAAGGCGCCCCACCCCGTGTCATCCTCGGCCCGGGGGCCGGATCGCACGCGGGGCGGACGACGAAGGGATCTGCACATGGCGGGGCGTGGCACGGGACCCGATTTCGTCGAGGCACTGGCCCGGGGGCTCGACGTCCTCACCTGCTTCGACGCCGACCACCGCGAGATGTCGCTGTCCGAGGTCGCCACCGCGGCCGGCCTGGCCCGGCCCACCGCTCGCCGGCTGCTGCTGACGCTGGAGGAACTGGGTTTCGTCAGGTCGTCCGGCAGCTCGTACGTGCTGACCCCGAAGGTGCTCACCCTCGGCATGGCCTACGTCGGCGCGCTCGGACTCTGGGACATCGCCCGACCGCACCTGGAGGCCCTCGTCACGCGCACGGGCGAGTCGTCATCGATGGCGCAGCTCGACGGGTCGGACATCGTCTACGTCGCGCGGGTCTCCGTGCCCAAGCTGATCGCGCTGCGGGTCGACATCGGCACGCGCTTCCCCGCCGTCCAGACGTCGCAGGGCAAGGTGCTGCTGGCGGCCCTCTCCCCCGACGACCTCGCAGCGACCCTCGCCGAGCCGAGCCGCGCGGGACTGCCGCCCTACATCGGCCGCTCCCCCGACCAGCTCCGCGACGAGCTGACCGAGATCCGGGCGCGTGGCTGGGCGCTGGCCGAGGAGGAACTGGCGCCCGGGGTCCGCTCGGTCGCCGTCCCGGTCCGCGACCGGAACGGCGTGGTCCAGGCGGCGATGAACGTCACCGTGCACGCGGCCGAGACGACGACCGAGCGACTCCTCGGGGAGCACCTGCCACTGCTACTGCGGACCGCCGGCGACGTCGGCGCCGAATGGGCGCTGTGGCAGAGCCGCCCGCACGTCGAGGTCGCCCGCCGCTCCGGTGACGGCTCCGCGACCGCCTGAGCAGGACGGCGAGGATCCCTCGACGAACTCCCAGCGCCCCTACGAGCAGGGAGCGGTGCGGCCGGCTCCTGACTGGGCCCGTCGTCCCGAGACGACAGAGGCTCAGGTCGGGGCCTCATCGCGTCGGCGACGTGGAGGTGTCGCGGGACGCCGGCCGGAGCCGGTCTCAGGGCCGGCCGACCACCTCGGTCCTGACCTCGGCCGGCACCGTCACCCTGCCGCTGCCGGCTCCGACGCCGGACGGAGCCATCTGGGGGGCAAGGAACGGAACCTCCTGCTGGCAGACGGTCCCCGCAGCGGGAAGAGTGCCCGCAATCAGGTAGGTCTCCGTGGCGCTGTTGACGCACGCGGAGTTCCGGCCGTAGGCGGTGTGGCCATCGCCCTCCATCGTCAGCAGGCGGGCGTTGCCCAACGCTTGCACCGTGCCGATCGCTGACGAGTAGGGCGTCGCGGGGTCATAGGTGGTGCCGATGACCAGCGGGGTCGGGGACGACGGACCGACGGCGAACGAGCCCCCGTAGGCGTCCTCGTCCCGGATCGGCCACAGCGCGAAGGGGATCTCGGCGTAGGCGAAATGCGCCCAGAAGTGGGGGCTGTCGGCCCACTCGCGCGCTCCACGTCCCAGGTACGCATCGACGTTCCGGGGCCACTGCTGTTCGCTGCCGGCGATGGTGAAGAAGCGGTCCGGGGCCGGGTCCCCCGGTGGGAAGACGATCTGGTCCATGATCGCCCGGACCGACGACCCGTCGCCTGACGCGGCCTGGGCGAGGACGGCGGCCAACACGCCCCAGAACTGCTTCGCGTAGAGCAGCTGGGTAGTGACGTCCCTGATGTCGTCGGCGGTCACGGCCCGCGGGTCCGCTGTGTACCGCAGCGCGGGGATGGGCGTTGCAGCCGCCGATGCGAGCAACCCGTCGTAGGCGGTGGAGGGATCACTGCCGCCGAAACCAGAGCAGGCGGTCTGGTCCGCGGCGCAGGCTGCCAGGAAACGGCGGAAGGCAAGCTCGAAGGCGGCGAGCTGGAGCTCGCTGAAGGAGACGGGGTCGTGGATCCACGACTCGGGCTCCACCGGGCCGTCGAGCACCAGCGCCCGGTAGCGGTCGGGGAAGAGGGCGGCATAAGTAGCCCCGAGGAACGTCCCGTAGGAAAAGCCGAGGTAGCTGAGCAGCTTGTCCCCGACGGCGGCGCGGAGCGCGTCCATGTCCCGTGCGACGTTCGCGGTCGAGACGTGCCGCAGGATCTCGCCGTTGTTCGCCAGGCAGCTGTCGTCGTAGCGCTGGGCCCGGGCCACGAGCGCGGCGGCGTCCAGGTTGACGGGGACCGGCGCCGGCCGGGGGATCAACCCCTGGGTTTCCTGGTTGACCCGGCAGTCGATCGACGGCGTGCTCTGCCCCACCCCACGCGGGTCGAAGGCGACGATGTCGAACCGCGCGTTGAGGGCGGAGAAGATGCCGGCGCCCGCTGTCTGCAGGTAGTTCACGGCCGGGGCGCCGGGACCCCCGAAGTCGAAGAACAGCGAGCCGATCCGCTGTGTGGGCTCCTTCGCCGGCACCCGCGCCACGGCGATGTGCACCTGCGTCCCCTGGGGCTGGTCATAGTCCATGGGGAGCGCCGCGGTGGCGCACTGCACGCCGGCCGCGGTGCCGGCGGCCGCTGTGCCGCACGCCGCCCAGGAGAGCGCGGGAACGGGCTCGTCCGGCAGCGCGAGACGCCCAGCGGGGGTCGCGTTCGCGTTCGCCACGGTCGGGGCGATGGCGACCAGAAGCGCGGTCAAACCGCTGAGGACGGACGTGCGACCACTCGTCATGTGCAGTCCCGACTGAGGGAAGACCCGGAGAAAGCGCCGATGCCCGGTCCCAGGGATTGAACAGGCGTACGGACGCACGGGCCACGCAGCACGTGGCGGAGCGTCCGAGTTTCGGAACGAGTCAGCGCGCCGCGACGGTGCGTCCCGTCGTACTCACCCGGCTCACGACACCCGACGGCCTGAGCTGGAATGAGTACGACCACCGGTGCCGTCGGGTCCAGCATCATCTTGGAGAACCAGAGCGCGGTGCCGGCGCTCCGGCGGCCACGGTGTACTCGGGCCCAAGCGTGGACACCCGGCTCGGGGTGGCTCCGTGACCGCGCTTACCCCAACGCCGACTGCGGCCCGGGCGACGGCGCCGCGAACCGTGCTGGGGTCAGACAGCCCTACCGGCCGGGCACGTTGTCTTCCGCCGTGTGGCCCGTAGGAGAGCCGCCACTGTCGAGCAGCGCGGCGAACAGGGCGCGATAGTGCACCATCGCCTCGCGTAGTTGTTCGGTAGAGGCCTGGCGCTGCGTGTTCAACAGCGAGATGTCGTGGGCGGCGTGGTACTCCGACACCACGTCGGCGTGGTCTACCGAGACGTCCCGGGCCTGCTGGTCGAAGTCGCCGACCGGGTAGCCGCGGTCGCGCATCACCTGCTGGACAAGGGTGTCGGCGTCGTCGACGGCCTGGTTGGGAGCGTCCACGAAGCGTTCCTGGGTGCTGCGCCACCGTTGGGCGTAGGCGTCGCGGGCGACTGGGTCCAGAGGGCGGATCTCCAGCTCTTTCCGTCGCTGGGCGCGCTGCTGCAGATCCTGCTCGGCCTCCCGACGATCACTGGCCGACTCCACGGTCCGCTCGTACTCCGGGCCGAATTGCTGCTGCAGCCGACGACGACGCATCGCCGGAACGGCGACCGCGGCCCCGATCAGTAGCAGGACCACCACCACGACGATGACCACGACGAGGGTCGTCATCACACCGGTCTCCTCTCTTCCGGCCGGCGATTCACGTCGACAGCAGCCGGTTGAAGAACGAGCGGTAGCGCTGCAGCGCCTGGCGCAACTCCTCGGTATCCGGGTCGCCGCCGCGTTGCCACTGCGCCTCCAGCCGTCCCTTGTGCTCACTGAACCCCTGGGCCAGCGACTGCATCAGCTCGGCCACCAGCCCGTCGGCGCTGCGCACGGCCTCCTGTGGATCGTCGACGAACCGGGCCTGCGCGTCCCCCCAGCGCTGACGGAACCGGTCCTCGTCGGCCGACCCGAGCAGCGCCACCTCGCCACCGGCGCCGGGACCGTCGCCCGGTTGCGTCACCGAGCCCTGATCCCCGCCATCGCCGCCCCGGCGGTCCGGCACAGGATCCGGGCCGCCGGGCCGCTGCGCCGCGGCGGTGCTGCCGCCCTCACGAGGGGCGCCCGCGTCGGGCTGCTGTTCGTGCCCCGGGTCTGCTTCCTGCGGCCTGACATGGGGCTGGCTGCCTTGTAAGGACGCTTCGTCCGCATCGACCCGCGGACCGGCCGCCGGCATCTCCTGCTCCTGCTCCCTCCGCTCGTCAACGGTGGGCCGTTCGTCGTCACGCACTCCACCGGTCCGGGCCAGATCCTCCGTGCTCAACTCGCCTTCGGGGCTCACCTCACGCCTCCCTGCAACTGGTTAGCAGAGCTACACTACTCCTGCGTGATCCAGGTCACAAAGAAGGGCGAGGTCGAGTCCGCCGCTCATCGAGCTCGCCGCGAGACGATCACGGCTCGTTCCCGCTGGCCGAGCCTCCGTGTGCCTTGGCCTCAAGAAGACGATCAACGCTCACCAGGGTCGGGAGCCGCACGGGGCTCCCGCCTGGCATCCCGCGCTGATCGCCCTTCCGCCGCCTCGGCCGCGATCTAGATCTTGATCGCCGATCACAGAATGTCCCGCGGCGTCCCGAGGGCACGCAGTTGAGTTGGCTCCGTCGTCCCGGGCGGGAGCCCTTCCCGGGGAACCGCGGGCATGGTCCGAGACGCGCGGTGAAGGCCTGCCGGGGTCACGGGCAGGCCGACGTCAGGCGGCGTCCGGAGGGGTCGGAGGTCGCGGCGGTTCGGCCTCGGCAGGCAGGGGCCTGGCAGCAAGGAGACGGCGGTCGAGGCTGAGCCGGGTCAAGGCCTTCTGGAGCGCGGGTGACGCCCCATGGAGGGTGAACTCTCGACCGTGTCGCGTCGCGCGGCGGTAGGCGGCGTCGACGGCCCGAAGCCCGGCTTCGTCGGCCCCGGTGAGCTCGGCGACGTCCAGGTTCCAGCGTGTGTGCCGGTCGGCCAGCAGGGTCGACAGGGCGTCGCGCAGCAGGTGCGCGGTGCTGCCGTCGAGCCGTCCGGCGAGGTGGACCCCGCCGGTGGTGAGATCGGCGCGGATGGCGAACGTCGGCCGGTCGTCAGGACCGGGCCCGGAGTGAGCGTGGCGCTGGGCGAGCATGGAACACCTCGGCCGACAACGGCGGCGGCGGGATGGGTGCTGGCCTGCGGTCGGCCAGGGGCCGCGGTTTACCTGGCCAGAGGTCAGCCAGGAGAAAGGTTGAGTGCAACAGAGCGGACTGCACGGTTGCAGGCACGCGGCTGGGGCGAACGCCCTAGCAGTGGATGCGGACGTGCCGCCCCGCTCATGCCGCCGGCTGCACCGTCCGCGGATCGAGCAGTCCGTCGGGGGTCGCCGCACAGTCCGCCCTCACGGCTGCGAGCTCACCCCCCGGCGGTGGCGGACTCCAACCTCCCGGTCCCGGTTCGAGGCACGCGAACATGGCGGTCACTCTCACCAGCGCGCACAAGCTGACACTTGTGGACACCATCGATGTCAGCCGGTCGGCCCGTGTTCGGGGAAGCCGGAGGCGGTCACACGGACGGTGCGCAGGCTCGGGTCGGTCGGATCCGGGAGGACCATGCCGGCGGCGAGTCCGGTGCGCAGGTACTCCAGGACCGCGGCGTTGATGCGCTCGCCCGGGACCAGTGCCGGGATGCCGGGCGGGTACGGGGTGATCTGTTCGGCGGCGATGCGTCCGACCGCGTCCTGGGCCGGGACCATCTCGGCGGGGCCGAAGAACGCTGCGCGCGGGGTGTCGACGCTGTCGAGCTCGAGGTCCGAGGGTCTGGGTACGTACACCGGCTTCGGCCGGGGCAGCGACGGCGCGCTGCGCACCAGCTCCTCCAGGGCGCCCAGCAGCCGGCCGGTGGTCTGCTCGTCGTCGGCCATCGACAGCGTCGCGAGCACGCGCTGGTGGTCGCTGAGGCCGACGTCGAGGTGGCAGTTGGCGCGCAGCCAGTCCGCTGCCTGGTATCCGCTGATGCCGAGTTCGGCGACGCTGATCAGGACCTGCAGGCGGTCCAGGTCGTGGCTGGCCTCCGCGCCGAGAAGTTCATCGTCGAGCACGTGCAGCCCGGGAAGCGCCTCGATACGGGCACGGACGTCGGCGGCACGTTGCAGGGCCGCTCCGAGCAACTGCTCCCCCTGCTGGACCATCTGGCGCCGCCAGCCGTCCATCGCGGCGTAGATCATGACGTTCGGACTGGTCGTCATGAGCAGATCCGCGCACGCCGAGAGGTGCGACGGGTCGACCAGATCACCCTGGACGTGAAAGACGCTGCCCTGCTCGAACCCGGCACCCATCTTGTGCACGCTCACCAGGCACACGTCGGCACCCGCGTTCATCGCCCACGTCGGCAGGTCGGGATGGAACGGGAGGTGCGCACCCCACGCCTCGTCGACGATCAGCGGCTTGCCACGGGCGTGACACACCCGGGCGATCGCCGCCAGGTCGGCGCACGTCCCATACGGGCTGGGGCTGACCACCATCGCCGCCGCCGCGTCCGGGTGCCGCTCCCACGCCGCCTCGAACGCCTCGGGCGACGGCGGGTGCGACAGGTGCAGCCGGCCGTCCCAGCGCGGCCGCACCCATCGCGGCTGCAATCCGGAGAACACCAATCCGGCCACGACGGACTTGTGCGCGTCCCGGCCCAGAAGCAGGTCGGCCTCGGTACCGGCGACGGCAAGCATCGCCGCCTTGACTGACAGCGAGCTACCGCACGTGGAGAAGAACGCGTGGTCGGCGCCAACCGCCTGCGCCATCAACGTCTCCGCGCGCTTGAGGACACCCCCGGACGACGACCGGTCATCCAGACCCGAGCTGGCCAGGACATCGGCCTGGAACGGCTCGATACCCAGCACCTCCACGGTGCGCGGATCGGCGCCGCGACCGTGCCGGTGCCCCGGTGGCGTGAAGCCGTACCGGTCGAGCCGCTGGTACTCGACCAGGGCATCCAGAAGCGGCGCGTCGCTCTGATCCATGCGCTGTTCTTACCGCGTTCTTACCGCGCCGACGTCCGGTGCGCCTCGGCTCCCGTTCGGACCGGGGCCCGCGGGCGCCTGGCTGCGACCGGCCGGGCGCTGCATCACGCCGCGGCCTGACCTAGCGAACAGCGCCCGGCGCGTGGCTCCCCCATGTCCCGCCGGCCACGTCGGAGACAGTGCCGTCCGAACTCGAGACATCGCTGTCCGCGCCGGTGTGGCCGTGTCCTGGCCGCGTGCATCAGCTGTCGACGGCCATCCACATGTCGAGTCCGACGGCCAGGGAATGTCCCGCGGCACTGCGTGTCTGCGTAGTGCGCGCAGCGCCCCGCACCGTGTCGGGGCGCGGCACCGGGCACCGTTGACGCCGGCCCGGCCCCGCGCGGAGCATCTGCCGGGTGCTGGTGCTCACCGGCGATGAGATCGCCGGCCTCCTCGACCTGGACGCGCTGATCGACGCGCTCGGCCCGGCGGTGGCCGATCTCAGCGCCGGGCGCGCGTCGGTGCCCGACCGGATCGGTGCGGTGGTCCCCGGCGTGGATGGCCGGCTGATGGCGATACCGGGCCACGTTCCCCCTCGCAAGGCTCACTGGTGACCAAGCTCGTGTCCGGTGGAAGTCTGAGCAGATGACAGTCCTGGACAGCTTTCGCCTGGACGGCAAGGTCGTCGTCGTCACCGGAGGGAACCGGGGCCTGGGGCGCGCCTTCGCGCACGCGCTCGGGGAGGCCGGCGCGACCGTCGCCATCGTGGCGCGTGATGCCGCCGCGAGCAGCACGGTCGTCGACGAGCTGACCGCCGCGGGCGTCCGGGCGAGCGCCTTCCGCGCCGACGTCGGTGACCGAGGGTCCGTCGTGGCGGTCGCCCAGCAGATCGCAAAGGAACTGGGGCAGGTCGACGTGCTGGTCAACAACGCCGGCATCTGCATCCACCGGCCGGCGCTCGAGGTGACCGAGGAGGAGTGGGACGATGTGATGCGGGTCAACGTGAACGGCGTCTGGCACGGCTGCCAGGTCTTCGGCGAGCAGATGATCGGCGTGGGCGGAGGCGTGATCGTCAACATCGGGTCGATGTCCGGGCAGATCGTGAACCGGCCGCAGTGGCAGCCGGCGTACAACGCATCCAAGGCTGCGGTGCACCACCTGACGAAGTCGCTGGCCGCGGAGTGGGCCCCGCACGGCGTCCGGGTGAACGCGGTCGCGCCGGGCTACGTTCGCACGGACATGACGCCGATCGACCAGCCGGAGTTCAAGCGCCACTGGGTCGACGACGCGCCCCAGCAGCGCGCGGCCGACCCCGAGGAGATCGCCCCGGCGGTGCTTTTCCTGGCCAGCCCGGCGTCGTCCTTCATGACCGGTTCGGTGCTGGTGGTCGACGGGGGGTACACGGTCTTCTGACCCGCTGGGCCGGCGATCCGAGGACTGGCGCTCAGGAGCAGAGCAGCGAGATCCGGGACATTGCTGTCCGGGATCGGGACATGGCGGTCCGCGCCAGCGTGGACAGCCCCTGGCCGTTCACATCAGCCGTCAACGGCCACGAGATGTCCCGGGGCGGCTCATGCGCCGCAGCCGTCCTCAGAGTGACGGCGTCGCTGGCCCCACGCTCCCTCTCCTTGCGGCGCACTTCCCCGCTCGCTCGACCGCGCCTGGGCAGCCAGCGCCGCTCGTTCCGAAAGGCGGAAGGTCCGCACCGATGCGGTGCGGACTGCCACGGCACCGTGCAGCGTGCGCCCGTGGGGACGGGCGGCCGTCCTTCGCCCGGTCCACGAACTCGTAGTTCGTGATGAGCTTGTCGGCGTCTGGCAACGAGCGTGAAGGGACCACGAGAGCATGACCGCCCACCACCCCTTCGACATCAGCGGGCGAACGGCCTTCGTCACCGGGTCCAGCCGTGGCATCGGGCTGGCGCTGGCCAGGGGTCTGGCGGTCGCCGGGTGCGAGGTCGTTCTCCACGGAATGGATCCCGCGCGCTGCAAGGACGCCGCGACGGCGCTGGCCGAGGAGACCGGCGCCTCCGTGCACGCCGTCCCGTTCGACATCACCGACGCCGCGACGGTCCGCGCCGGCGTCGCCGAGGTCGTCGCAACGCTCGGCTCGGTGGACATCCTGGTCAACAACGCCGGCATCCAGCGGCGACACCCCCTCGTGGAGTTCCCCGTGGAGGAATGGGACGAGATCGTCGCGATCAACCTGACCGCACCCTTCCTCATCGCCCAGCAGATCGCGCCCAGCATGATCAGTGCGGGCCGCGGCAAGATCGTGAACATCGGCTCGGTGCAAAGCCAGTTGGCCCGCCCCCACATCACGCCGTACTCAGCCAGCAAGGGCGGCGTCGTCATGCTGACCCGGGGGCTGTGCGCCGACCTGGCCGCACTCGGCATCCAGGTCAACGCCCTCGCCCCCGGCTACATCCGTACCGAGCTCACCCGAGCGCTCGTCGAGGACGAGCGGTTCTCGGCCTGGGTGCGCGAACGGACGCCGGCCGCCCGGTGGGGCGAGGTCGACGACCTGGTCGGCGGCCTGCTGTTCCTCTGCTCCCCCGCCGCGGACTTCGTCAACGGCCAGGTGCTGTACATCGACGGCGGCATGACCGCGGTCATCTGAGCTGAGAGCGGGCCACTTCTGCTTCACCGACGCCTTCGCCTTGCTCGTGGTCCTCGCGCGTCTTGTGCTTACCCGTGAGCCGCCTGAGAACTGATGCCGCAGCGCATCCTGGTCCTGCGGACCTCCACGATCTCCTCGTGGGAACGGCCGACGAAGTTCCACCACATCACCAGGTCTTCCTCGAACGGCTCACCGCCCAGCAGGAACACCCGAGCTCCGCCCGGAGCGTCGACCGTCAGCTCTGAGAACGGCGGGGGCGAGGTGCAGCAGTGAGCCCGGGGTCACGGTCGTGCCGGCGGCATCCACGGCGCCGGACATCGTCAGGACGCCGTACTCGAACGCCGGCTCCAGGCTCAGCCGATGCGAGCCCGGCCCTGGGAGCACCACCTCGACCGCGACGAGCGGTGTGTGCACGCGAGGACGGGGATGGTCGCATCGCCGTGGCGCAGAACCGGGAGCTCGGCATGGTGTTCGAATCGCGGTTCGCCGTGGCGGGCCTCGTCCGGGAGCACCACCCACAACTGCAGGCCTTGCATGCCCGTTGGGAGGTCCGGCGGGGACATCTCGGAGTTCGCGATGCCGTGACCCGAGCTCATCAGGTTGAGCTGGCCCGGCCGGATCGGCTGGTCGCTGCCCAGGCTGTCGCGGTGGACGATCTCGCCGTCCACCAGCCAGTGACCGTCTGCAGACCGGTGTGCGGGTGCGGCGGCACCTGCATGCCAGGACGGCCACTCACGTCCTCGGGACCGAAATGGTCCACGAAGCACCATGCGCCGACCATCCGGCGCTCCGGTTGCGGCAGCAGTCGTCGGACGGCGGTGTAGCGCCCAGCGGCACGTCGTGCCCGGGCAACAGCACGCTCTCCGGCACCGGCGCCGTCCCGACCGTTCCGCCGTACAGACGGTCGTCGGACCGGCCGGCCACCTCGCTCATGAGCCGACGGCGCCGGGCGCCCCAATCGCCTTCCCCGAGCCCATCCCCTCTCCCGGGCGGCACGCCTGGCCAACCGCCCATAGCCGCACGGCCCCTGTGCTGCTTCGCGGGCGCTCCTGCCGCATGACGCAGCCGGCCCGCGTCGTCATTGCTGTGGCAGCCAGGGATATCGGGCGGTATCTCTCCCGGCGTAGTCCGGGTCGAGGTAGATGAAGCAGCGCTGGATCAGGAAGTCGCGGATCTCGAAGACGTCGCACCATCGGCCCGCTCCCCAATCCGGGACGCCGGCCCGCCAGGGGCCGTCCTTGTGCTCGCCGTGGCTGGTGCCCTCCGCGACAACCAGATCCGACCCGGAGAAGATCCAAGTGAACTCCGCGTAGTGGTGCTGGATCGAGGACAGCGTGCTCCCGATGTCGGTGAACAGCCGGCCGATCTCCTCCTTGCCGCTCGCCAACCCCCACTTGGGGAACATGACCTGGGCGTCCTCGGCGAAGAGATCCAGGATGCTGCCGCCGGTGGAGGTGGTCCCGGCGTTGTCGAAGGCCTTGAGGTACTCGAGGGCGACGGACTTGCGTTGCTCGTCGGTCATTGTCCGGGTCGCGATGGCCATGAGGACTCCCTGTGCGATGGGGCGGGCGACGAGGTCAGGACGCCGACGGTGCCAGTTTGCGGGGCTCCCGGATCGTTTCGCGGTCGGCGGCCTGGGCGGCCCGGTGCGCGAAGGCGATGATCGGACCGAGAGTGGCGCCCCCGGCCCAGTACGCCTGGGCGGAGGCCGACGCGACGCAGTTGCCGACGCCGTAGAGGCCGGGGATCGGCCGCCCGGTGTCGTCGAGCACCTGCGCCTCGGTGTTGGTGCGCGGACCGCCTTTGGTGTCCAGGGTGCCGCCGGTGACCAGGCTGGCGTAGTACGGCCCGCTGCTGCTGATCGGCCACATGGTCGGGTTGGTCCGGCCGGGCTCGTCCTTGACCGAACCGTTGAACAGCAGCTGGACCGGCTTCTCCCCACGGTGGAAGTCCTCGTCGACGCCGCGCTCGGCAAAGCCGTTGAAGCGGTCGATCGTCTGCTGCAGGTTGGGTACGAAGTTCGGATCGAGGGTCAGCCCGCCGGTCACGTGCGCATAGCGGGAGAGCCGGTCGGCGACGGCGGCGGCGAGCGCCTCCAGGGTCTCCCCCCGGATGACGTGCGCGTCATCGGTCCCGCCCGGCACGATCTGGCGGCCGTACTCGTCGCTGGCCGAGTGGTCCTGGCTGCGCTGGTCCCAGATCTGCACGAGGACCAGGTAGGGGTACTCGCCCTTCTCCCCGTCGTAGGTGAAGAACTTCTGCGCCAGCTCGTTGTACTGCAGCTTCTCGTTGACGACCCGGCGGCCGGTCTTGTCGACGAAGACCGTGGAGTCGCCGGCGACGGAGAACATGCCGCTCAGACGGGG
>JAOPWM010000131.1 GCA_025965695.1 Blastococcus sp.
GATCAGCCCGCGGGCCACGATCTCATCGACGACGTCCCCGCTGACCAGCGCACCGAGGGTGTCGAAGACCGCCTGCGCCCAGGGCGCCATCTTCTCGCCCTCGCTGCCGGGCAGGTAACCGAGCTCCTGGCCGCCGACGGCGTACAGCGGCCGGAAGATGACGACCTTCTTGTGCGCGCGGCGCTCCATCACCGACTCCAGGCCCGCGCACAGCGCCAGCGCCGACTTCCCGGTGCCGGCGCGGCCGCCGAGGGAGACGATGCCGATCTCCGGGTCGAGCAGCAGGTCGAGGGCGATCCGCTGCTCGGCGGAGCGGCCGTGCAGACCGAACGCCTCGCGGTCGCCGCGCACCAGCCGCACCTGCTTGTCCGCGGTCACCCGTCCCAGCCCCGAGCCCCGGGAGGACAGCAGCACCAGCCCGGTGTGCGGCGGCAGCTCGCCCGCGGCCGGCACGAACGCCTCGCCGGCGTCGTAGAGGTCGTCGAGCTCGGCGTCGTCCAGGGAGACCTCGGCCATCCCGGTCCAGCCTGCGTCCTTCACGTCGTGCATCCGGTAGTCGTCGGTGTCCAGGCCGACGGCTGCGGCCTTCACACGCAGCGGAACGTCCTTGGTGATCAGGGAGACGTTCCTGCCCTCAGCACGCAGGTTCAGCGCGACGACCATGATCCGGCTGTCGTTGCTGTCGTTGCGGAAGCCGGCCGGCAGCACCGACGGATCGCTGTGGTTCAGCTCGACGTGCAGCGTGCCGCCGACCTCGCCCACGGGAACCGGGGCGTCCAGCCGTCCGTGGGTGACCCGCAGGTCGTCGAGGATGCGCAGCGACTGTCGCGCGAACCAGCCCAGTTCGGGGTGATCGCGCTTGTCCTCCAGTTCTCCGATCACAACGAGCGGGAGCACCACGTCGCAGTCGCCGAAGCGCAGCAGCGCGCCCGGGTCGGAGAGCAGGACAGAGGTGTCGAGCACGAACGTACGGCGAGTGGTCACGAGCCCACCTCACTGGCGCTCGTCGGGCCCGTGCCCATCGGTGCTGCGTTACTGCATGGCCTCGCAAGCTCGGTCATGAGTCGACTCCCGTGGGGCACACGGCGCGCCCCCGCTCGAAGGTGGCCGGGCCCCGGCACAGAGGCCGGGTTCCGGCCCCTCTGGTCGACGAAATCGTCAGCACCAACCGGGCCTCCCGTGGACGTCGAGGGCAACTCGTCATCCACCGCGGACGGTAGGCCTGCCAGGTGACAGGAACGTGTCATCTACCTCTATCGGGACCCGGCGTGTCACCCCGACGGGGTACCAGTCGTCCCAGTGACCCCACACGTCGTCAGCGGTCGCTCAGCTGGATTCCCGGCGGAACCGGCGGACGCCGAACATCCAGCCGAGCACCGCCAGGACGACCGTCAGCGCGGCCCCCCACCAGGCGATCGAGGTGTCGTAGCCGCCGACGAAGAACGCGCGGGTCCCCTCGACGATGTGCTTGAGCGGGTTGACGTCGCTGATCGCCTGCAGCCATCCCGGCGCGAGCGTCATCGGCAGCAGGATGCCCGACAGCAGCAGCACCGGGAGCACGAAGGCGTTCAGCAGCGGCGCGAAGGCGTCCTCGCTCTTGAGCGTGAGCGCCAGCGCGTAGGACACCGACGCGAACGCCGCGCCCAGGAGGGCGATCACGACCAGCGTGAGCACGATCCCCAGGAAGGGGGCGCGCAGCCCCAGCGGGATCGAGACCAGGACGAGCAGGGTCCCCTGCACGAGCAGGACGACGACGTCACGCAGCACCCGCCCGAGCAGCAGCGCCGTCCGGCTGGCAGGGGTGACCCGCTGGCTCTCGATGACGCCGGCCCGCCACTCGGCGATCAGCCCGAACCCGACGAACAGGGCCCCGAAGATGCCCAACTGCACCAGGATCCCCGGCACGAAGATCTGGTAGGCGTTGGCCGATCCGAGCTGGCCCGACAGCGGCTCGAGCAGGGGCCCGAAGAGCACGATGTAGAGGATCGGCTGCATCAGGCTGATGACCAGCCAGGCGGGGTTGCGCAGGGACATCCGCATGGCCCGCGCGAAGATGGTGCCGGTGTCGCGCATCAGCGTGCCCATCAGACCGCCACCTCCTGGGCCGGCGCCGGGGTGGGCGTCTCGGCGTCGCGCAGGGACCGTCCGGTCAGCCCGAGGAAGACGTCGTCCAGGCTCGGCCGGCGGCTCTCGATGCCGCTGATGGCGATGTCCTCCCGGTCCAGACCACGCACCAGCTCGACCAGCGCCGTCCCGCCGTGCGGGACGCGGCCGACGACGCGGTCGTCGACGACGGTGGGCGCCTCGGCACCGGGCAGAGCCCCGACCAGCCGGGACACGTCGGCGATCTGCCCGGGCTGGGCGACGGTCACGGTCAGGACGTCGCCACCGACCTGGGACTTGAGCTCGTCGGGCGTGCCGCTGGCGACGATCGCGCCGTGGTCGATGACCAGGATCCGGTCGCAGAGCGCGTCGGCCTCGTCGAGGTAGTGGGTGGTGAGAAAGACCGTCGTTCCCCGGTCCTCCCGGAGGGCCCGGATGTGGGTCCACAGGTTCGCCCGCGCCTGCGGGTCCAGGCCCGTGGTCGGCTCGTCGAGGAAGACCAGGCCGGGGACGTGGACCAGGCCCATGGCGATGTCGAGCCGACGGCGCTGGCCGCCGGACATCGTCTTGGGCTGCCGCTCCCAGAGCCCGTCGAGTTCGAGCTCGCGGAACAGCTGCTTGCCGCGTGCGGTGGCCTCGGCCGTGCTCATCCCGTACAGCCGGGCGTGGTCGACGACCTCCTCCCCCGCGCGGGCCTCCGGCGCGGTCGAGCCGCTCTGGGAGACGTACCCGATCCGGCGGCGGACGCCGACCGGGTCGGCGATCAGGTCGCAGCCGGCCACCGTGGCGGTGCCGGCGGTGGGCTCGAGCAGGGTGGTGAGCATGCGCAGCGTCGTCGACTTGCCGGCGCCGTTCGGACCGAGGAAGCCGACGATCTCCCCGGCGGCCACGTCGAGGTCGACGCCGACGACGGCGTGCACCTCCTGCTTGCGCTTACGGAATGTGCGGGCGAGCCCGCGGGCGTGGATCACCGAGACAGCATTTCCCACGGCACCGACATGGTCGAGCTGATTCGCCGAGGGGGAAAGCTGTCATTCCGCCTTTCCTCGCCGGTCGGGCCGGTCGCGAACGACCGGTCGTTCGACAGTGTCCGTCCGGGCCGGTGCGGGCAGGACCTCCCACGCACGGGCCGGGCCACGGTGCCGCCGCGGGCGGAGGGCGATCAGCGCCCAGAGCACCGGCACCGCGAGCACCGGCCACTGGAGCGAGAGATCCCCCAGCCACAGCAACCCCGCGAGGAGAAGGACGGCGAGCCAGGCCGCCGTCCACAGTCCGAGCACACGTGCCTCGCGCGGGTCGCGGCGCGGCATGGCTCAGGCGGCCCGCAGCTCGGCGGTCACGGCACGAGGCGTGAGGGGCTCGTCGAGCAACCGCAGGAAGCGGTCCTCGACAGGCTGGCCCGCCGGCCGGTCAATGAGCCAGCGGGAGAGCAGGTCGAAGCCCTCCACGTAGGTGGAGATGTACGCCCGCCACAACGGGTGGGTGAGGAAGCGGAGCTGCTGGCCGGCTCGTTCGGCGCTCACGAGCGACCACCGCTGCAGGTAGGCGATGACATCGTCGGGATCTGCCTTGCGGTCGTGCAGCAGGATCGCGGCGTCCTGGCGAACCCGGTTCAGCGGCGCGGTCGCCGCGGCGACCCGCTCCGCGAGGTGCCCGTCGAACCGCAGGCCGAGGTCGCCCAGGATCTCCGCCGCCCACGGGCCCCAGCCCTCGCCGATCGACGCCTGCACCCCGAGGTCGGCCAGTCCCTCGGCCATGAGGCACTCGGGGGTGTTGACCAGGAAGACCGTGTGCTCGGTCCGTGCGGCCCGGCCGACCAGTCCGAGCTCCTTGCGGCAGTGCTCGGTGTGGTGCCCCGGATAGGACTCGTGCGCGACCAGGTGCGGCAGGTGGCTGAGCCGGTGCGGCAGGTCGGCGTTGATCGCCACCCGCGAGCGGTAGTTCCCCTCGTAGTAGTTGAACCCCGACCACGGCTGATCGGTGACGACTTCGTAGTGCACCGTCTCGACCTCCGGCAGGCCGTACCGGCCCCGGACCCGGTCACGCAGCGCGCTCGACAGCGCGTGGACGGCAGCCTCCAGCCGGTCGGGCGGGCACTCCTCCCGCCGGCGGTGCAGCGCGTAACGCTCACCCAGCGATCCACCCCCGGGCAGGAGCGCGTCCAGTTCGGCGTGCGCCGCGGCATAGACGGCGGGATCACCGAGGACGACGTCGACCTGGAAGTAGTCGGCCACCTCCTCGACGAACCCGACCGGCTCCCCACTCATCTTCCGGGCGGTGCACTCCAACCCCGTCAGCTGCCCGCGGAGGTAGTCGGCGCGGTCGGCCGGGAGCGCGGCGGCATGGAGTTCGCGCAGGAGGCCGCGGGCCTGGTCGCGGAGCGCCTGCGGGGTCGGCGCGGGCTCGTCGGCCACCTGCGCCCGGATTCGCGGATCGCCGGTGTAGGCGTCGACGAAGCCGGACTCCAGGCGGTCGAAGCGCAGCCCCAGCCGCACGTACTCGAGGGGGACGTCGAGGGCTCCGGCCGTCATGGGCGGAGTCTCTCAGCCGCCGAACCGGCGGTGCCGCGCGGAGTAGTCCCGGAGCGCCCGGAGGAAGTCGACCCTGCGGAAGTCCGGCCAGTACACGTCGGTGAAGTGGAACTCCGTGTTCGCCGTCTGCCACAGCAGGAACCCGGACATGCGCTGCTCGCCGCTGGTTCGGATGACCAGGTCCGGATCGGGCTGACCGCGGGTGTAGAGGTGCTCGGCGATGTGCTCGACCTCGAGTGCCTCGACCAGTTCCTCCAGCGTGGTGCCGCGTTCGGCGTGCTCGGCCAGCAGCGAGCGGACGGCGTCGGCGATCTCCCGGCGTCCCCCGTAACCGACGGCGAGGTTCACCGTGGCGCCCGGCCGGTCGCGGGTGTCCTCCTCCGCCTGCTTGAGCACGGCGACCGTCTCCGGCGGCAGGACCTCGGCGGCACCCATCGCCCGCACCTGCCACCGGCGGCCGGGCCGAGAGAGGTCGACCGCGACGTCCTCGATGATCTGCAGCAGTGCGCTGAGTTCGGGCTCGGGACGGCGCAGGTTGTCGGTGGAGAGCATGAACAGGGTGACGACGGAGACGCCGGCGTCGTCACACCAGCCCAGCAGATCGACGATCTTGTCGGCGCCGCGGCGATGGCCGTGGGCGACGTCCTCGAGCCCGATGGCCCGCGCCCAGCGCCGATTCCCGTCCATGATGACGCCCACGTGGCGGGGGATGTCGGCGCCCTCCAGCGCGCGGGCCAGACGCCGTTCGTAGACCTGGACGATCACGTCGCGAACCTTCTGGCGCGCCCCCACGGGGCCACCCTAGGCCCAGCCCCCGGCCCCGGCCGGTCGCCCTTCCGGACGGCGGCGAACCGGTAGCGGGCTCCTCCAGCGAAGTCACAGTCCCTCGGGATGACGCACAACCTACGGAACCGTAACCTCGGAGCATGAGTGCCCTTCCCCATGACAACGAGCAGGTCCGGGTGGAGGCCGACGGAGCCGAACTGGAGGCTCCGCGGAACGAGGCGGCCACCGCCGTCCGCGAGGAGGGCGAGCAGGTCACGAGAGCCTGGACCGCCACCGACTTCGACGACACCGACTGGGAACACCCCGACACCCGACCGCGGATGCGCGGCTGGCTGCACCTGTTCGCATTCTTCGGCGCCATCGTCGCCGGCGCCGTCCTGATCCCCCTGGCCGCTGTGCTCGGGCCCCGCGCCGGGTTCTCGGTCGCGCTCTACTGCCTGACCATCTGCGGGCTGTTCGGGGTGAGTGCGCTCTACCACCGGCGGCGCTGGTCACCCCGCGGCTGGAAGATCATGAAGCGGCTCGACCATTCGATGATCTTCCTGTTCATCGCGGGCACCTACACGCCGTTCTCGCTGTTGGCCGTCAACCAGCCGACGGGCTACTGGGTTCTGGCCGTCGTCTGGGCCGGTGCGCTGGCCGGCGTGATCCTGAAGCTCAGCTGGCCGACCGCGCCCCGCTGGGTGGGCGTGCCGCTCTACATCGGACTGGGCTGGGTCGCGGTCTTCGTCCTCACCGACATCCTGCACATCGCCGGGGTGGCCTCGATGGTGCTGCTCGCCGCCGGCGGTCTGCTCTACACGGTGGGTGGCATCGCTTACGGGATCAAGAAGCCCAACCCCTGGCCGGGCACCTTCGGTTACCACGAGGTCTTCCATGCGATGACCATCGTCGCGGCGATCTGCCACTACATCGCCGTCTACTTCGCGATGTACAACTCTCCGTTCGTCTGACGTCCTCCGGACGTCACCGCGGCCACGAGCCGTTCCCCGCTGGCGTTGAGCCCTTCCCGTCCGGGCTCGGGAGACCCTTCGGGCCCCCGCTCAGGCGAACGGTGCCCGGTGGTCCATTCGTACGGACAGCCGGCCGGCGGTGCGCCAGGCCCTTGCGACGACGTCACGATCGGTCTCGCTGACCAGGTTGCCCATCACCCGCAGCGCCACGGTCATCAGGCTGCGTGAACGCATGCCGACCGGCCCGGCGGCAGGCAGGAACCGCGGCAGCGTGAGCAGCCCGGCCAGCCGGCGGGCGATGGAGAACGCCTCGCCGTAGTGCCCGCGCAGGGTGGCCGGCCACGCCCGGGACCAGTCGTCCTCGCCGAACAGGTCGACGACGCTGCGGCCGGTCTCCAGGCCGTAGTCGATCCCCTCCCCGTTCAGCGGGTTCACGCACCCGGCGGCGTCGCCGATCAGCGCCCAGTTGCGCCCCGCCACCCCCGACACGGCGCCGCCCATGGGCAGCAGCGCGGACGCAGGCGCCCGGACCGGCCCGTCGATCTGCCACTCGTCGCGGCGGGCGTCGGTGTAGGTCTCCAGCAGGGACTTCAGCTGCACCCCCGCGGGACGACGGGCGGTGGCCAGCGTCCCGACCCCGATGTTCACCTCACCCGCGGCAGCTCCGAGCGGGAAGACCCAGCCGTAGCCCGACAGCAGCTCGCCCTCGGCGCCACGCAGCTCCAGATGGGAGGAGATCCACTCGTCGTCGCTGCGCCCGGAACGCACGTAGCCTCGGGCCGCCACTCCGTAGGCGGTCTCCCGGTGCCACTCACGGCCCAGCACCCGCCCGAGGGGGGAGCGCACCCCGTCGGCCACGACCAGCCGCCGGCAGGCGATGCGGAACTGCTCGTCGTCCGCGTTCTCGAAGACCACGGCGGTGACCCGGTCGCCGTCCCGCTCGACGTCGACCGCCCGGGCGCCGTCGAGCGGGGTGGCACCCGACTCCACCGCCACCTCCCGGATGCGCGCGTCGAGCTCCGTGCGGGGAACCGCACTGCCGTGATCCGGGAACGTGCCGCCCGGCCAGGGCAGCTGCCACTCCCGGCCGAACCCGGCTGCGCGCAGGCCGCGGTTGCGGGCGTGCCCGCGCACCCAGTCGCCCAGGCCCAGCAGGTCGAGCTCGGCGATGGCGCGCGGCGTCAGCCCGTCGCCGCAGGTCTTGTCGCGCGGGAAGACGGCCGCGTCGGCGAGGACGACGTCGTGTCCGGCGCGCGCGGCCCAGGCCGCGGCGGCGGACCCGGCAGGACCGGCTCCGACGACGAGGACGTCGGTCGCTACAGGGACGGCACTGGCTGGCACGACGCCCAGTGTCCCTGTCCGGTGGAACAGACCGCGCACCGCTCAGCCGACCAGCGGGAAGGCCGCCGCCTCGGCCCCGAGCTCGGCGCGGTCGGCGTCGCTCAGCGCCTCCGTCCGGTGCCGCGCCGGACGGCGGTCACGTCGTCCCGGTCCACCGGCAGGGGACGGCCGAGCAGGCCCTCCAGTACCCGGCGCGCCTCGGCCAACGGGCCGCCGCCGGCCCGGCCCGGTCCAGTCGCAGCACCAGGTCCAGATGATGGACGGCGGCCCCAGCGGCCGGCGTGTGCAGCGCGACGGGCGCCCGCCGTGCGTCGCCGAGCAGGTAGACCGGATCGGGTATGCACGCAGCTCCTCAGCCGACCTGCGGACCCCGCCCCCGGACCTCCTCCACCGACTCCATGGCCGCGCGCAGTTCGGCGAGCCACTCGTCGGCGTGCTGCCCGACCAGGCGGACCGCCCAGACCAGCGCCTCCGACCGCGAGCGGGCCACACCGGCGTCGACCAGCGTGTCCAGCACCAGTCGCTCCCCCTGCCGGAGCCGTGTCATCACCGGCATCGACAGGTTGGTGAAGATCTCGCGGGTGTCACCGCAGGACGCACCCCACGCGACCGACCGCCCGTAGCGCTCCTGGGCGGCGTCGGCGATCGCCATCCGCTCCCCGCGCGTCTCCTCGCGGAATCGTGCGATCCGGCCGGCGCGAGCAGCAGCCGCATCACCCTCGCCGGCATCGGGCTCGGGGAGCGCGCCGACGACGGTGATCTCGTCGCGGTCGATGGTCAGCTCCACCGGGCCGGTGAACCAGTCGTCGGGCAGCCGACCGGCGAACCAGCCGGCCACCTCCGAGCGTTCCACGGGCGGCGCCGACTCGGGTCCGCGGCCGCGACCTCCCCGTCCGCGGCCGTGCCCCCGACCGAATCCCGGTCCGAACGGTGCGTCGGCGAAACGGTGTCCATGCATGGTGACCTCCAGGGTCGGCGTTGATTACACAGTTACACGGTAATCCGCCGCCGGTCGGTCAGGAAGATGCCATCGCTGCGCTCAGAGCGGACACGTCGCCCACCGGCGCCGAGCACACGAAGCCGCGGCAGACATAGGCCGCCGGCTTCCCCGCGAGCAGTGGGCGGTCGGCCAGCAGAGGAACCCCTTCCGCGTCCGGCTCCCCCACCACGACGACGGCGCCAGGGCTCGTCGATGCCCGGGCCGCCGACGCCAGGGCGTCCCGCTCCGGCCCCGCGGGTCCGCTCACGGCCACCTCGAGCGGACCGGCCAGCAGCGCCTCCCCCACGGCCGCCTCCCTGCCGT